>JAKLKD010000357.1 GCA_023150845.1 Myxococcota bacterium | reverse complement strand
CATCATCGGCCTCTCCTGCCGCCTGCCCGGCGCGCCCACGGCGGCGGACTTCTGGTCCGACCTGCGCGCGGGCGTCGAGCGTGTCGAGGAGATCCCCGCCGAGCGCTGGGACATGGGGGTCTGGTACGACCCGAACCCCGCCGCGCCCAACCGGAGCACCTGCCGACGCGCGGGGATACTCCAGGGGATTGACCAGTTTGATCCCGCCTTCTTCGGGCTCTCCAGCCGCGAGGCCGACCACATGCTGCCCGAGCAGCGCCTGTTCTTGGAGCAGGCCTGGCGGGCGATGGAGGACGCCGGGGTCTCCGGGCCTCGGGCGAGCGCGGGCAGCACCGGGGTCTACGTCGGCGTCATCCCCAACGAGTACGTTCACAGCGGGATGCTCCGCGATGGGCTCCGGGTCGAGGGCAACATGGCGACGGGCAACGGCCTGTCCATCGTCGCCAACCGGGTGAGCTACCTGCTCGACCTCCGCGGCCCGAGCCTGCCTGTGGACACGGCCTGCTCCTCGGCGCTGGTCGCCGTGCACCTCGCCGTGATGAGCCTCCGCGCCGGGGAGTGTGACCTCGCCCTCGCCGGGGGCGTGAACGTGAACCTCTCCTTGGCGCGCTTCTTGGCCTTCTCCCACGCCCGGATGTTCTCGACGGGCGGTCGATGCCGCCCCTTCGACGCCGACGCCGACGGCTACGTCTGCGGGGAAGGGGTCGGCGCATTCGTGCTCAAGCGGCTCTCCGACGCCCAGCGCAACGGCGACCGGGTTCGGGCGGTCATCCTCGGCAGCGCCGTGAACCAAGACGGCCGCTCCAACGGGCTCACCGCGCCGAACGGCCTCGCCCAGCGCCGCGTCATCGAGGCCGCCTGGGCCAACGCCGGGCGCTCGTTGGCCGACGCGGGCTACTTTGAGGCCCACGGCACGGGCACGCCCCTTGGGGATCCCATCGAGGTCGAGGCGCTGAGCGCGGCGCTCCGAGCGGCGGGCGCGCGGCCCGGCAGCGTCGGCCTGGGCTCGGTCAAGGGCAACGTCGGGCACCTGGAGGGCGCCGCTGGGGTCGCGAGCCTCACGAAGGTCGTGCTCTCGTTGGAGGCTGGGCAGCTCCCCGCCTCGCTGCACTTTGAGCGGCAGAACCCCCACCTCGACCTCGTGAGCGGGCCCTTGTACGTCACGGCGCCCACGCGGCCCTGGACCGGGCCGAGGCTCGCCGGGGTGAGCAGCTTCGGGTATGGCGGGACCAACGTGCACCTCGTCGTCGAGGCCGCCCCGGAGCGCCCCCGCGCCAACCCCACGCCAGGGCCGCGGCCCCTGCTGCTCTCCGCCCGGGACCCCGACGCCCTGAGCGCGCTCCGCGAGGACTGGGCCCGGCGCCTGGAGACGAGCGGCCCGGCGGAGCACGCCGACCTCTGCCTCACCGCCGCCGCGGGCCGCCCAGCCCAACGCCACCGCCTCGTGGTCGTCGCCAAGGACGGCGCCGAGGCGGCGAAGGCGCTCCGTGACGGCCCCCCGACCGCCGAGGTCTCCGGCCGCGCCCGGCCGCGGGTCGCGCTCTTGTTCACCGGCCAGGGCGCGCTCTACCCCGGCGTCGGACGTGCGCTCTACGGGCGCTTCCCGGCGTTCCGCGCCGCCATTGACCGCTGTGAGGCCGCCCTGGGCGGGGCGCTCGACGCCCCCCTCACCCACCTGCTCTTTGAGGGGGAGCCCGCGCTCCTGGAGCAGACCCGCTACACCCAGCCCCTCACCTTTGTGCTGGACTGGGCCCTCGCCGAGCTCTGGCGCAGCTTCGGGGTGGAGCCCGCCGCCGTGCTGGGCCACAGCCTCGGTGAGCTCGTCGCGGCGACGGTCGCCGGGGTCTTTGAGGTGGAGGACGCGCTCCGGGTGGTCGTCGAGCGGGCCCGGCTCATGGGAGGGCTGCCCGACGGCGGCGCGATGTTGGCGGTCTTGGCCGATGAGGCGACGACTCTGGGCGCCCTCGGAGACGCCCGGGGCCTCGGCCTCGCCGCGGTGAACGGGCCCGCCCAGGTCGTGCTCTCCGGGGACGCCCCGGCCATCGAGGCCGCCGCCGAGACGCTTCGCGCCGCCGGGCTGCGGGTGAGCCCGCTCAAGGTGTCCCACGCCTTCCACTCGCACCGGATGGAGCCCGCGCTGCGCCCCTTTGAGGCCTTCGTCGCGACGGTCCCCCGCCGGGCGCCGCGCATCCCGCTCCTCTCGAACCTCGACGGGCGGCCCGTCGAGGACGCCGCCCTCGACCCCTCGTACTGGGCGCGGCTGATCCGGGCGCCGGTCCGGTTCATGGACGGGGCGCGCTGGCTCGGCGCCGGCGGCTTCACCGCGCTCCTCGAGGCTGGCCCGGGGCGGGTGCTCACGCCGATGGCCGAGGCCGCCGTCGCCGGTCTGCAGTCGCCGCCCGTGGCGCTCACGAGCCTGCAGCGTGGTGTCCCCGAGGCCGAGGCGGTCTATCGGGCCGCGGGGCGCCTCTGGACCCTCGGCGTGCCCATCGACGGCCGGGCGCTCTTCGCTGGGGAGGACTTAGGCTTCGTCGAGGCCCCGGGGCACCCCATGCGGCCTGAGCGCCACTGGCTACAGCTCCCGGCGGAGGCCGCGCCCCAGGCCGTATCGGCGCCGACCCCCGCGCCCAGCGCGGCGCCGGAGCCCGTCGTGCCCCCCACGACGGACCTGGTCGGCCAGCTCCGCCGCGGACAGCTCTCGGCGAGAGACGCCTTGGCGGGGCTCCTCCGTGGGCGCGGCGGAGGCCAAGGTTGACCTGGACCTGCTGGATCTCCGGTGACGACGCCTTGGTCGCCGATCATGTGGTGCTGGGTCGGGCGATCTTGCCCGGCGCCGGGCTCATCGACCGCGCCTTGGCCGGCGCCGAGGCCCTCCTGGGCCAGCGCCCGCGGCGGCTTCGGGACCTGCGCCTCGCCTCGCCCCTCCCCGCCGAGCCAGGGGAGCGGGTTGAGCTCACCGTCGAGCTGGGCCCGGCGGAGGGCGCCGACCACCCGATCCACCTCACGAGCCGCCGGGACGGCCGCGTCGTGCGCCACCTCCACGGCTACGTCAGCCTCAGCCCGCCGGAGGCCGACGCCGCCCGGCGCGCGCCGCCCAGCGACCCGCCCACCGTCGGCGCCGCCGAGTTCTACACGACCCAGGCCCGCTGCGGCCTCGGCTATGGCCCGGCGTACCAGGCCGTCGAGGCGGGCTGGCGGCGGTCCTCCGACCACGCCATCGTGCGTGTCCGCCGCCCGGCGAGCGCCGCGCCCTTGGGGGCCTTCACCCTCCACCCTGGCCTGCTCGACGGCGCCTTTCAGTCCGCGACCCTGCTCCTCGACCGAGGCGAGGCCGTGCCCGCGGTGCCGTACCGGGTGCGCTCCTTGGCGCTCTACGCGCCTTTGCCGGAGCGTCTCTACGCCGAGGTGCGCCGCGTCTCCGACGGGGACGGCCCCCAGCACACCCTGCAGTACGAGCTCTACGACGAGGGCGGCGCGCTCTGCGTCTCTGTCGAGCTCGTCGTCGTGATGGTGACCACCGACGGCGCCGGGATCCGCAGCGCCGCCTCGGAGCCCGCCCCTCCGGCGGACCCCCTCGCCGCCGTCGACCAGCTCATCACCGTGATCAGCGGGGTCGGGATCCTCTCGGCGCTGCGCGCCCTCGGCGCCACACGCTGGGCCGACCCCGCCGACCTGGCGCGGCGGCTCGGCGTCGCCTCCGGGCGGCGTGGACTGCTGGAGCTGATCTGCGCCTACGCAGAGGAGGACGACCTCATCCGCCAGGACGGGAGCGGCTGGGCGCTCGTCGCGGAGGCGCCTCCGCCTGGGCTCGTCGCCGAGCTCATCGCCGAGGGCCAGGCGGCTCTGCCCGAGCACGCCGCCGCCTTGGGGCTCTTAGGCCGCGCCCTCGACGCCTTGCCCGGGGTGCTCACCGGGCGCCAGGATCCTCTGGCCGTGCTCTTCCCCGGCGGCCGCCTGGACGCCTTGGAGGAGATCTACCGCGACGCGCCGGTCACCCAGCGCATCAACCGCGCCCTCGCCCAGGTCTTGCCCGGTCTGCTCGCGCGCCGACCCGCGGGGCCGCTCCAAGCCCTGGAGATCGGCGCGGGCACGGGCGGCACGACGGCGGCCCTGCTCCCGATGCTCAGCGCGCTCCTCGGCGGGGTCGAGTACACGGCCACCGACGTCGGTGAGGTCTTCTTGGCCCACCAGCGCCGCCGCTTCTCCGGCCAGCCCGGCTTCTCGGCCCGGCTCTTTGACGTCGAGCGACCGCCGGACCTTCAGGGCCTGCCCCTTGGCGGCCTCGACCTCGTCGTCGGCGCCCATGTGCTCCACGCCACGCGGCACGTCGGCGAGGCGCTCAAGAACGCCCGGGCGCTGCTCAAGCCCGGCGGGGTGCTGCTGCTCATCGAGATGACCCGCCCCGCGCAGCGCTGGTCCAACCTGATCTTTGGGCTGACCGATGGCTGGTGGCGCCTCGACGGCCAAGAC
>JAKLKD010000356.1 GCA_023150845.1 Myxococcota bacterium | reverse complement strand
GGGTCGATCCTCGCGGGTGACGGCCACCTCAGCCTCACCGTGCCCTCCCTGTTCTACCAGCTCGGCCTCGACACCCAGCTCTTGGGCGGCGGCGACACCCACCAGGCCGGCCTCGGCGTGCCGGGGATGCCGCTCATGGCCGTGGGCACGAACGGCCTCGTCGCCTGGAGCCAGACCCAGCTCATGGGCGACATCACCGACTGGTACCGCGAGGAGCTGATCCTCGGCGCCGACGGTCTCCCCGCCGCCACCCGCTTCCAGGGCCGCGAGGAGCCCGTGGTCTCGGCGACGGAGACCTGGGTGGTCGCCGACGTGCCGCTCCTGGGCAGCGAGGGCCGCATCGAGACCTGGGCCCGCTACACCACCTTCGACGGCCGCTGGATCGCCGAGATCGAGGGCCGCTCAGCGAGCCCTGACGAGGCCTTGGCCCCGGGCGAGGGCCTGGTCAACCTCGGCGGCAGCTACGTCGTGCCTGGCGACATCGACGGCGACGGCGTGATCACCGCCTTGGCCTTCGACTACGTCGGCCTCGACGGCGGCAACCCCCTTGCGGCCCTTGACGCCATGGGCCACGCCGGGAGCGTCGCGGAGCTCGCCGAGGCGACGAAGGGCCTCGTGGCCTACTCCCAGAACATCGTCGCCTCCGACGTTCACGGCGACGTGCTGTACACGCCTTACCAGGCCGTGCCTTGCCGCGATCAGCTCCCCCGCGGCGCCGACGGCGGCTGGGAGGACGGCGGAAACCCCAGCCAGCTCCTCGACGGCACGGTCTACGGCGGCTTCACCATCAAGCTCGACGGCTGGAAGGTGGTCGAGGGTGACCCTGAGGCCTGCGTCGTGCCCTTTGACGAGATGCCCCGGGCCCTGAGCCCCGCTGAGGGCTTCGTGGTGACCGCGAACAACGACCCGGCGGGCATCACCTTCGACGGCGACCTCCTGAACGAGCCTTGGTACATCGGCGGGCCGTGGATGGAGGGTTACCGCGCCGAGATCATCACCCGGCGCCTGAACGAGCAGATCGCCGCCGGAGAGGCCACGGTGGAGGGCACGGCGCGGCTGCAAGGCGAGAGCCAGTCGCCCCTCGGCATCCAGTTCACCGCCGACCTGCTCGCCGCCATCGACGCGGCCCGGGCGGCGGCGGCGGACGGCGCGGCGGAGGAGGGGAGCGCGGAGGCCCACCTCGCGGCGCTCTACGAGGCTGACCCCGACCGACTCGACGAGGTCCAGGCCCGCCTTGAGGCCTGGCTCGCCGCCGGGGCGCCGACGCCCAGCGGGGTCGAGACCTTCTACCACCTGCCCGCCGAGGGCGACGAGGCCCACGCAGTCGCCACGACCCTGTTCAACGGCTGGTTCTCACGCTTCCAGAGCGCCGTGCTCGACGACGAGGGCCTGCCCGACGTCTGGGAGCCCACCGGCGGCACCGGGCGCTCCCGGGCGATGACCCTGTTCATGCGCGGCCGCGGCCCGGGCAACCCCGAGGGCCTGAGCAGCTACAACCCCGAGACCGAAGAGAGCGCCTTCTTCGACGTGCTCTCGACCCCCGAGGTCGAGACGAGCGACGAGCTGGCCGTGAAGGCGCTCCTCGACGCCTTGGCCTTCTTTGAGAGCGCCGACGGCTTCGGCAGCCCGGAGCTCGACGGCTGGCTCTGGGGCTACAAACACACGGTCACCTTTGACAGCGTGCTCAAAGACTTCTTGGGCGACGACCCCACTTACGCCGCGCTCATCAACCCCTTCTCGATCACCACGGAGCAGCTCCCCTTGGCCGCGGACCTCCCGTCGAGCGACCCCCGGTCGAAGCTCACGGGCTTCCCGCGCCCCGGCGACCAGTACGGCGTTGACGCCGCGAACCCCGGCTGGTCGGGCACGTCGTTCAGCTACGGCAGCGGCCCGGTGTTCCGGATGGTCGTTGAGCTTGGCCCCGACGGCGTGAGCGGCCTCAACATCTTGCCCGGCGGCCAGTCGGCGATCTTAGAGAGCCCGTACTTTGATGACCAGGCGGCGCTGTGGCTCGGCAACCAGGCCCACCCCTTGCGCTTCTCCCCCGATGACGTGGCAGCGGGCGCCACGGGCCGGGAGCGTTATGTGCCGCTCACTGGAGGCGGCGCGTGCCTGTGACCCACTCCCTGCCTGTGCAGGTCTACTACGAGGACACCGACTTTACCGGGGTCGTGTACCACGCGAACTATCTCAAGTACTTCGAGCGGGCGCGTGAGCACCTGCTCGGCGTCGAGGCCCTGGTGAAGCTCTACCAGGAGCGCGGCGTAGGCTTCGTCGTCTACAAGGCCGAGCTGACCTACCGCGAGGGCGCCGTGCACGGCGATCTCCTGGAGGTGCGCACCACGGCCACCGCGCCCAGCGAGTACCGGGCGATGTTTAACCAGTCGATCTGGCGCGGCGGCAAGGGCCCCTTGGTCGAGGGGCTCATCACGCTCTGCTGCGTAGACCCCCAGCGGCGGCTGGTGCCTTTGCCAGAAGAGGTCTACGCGGCGCTCAAGGGCTGAGCGGCGGGGGCCTCAGCCTTTGCCATCATCGTCCTTGAAGCCGTCCTCGCGGTAGGCCCGGGCGAGCACGCTCATGGGGTGCATCGGCTTCACCCCGGCGTGCTGCTGGAACTGCACCGCGGCGAGGGGGCAGTCCGTCGCCCAGATCTTCGCCCCCGGCGCCGCCATGCCGTCAAAGGCACGTTTGCCCACGCGCTGGCTGGCCTCAAAGCCCTCGACGGTCATGGCGTAGGTGCCGTCGTGGCCGCAGCACTCCTGCACGGCGTCGACCTTCACGCCGGGGATCTTGGCGATGAGCTGGCGGCCCCGGAAGCCGATGGCCTGGGCGCGGAGGTGGCAAGGCGCGTGGTAGGCGACCGCGCCTTGCGGCGGCGTAGACTTAAAGTCGGTGTTGAACCGGGGCTCGGCGCGGATCGACCAGAGGTGCTCGCTCGGGTCCCGCACGGCGGCGGCGAGCTTCTCGGCCCGGGGCTTGTCTTCAGGTGCGACAAGGGTGGGGTACTCCCGGCGCAGCATCATCGAGCAGGTGGGGTTGATGGCGATGACCTTGGCCCCGGCCTCCACCCACGGCGTGAGCAGGTCCAGGTTGGCCTTGGCCTGGGCGCGCAGGCCCTCGAGGTCGCCGTGCTCCCACTTGGGCATGCCACAGCACTGCAGGCCCTTCACGCAGGCCGTCTTGACCTGGTTCTTCTCCATCACCGCGAGGGTGTCCTGGCCGATCTGGGGCTCGTTGTTCTGCACGTAGCAGGTCTGGAAGAGCACGGCCTCGGGGGCCTCGCCGGGCTTAGGCGCCGGGGCGATCTTGCCGTTGGCGGCGGCCCAGGCCTCAAAGGTCTGGGAGGCGAAGTCCGGCAGGAGCTTGTCGTGGTGGATGCCGAGCACCTTCTCCATCATCCAGCGGTGGGCCGAGACGCGGTTCATCGTGTTCGCGAGGCCGAAGCTCGCCCGGGCGAGCTTGCCGGTGAGGTCGGGGTCGCCGAGCACACGGTCGCGCAGGGTGAGGCCCTCGGTCTTGGCCTTGATGGCGTCGTAGCGGTGCACGAGCTTGGGGAAGTCGAGCTGGAACTCGTGGTTGTCCCGGGGCGTGTAGGGGCACTGCACGTCGCAGAGCTTGCACTGGAAGCAGGCGTCCATGACCCCCTCGATGTCCGCCGCGGTGAGCTTCCGCACGTCACCTTCGTGGGTCTTGTCGAGCAGGTCAAAGAGCTTGGGGAAGCTGTCGCAAAATTTAAAGCACATGCGACAGCCGTGACAGATCTCAAAGACGCGGGTGATCTCTTTGTCGAGCGCCGCCTTGTCCCAGAACTTCGGCTCGTTCGGGTCGTAGCTGAGGCCGTCGGTGGGGAGGTAAGAGATGTTGCCGTCGCTCATGGCGCGCGCTCTCGGGCTCGGGGTGGGTCTTCGGCGATCTATAGCCCATCCGCGGCGTGACGCTGCGAGGAGAAGGGCGGGACGGCCACGCGCCGCGGCGTGTATCCTTCGGCGTAGAGGGCCAAGATGGCGCCGTGGAACCCCCGAGCCGAGCCTTGGACACCCCGCCGCTGGCGCTGGGTCGTCGGGCTCGCCTTGGTCGCCCACACCTTGGCCTGGGGGGCGCTCGTGAGCCCCGGGGCGCTGCTCCTCGACGAGGGCACAAACCAGCGCTTCGCCTTGGCCTTGGCCGAGGGGCGGGGCCTCGATCTGGGCAACGGCTACGCCGAGCGCCCGGCGGCGGCCCTGACCATGCTCGCGCCGGGCTTCTCCGCCCAGGTGACGCCCCACCTCGGCCGCCTGGTGAGCCAGTATCCGCCGGGCCTCGCCGCGCTCGCCGCGCCCTTCACGGCGGTCTTCGGCGCCTTGGGCGTGAGCCTCGTGAGCGGGCTGAGCGTCGTCGTCGTCGCGGCGCTCACGGCGGCCCTGGCGCCGAGGGAGGATCGGGCCTGGGCCCTGGGGGTCCTGCTCGGGGGGAGCTTCTTCTGGGAGTATGGCCTCGCCGCG
>JAKLKD010000355.1 GCA_023150845.1 Myxococcota bacterium | reverse complement strand
CCGACGCGCCAACGTCGAGAGGCTCGAAGGATGAACCGATGCGCGAACATCGCCACCCAACGCCCGGATTATGTGCCGGGCCCCCTCTTCATAACCGCCCTCCGCTCCCCGCCGAGCCCTCGCCCTGGCCCCCACGCCCCGGACCAGCCGCGTAACCCGCTCCTGACGGCCACTTAGCGCGCTCCGCGTCGTCTCCAGACGCCGCGTCGCCCAGCCACGCCCACGATCCTCCCCCCAACGTCGGGCCTCCACCCGGCGGCGGCGGAGCCCGTGGCCTATGCCCCGCGCGCCCGTCTCAGGTCCAGCGGGACCTCTGGCGGAGCCACGCCCAAGACACACACCCCCTCTACCTCCCTGGCGGGAGAACGGAACTCCTATGTCTTCAGCCCACGACCTCCCCATGACCCTCTTCACCCTGCACGGCTTGGCGGTGTCGATCCGCGACCGCGCCGACACCCTGACCGAGCGCGCCGAGTCCCTGCTCACCACCACGGAGCGAATGCTCACGCAGCAGATGTTGGGCGAGGCCGTAGACATCGCCGAGCTCCTCAACCTCACCGAGGCGCTCACGGCGGAGCTTCACGCCTCGGGCAAGCTCGGTGACCGCTTCCGACGCGGGGCGCGGGCCCTCGCCGTGGAGTGTGGGACGCTCACTCGGCTGCCCAAGCTCGTGGCCCCGGAACGATTTGTGACGGCGTTGCCGACGCTCTCGGACGCCGCAGCGACGCTGCGCCGGGCGATCCCGAGGGCACGACTCACCACAATCGCCCGGGAGCTCACCGAGGCTCTCGGCCAGCTCGCCCTCGCGGCGACCCAGCGGCCGCTGAACGAGGATGACCTCACGCCGCTGCGCTCGATCTTCGCGCGGCTGGATGGTCTGCCCCAGGCGCTCGCCGGGGCGCGGGAGCGGCTGGGGGTGGCCTTGTCGGAGCTACAGGGCGACTGAGCGTGTCGGCGGCGCCGCGTCGGTCAGCCCTCGGCGTCTTCGTCGTCGACGTCGTCGTTGTCGGCGTCGGCGGGGGCCTGGGCGCTGGGCTCCTTGGCCGCTGCCGCGGCGACGGAGCCCCCTTTGGCGCGGGTGAAGCTCGGCAGGAGCGCCGCCGCGCTGTCGTCGCCGACGCTGCGCTGCACCGCGCGCACAAACACGCGGTAGGCGTCCCGGAAGCTGTCCTCGGCGTCCGCGAGGGCGAGGGCGGCGGCCTTCCAGGCGCGCTTGGCCTCCTGCTCGGCGGTGATCCCGGCGGCGAGGGCGTCGTTGGTGGCGAAGACCTCGGCGAGCCGCTCGGCGGGCAGGCCGTGGGCGTCGGCCTCGGCCTCGGCGCGGGCGCGGAGATCGTTCACCAGGCTCACCTGCCCGGCCAAGGAGCCGCGGGTGACCTCGGAGAGCGTGCTGACGCCGAGCAGGCGGTGGAACAGCGCCACCCCGGCGGCGCCGAGCTTCTTCACGATGGCGGCCTCAGCGAAGCGCAGCGCGTCGTCGGCGGCGCGGTCGAGGGGGCCGAGGTCGTCGTACCGCGCCCGCCACGCGCCTTGGCTGGCCCGGTGGCCCGTGCGCGCGTCAAGGACCGCCTGGGCGGGGGCCTCCACCCACTGCTTCCCCAGGGCGACGACGGCGGGGTCTACGGTGCTGGCGACGAGCAGGCCGAGCACGGTCGTCGCGCAGAGGCTGATCTCGGCGCGATGTTGAGGATAGAGCGACTGTGTGGTCACCTTCATGAGTCTGTGTCCTATGTCCGTTGAGCCGTAAGCGGCGCGCTCGGCGGTACCCCCGCGAGACGCCTACAGCTTGACCAGAGACGAGGCGAGCCGCAAGAGAAAAATGCCGCCCCTGTGAGGAATCTCGGCTCAGCGGTGGGCGGGGGTCGCTCGTGGCCGGGGGAGGTCGGCGCAGCGGTGGGCGGGGGTCGCTCGTGGCCGGGCGAGGTCGGCGCAGCGGTGGGCGGGGGTCCGCCGAGAGCGGGCGAGGTCGGCGCAGCGGTGGGCGGGGGTCGCTCGCGAATGGGCGAGGTCGGCTTAGCGGCGGGCGGGGGTCGCTCGCGAGCGGGAGAGGTCGGCTTAGCGGTGGGCGGGGGTCCGCCGAGAGCGGCTGAGGTCGGCTTAGCGGTGGGCGGGGGTCGCTCGCGACCGGCGGAGGTCAGCTCATCAGTGGGCGAGGGTCGCTCGCGAGCGGGAGAGGTCGGCGCAGCGGTGGGCGGGGGTCGCTCGCGAGCGGGGGAGGTCGGCGCAGCGGTGGGCGGGGGTCGCTCGTGAGCGGGGAAGGTCGGCGCAGCGGTGGGCGGGGGTCGCTCGCTACCGGCGGAGGTCAGCTCATCAGTGGGCGGGGGTCGCTCGCGAGCGGGGGAGGTCGGCTCAGTGGTGGGCGGGGAGCTGCCGCGAGCGCCTGAGGTCCGCTCAGGGGTGGGCAGAGATCGCTCGTGGCCGGGTGAGTTCGCCTCTGCGCCGGGCGGGGAGCTGCCGCGGCCGGGTGAGGTCGCCTCTGCGCTGGGAGGGGATCGCTCGTGGGCTCGTCGCCCCTCGCCGTGCCCGTCCCCGTCGCCGTGCCCGTCCCCGTCGCCGTTCCCGTCGTTATCGCCCGCCGTCTGGCTCATCCACGTCGCTTGCAGCCCGAATCACCACGACCAGCGTCGGGGGCGGCCCCGCGTGGGGGGGAGCGGGGCAACTCATACTCCAACCTACCTTTTCACGCGCTGTTACCAGAAGTTGTTACCACCTCCCGTTCAGCGCCGCCTTTGCCCCCCTCCTGGCAACCCAGGCTCCCTCGGTAGCCAGAGCAACCCCACGCCGGGGTGAGGCGGGACGACACCTTCCGCAGCGGTGATCCACTCGCTGATGCTCGCCACTTGCGCCCGTCCAAAGGACCGCGTGATCACGCCGCGCCCGTCCAGCTTCGCCCGCTGAATCCCCAGGATCTTCGCCGCGACCGTCCCCGTCACCGGCAGCTCTGGCACCAGCATCACCAGCGCCCGCAACGTCGCTACCACGAGCGCCGTGAGCGCCCCAAGGCCGTCATCGCCGCCGCGCTCGTCGTCCTCGTCTCCACGCTTCGCCACGGCCTTGAACTCCCCCGCGCCGTGCCCCTCCACGCGCTCCAGCGCCGTGAGCGCCCGCTCCAGCAGGGCATCTGACGATGACCTCGCCTCGACGAGCCCCGCGAGCTGCGCCTCCATGCGGTCGAGTTGCGCCTTGAGTTCGATGACATGCTCCTCAAGGCCGTGCTCGATAGGCGCGGGTCTCACCGCTGCCGCCGCCGAGCCAAGCCTCAACCCGGCCTCCCCGACCTCAATGAGCCCGCCCTGGTGATAGCCTGGTTCCGCGCTCAGCAGGCCCTCCAGCGCCTCCCGACGCCACCAGTGCGCGCCGCAGGGCCGCCCGCGGGCCCCGCTTGTGCAGGCGAGGTAACGACGGGGCTCGCCAGCCTTCGCGCTGGTCACCCGTTGGCGCAGCGTGCAGCCACAGCGCCCGCAGCGCAGCCTACGCACAAGGCGGTCGCCGCTCACCACCTCCGAAGGTTGTGTGAGTCTCACCCGGCGATTCTCAGCCTTCGCCGCCTGCTCCCGCCTGCCGTCGCCGTGGTCGCCGTGGTCGCCGTCGCCGTCGCCGCTCACCACCTCCCAAGGTTGTGTGAGCCTCATCTCGCGATTCTTGGCCTTCGCCGCCCGCCCCCGCCTGCCGTCGCTGCGCGTCATCTCCCAGGGTTGTGTTAGCCCCGCCCCGCGATTCCCAGCCTCAGACGCCCGCTCCTGCCCGTCGCCACGGTCGCCACGCCGCGCCCGCGAAGGTTGTGTGAGCCCCGACGCTCGCATCTCCGCGTCGAACGCGGCATCTCCGCCGCGCCAGCCGTCGCCGTCGCCGCTCGCCACCTCCCAAGGTTGTGTGAGCCTTGCCGCGCGATTCTCGCCCTTAGACGCCGATCTCCCGCCCTCCCTCGCCGGACCGTCGCCGCTCGTCGCCGCCACTCCGGCGACGCCGCCCGCCTCGGGCCAGCCCGGCACCCAGCGGGCATAGGCCGGGTTCGCCAACGCTCGGCGCACGTCCTGCGCTGTCCATCGACGGCCTCGACGACGATGTCCTTGGGCGTTGAGGGCCTGGGCCACGGCGCGCGGGTCGTTTCCGCCCAGCCGGTGCAGGAGCCGGGCGAGGGCGCGCAGCGTCGCCACCTCACGCCGGTCGCCGAACGCCAAGGTTGTGCGGGGTCGCCCGCCCACGAGGATCCTCACCAGCACGAGGCCGTAGGGCGCTCGGCCCCCGGCGCGGAGGCCCGCCGCGCGGACCTGGCGTTGGCCTTGGGCTCGGCGGTCGGCGAGAGGGGTCAGGGGCGGCGCGCGCACGGGCCCCTCGTCGTCAGATTATGCTGAATCGCGAAGCGGCGCGGGCGGCCAGCCCCTTCAGGGCCGGGTTGACGGGTGCTGTATGGATCCAGGCACAACGTCGGGGGGCGATCGGGCCCGCCGTCGCTCACCCGGAGGTCGCCGCCATGCTCGTCAACCCGAACACCGTCAACATCGAGGCCGTCACCTTCAAG
>JAKLKD010000019.1 GCA_023150845.1 Myxococcota bacterium | reverse complement strand
CCCATGCGTGACAACGAGGCGGCCTGGGGGGTCGGCGCCAAGCGCCCCCGGGGCGGCGCGACGACGGGCGCGGCGAGCGCCTGATGGACCACCCCATCGACCGCGCCTTCGCCTTCTGGGGCAAGCTCTGCGCCCAGCGCCCCTGGCAGGTGCTCACCTTGGGCCTGCTGGTGACCTTAGGCTTCGGCTGGAGCGCGGCGGGGCTGCGCTCCGATCTGAGCTTCGTCGGCATCTTGGACGAGGACGATCCGGCGATGGCCCGGCTCGCCGAGGTCACCGCGCGCTTCGGCGCGGCCTCGTCGGTGTTTGTGGTGATCACCGGGGGCCTGGAGGGGGAGCGCCGGGCGGCGGCTGAAGAGGTCGAGGCGGCGCTCCAGGGTCACCCCCTGGTGAGCGACGCCCGGGCCCAGCTCGACCCGGCCCTGCTCACCCGCTACGCGCTCATGGGCCTCGACGACGAGGGCTTCGTGCGGGTGGAGCGTGGGCTCACCCAGGTCGAGCCCACCCTGCGCCGGGCGGCGGAGGTCGGCGGCGTGGTCGGCCTCGTCACGGCGATGCACGAGGCCCTGGCCTTACGGAGCGGCCCCCGCCCGCCCCCGGAGGAGGTCGCCGCCGCGCTCAAGGGCATGGCCGGCCTCGTCCGCTGGATCGGCGAGCCCACTGAAGAGACCGGGCGTGAGGCCGCCGGCGCCTTGCTGGGCGGCGGGCCCCCGCCGAGCGAGGGTGTGGGCAGCCTGCCCCTGCGGGACGGCTTCTTCGCCGCGCCGGACGGCTCGGTCTACGCCGTGGACGTGCGCACCCGCCTCGACCCGCTCACCAGCGAGGTCGGCTCGGACAAGTTCGGCGAGCTTGAGGCCGCCATCGACCCCATCCGCGCCGCCCACCCCAAGCTCACGATCCGCACCGCGGGCCTCATGCCCGGCAGCCACCAAGACCAGCAGAACGTGCTGAGTAAGGTGCAGCCGCTCTCGACCCTCACCCTCGTGCTGGTGCTGGTCTGCCTGCTGATGCTGGACCGTAAGCCCATCACCCCGGTGCTCGTCGGCGTGGCGCTCCTGGTGAGCCTCGTGTGGACCTTGGGCCTCGTGCGGGTGGTGTTCGGCGTGGCCTCGGTCATGGTGAGCGCCTTCGGCATGATGCTCTTCGGCCTGGGCATCGACTACGCCGCCCACCTCATCGCCCGCTACAACGACGAGCGCGCCCTCGTCGACAGCCCAGAGCAGGCGCTCATCAACACCTTGGGCCGGGTCGGGCGCGGCGTCGCCGTCGGGGCCTTGACCACGGCCATCGCCTTCGGCTCGGGATCACCGCGGCCTTGGGCCTCATCTCGGCGGCGTTCATCATGCTGATGTTTTTGCCCGCGGGTCTCGCCTTGGGCGAAGGCAAGGCGCCTCGGCCCGTGGTCTCGGCGCGGCTGGGCTGGATCGACGCCTTGGTGCGGGGCTCCATCAGCCGCCCGCGGCTCACCGTCGGGCTCTGGGCGGCGGTGCTCGTCAGCGCCGTCGCGCTCACGCCGCGTTTCCGCCTGGAGACGAACCTGGAGTCGCTGATCACCCAGGATCTCCCGGCCTTGGCCGCGGCGAAGGACCTCAGCCGGGCCTTCGGGGGCAGCGCCGAGGCGATCTACTCCGTGAGCGCCACCGTCGAGGAGTCCCGGGCCAAGGGTGAGGCGTTCTTGGCTCTGCCCGGCGTGGCCCGGGTGGACGGGGTGTTCCAGCTCATCCCCGCCGACGCCCCGGCCCGGGTGGAGCGGAACAAGGCGCTCCTCCCCCTCTTGGAGCGCCTCCAGACGCCCCAGCCGAGCCCCGGCGGCCCGGACCTGGAGCGGCTCTACGTCGAGCTCGACAGCTTGGGCCTCGCCGCCAGCCGCATCGCCTTGGAGTCCCGGCTGATCGGCGCCGGGCCCGTCGAGGCCGCCGCCCGGGAGCTCAAGGCCGCCGTCGAGGCGAGCAAGAAGGCCCTGCCCAAGCAGGCCCCGGGCGCCTTGGCCGAGGGGGAGCGCGCCTTGTTCGGGGCGATGAATGAGCTCCTCGACGGCGCGCGCTACTGCGCCTCCTTGACCCAGTTCACCCCGGCGGAGCTGCCCCAGTCGCTCCAAGACCGCTACACCCGGGGCGGTGAGGTGCTCACCCTCATCTTCCCCAAGGATTACCGCATCCAGTTCGACACCTTGGCCGAGTTCAAGCGCCAGGTGCACAGCGTCGATCCCCAGGCCACGGGCGCCTTGTTCGTGATGGACCAGCTCCTCGTGGGCGGCCTTGACCGCCTGCCCGTGGCCGTCGGGGCGATCCTGCTCTCCTTGGCGGTGGTGCTGCGCCTGGACCTGGGCTCGGTGAAGAAGGTCGCCCTGGCCATGACGCCGCTGTTGGGCGGCTGCGCCTTGGCCGTGGCGGTCATCCTCGCCCTGAACATCCCGGCCTCGGTCTTGATGTTGGCGGGCTTCCCGCTCCTGTTCGGCATCGGCGTCGATGACGGCGTGCACATCCTGCACCGCTGGGACGAGGGCGCCCCGGACATCGCCGAGAGCGTCTCCTCGACGGGCCGGGCGGTGTTCTTCACCTCGTTCACCACGGCCATCGGCTTCTCGATCCTCTTCCTCATCAACCACAACGGGCTCTCTAGCCTCGCCTTGTTGGTGAACCTGGGCGTCATGGCCTGCTTCTTGAGCTCGGTGACCCTGCTCCCGGCCTTGGCCTCGCTCACCGAGCCGCCGCGCCCCCCGGCGGACCCGGCGTGAGGCCCTGGCTGCTCGTCGGCGCGATGCGGGTGGAGACCTTCCCCGTGCTGCGCCGCCTCACCGCGCCGCGCCCCGTCGGCCCGCGCCTCTGGCTGGGGAGCCTCGGGGCCCGGCCCGTGGCGCTCTTGACCTGCGGCGTCGGCCCGGAGCGCGCCGAGCGCCGGGGGCTTGAGGCCGTCGAGCGCCTAGACCCCGAGGTGCTCGTGAGCTTCGGCACCTGCGGCGCCCTCCAGGACGGCCTGCGACGGGGGGCGCTGGTCGGCGCGACGGGCCTCGTGTCGGGGGAGGCCGCCCTCGTCCCGCTCACCCCGCCGCCTACGCCGGGCCTGCGCCTCGGCGCCTTGGCCAGCGTGTCTGAGGTCGTCGCGACGCCCAAGGCCCGCGCCGCCTGGGCCGCCCGGGGCGCCGTCGCCTGCGAGATGGAGGCCGAGGGCCTGCGCCGCGCCGCCGCGGGCCGGCCCCTCTACGCCCTGAAGGTCGTGAGCGACGCCGCCGGGGGCGACCCCAACGAGCGCCTACAACCTGGGGATCCTGTGCAGATGCTGCGGTTTAAGGCCCTGGCGCTGAACCTCGTGGAGCGTCAGCTCGCCCCGGCCCTCGTGTCTTGGGTCAGCCGCCTGTAGACTGGGCTCCCCGACGAGGAGCCGCCGATGGAGCCCGACCACGACCCCGAGGCCACCCCTGGCCGCAGCCCGCGCCCCTGGTCCAAGCGTGTGCCCGCCGACCGCGGCCCCTTCGACACCATCGTCATCGGCTCGGGCATCGGCGGCATGACCACGGCGGCGCTCCTCGCCCGGGCGGGGCAGCGGGTCTTGGTCCTGGAGCAGCACTACGTCCCCGGCGGCTTCACCCACGCCTTCCGGCGCAAGGGCTTTGTGTGGGATGTCGGCGTCCACCTCGTCGGCGAGATGGGCCCCCAGGCCATGCCCGGCCGCCTGATGCACACCTTGACCGAGGGCCGCCTGCGCTGGGAGAACGTCGGGCCCGTCTACGACACCTTCCACTTCCCCGACGGCGTCTCGATCCAGTTCCCCGACAACCCCACGGACTTCGCCAAGACCCTCAAGGCGGCCTTCCCGGCCTCCGCCGGGGAGATCGACGCCTACCTCAAGGAGGTCCGCGCCACGGTGCGCACGATGAAGGGCTGGATGATGGGCCGCCTCATCCCCGGCGCCTTCGGGCGGGCCGTGGGGCCGTGGGTAGGCCGCGAGGGCGCCGCCAAGCTCAACGAGCCCACCGACGCCGCGCTCTCCAAGCTCGTGCAGGACCCCAAGCTGCGCGCCGTGCTCACGGCCCAGTGGGGTTACCACGGCGCGCCCCCGTCCGAGGCGGCGTGGGCGCTCCAGTGCCTCGTCGTGCGGCACTTCTTGTGGGGCGCGTACTTCCCCGTGGGCGGGGCCCAGGCCATCGCCCCGGCGCTCTTGCAGCCCGTGGCCGACCGCGGCGGCTGGACCCGCATCTGCGCCGACGTGGCGGAGATTGTGCTGGAGGGTGGCCGTGCCGTCGGCGTCCGGATGAAGGACGGCGAGGTCATCCGCGCGGCCAACATCGTGAGCGCCATCGGCGCCTGGCCCACGGTCACCCGGCTCCTTCCCGCCGTCGCCCGGGCCCCGTGGACTGAAGGTGTGGAGCGCCTGCCGCCGTCCCCGGCGCACCTCGCGCTCTACCTGGGCTTTGAGGGCGACATCGTGGCCCAAGGCGCCGGCCGCTCGGCGGAGTGGTTCTACAACACCTGGGACCACGAGGAGGGCTCCTGGCGGGTGAGCCCCGACGCGCCTCTGCCCCGGCCCCCGGCCTTGTTCACCTCCTACCCCTCCCTCAAGGACCCCCACCACGACCCCGGCCCGCGCCAGCGCCACACCGGGGAGATCATCACCTTCGTGCCTTGGGAGGCCTTCGCCAAGTGGCAAGGCACGCCCTGGCGTAAGCGCGGCGCGGACTACGAGGCCTTCAAGCGGCGCCTCACCGACGCCCTGCTCGACGAGCTCTTCCAGCGTCACCCCGGCCTCAAGCCCCTGCTCGTGCACGCCGAGCTGGGCACCCCCGTCTCTACGGACACCTTCGCCCGGCCCTACCACGGCGCCATCTACGGCCTCGCGGGCACGCCGGACCGCTTCAAGAACGACTGGCTGCGCCCCCAGTCGCCGATCCCTGGCCTCTATCTGAGCGGCAGCGACGTGTTCATCGGCGGCGTGGTCGGCGCGATGATGGGCGGCGTGCTCAGCGCGGCGGCGGTGAAGCCCATCGCCGTGATGCGGGACCTCTCGTCGATGCGGTGAGGGCGTGGGCGGCTAGGCCTGGGCGCGCAGGCGCTTGACGAGGGTCACCACGGCGAGGAGCAGCGCCCCGGCGATCACGCCGACGCCGCCGTTGATGAGCGCGCCCAGGACCGCGGGCTGCTGCTCGACGACGTGGTGAATCGGCGGGATGCCGTGGGCCAAGATGCCGCCGCCGACCAGAAACAGCGCCACCGTCCCGGCGACGGACAGGCCCTTCATGAGCAGCGGCGCGCCCAGCAGCAGGCCCTTGCCGAGGGCCTTGGCGGCGGCGCTCGCCTGGCGGTTGAGGGCGAGGCCGAGGTCGTCGAGCTTCACGATCACGGCGACGAGGCCATAGACGCCGACGGTCATCAAGGCCGAGATCGCCGTGAGGACCAGGGCCTGCCGCAAGAGGGGCTCGCTGATGACGGTGTTCAACGAGATGACGATGATCTCCGCCGACAAGATGAGGTCCGTCCGGATGGCGCCCTTGACCCGCTCCCGCTCAAAGGCCACGACGTCGGCGGCCGGGTCGAGCACGGCCTTGAGGTGGCCCTGGCGGTGGGCCTCGTCCTCGGCGTCTTCAGCCTTGTGGGGCATGAGCCGGTGCGCGACCTTCTCGAAGCCCTCAAAGCACAAGAACGCGCCTCCGGCCATGAGCAGGGCGGTCATCAGGGTGGTGGAGACGGCGCTGATCACGAGCGCCGCCGGCACGAGGATGACCTTGTTCAGCGCCGAGCCCTTAAACACCGCCCACACCACGGGGAGCTCCCGAGCGGACTGGACCCCCGTGACCTGCTCGGCGTTGAGGGCCAGGTCGTCGCCGAGCACGCCGGAGGTCTGCTTCGCGGCGACCTTGGTCATCGTCGCGACGTCATCCAAGAGCGTCGCGATGTCATCGAGGAGGGTGAGGAGACCGCTGGGCACGTCGTGTCGCTCCTGGCCGGGGTTGTTGAGGGCGCCACAACAACGTATCCCCGATCCGCGCCTCGGGCCCTTCGTGACGGGCGCCCCCCCAGCGTGTCAGTCGAGGTTGTCGCCCTTGCTCGGCTTGTTGAAGAAGGACTCGACCAGCGCCTTCGTATCGTTGGAGGGCTTCGCCCCTGCGGTGGTCGGGCTTCAGCGCGGTCTGCGCCGCCGGGCGGCCGTCGCTTTAAGGCGCGGCGGTTACGGCGAGGGCGGGTTGATCGTGGTGAGCAGGGCCTTGAGCGGCGGCGAGTCGCCGAGCCGCGTCTGGGTGGCGCGCCAGGAGGGGCTGCGCGTGGCGCTCGTCTGCGCGCGCTGGCGCTCGCCCGAATGAACGACGGCCTCGCCGACCCAGACGCCGCGTCGGCTGTCAAAGACGGCATCCCTGCTTGACCACAAGACCTCGGCTATGGTCCGATAAGGGCTGTAGAGGTGCTTGTGGCCAGACCGATCGCTCACGGTGATGTCTGGGGAATCGCTCCAGAGGACCCGCTCACGCGCATGGCGTCCGCGCAGGGTCCGCCCCTCAAGCCCCGTGGGGTAGGGGAGCGCCGCGCCGTGGCGCCGCGGCGGGCCTTGGGGCGGCTGCCCATGCAGCGCCTCACCATCGCCGGGGCCCTCGTCGTCGCGGGGTGCCAGCCGCCGGTCTCGGATTACGCCAACGCCCGGGCGGTCTGCTGGGTAGAGGTGGAGCGTTGGCATCCGGGGCGCAACGCGGATGAGGCGGCGCCGATGATCAGCGCTGAGTGCGCCGAGGCGCTCGGGGCGACGATCGGGTTGGACTGGGTGAGCTTCGGGTTTACGCCGGAGAGGCTGCAAGACTCCGCCACCGGGTCGTTTGTGCTGGTGGGCCTGCTCGACCTCCTCGCGGACGAGCAGGACAGCGCCCAAGACGTGTGGAACGATCCTGACCTGCCCCAGTTTGTGTACGAGGAGCTGATCCGCGCGCAGGTGGCGCCTGACGCCCCACGCGCCGAGCTCATGTTCGCGATGATTCGGGCGTCGTTGTTTGTGTCGGAATTCGCAGACGCCTCGCCGGATCACCCCAACGCCGCGGCGTACTACGACGCCCAGGACCACCGAGGCACCTTCACGCCGCTCATGCTCTCGTGGCGCCCGGACCTCAGCCACTTCGACGCTCCCGCGGTGGCGGCTGGAATCATCGTTCATGAGGCCGCGCATCGGATTTATGGGGGGCACGTTCCTTGCTCTCAAGATCCTGAGATGGACTGCGATCTCTCTCGCGAAGGCGCCTACGGCGTGCAGCTCTGGACGCTCGCAGGGTGGATCACCCGATACGGTGGCGATTATACGGTCTCCACGTGCGCCACTGTCTCAGAGGCGCTTTACAGTCGGTGCAGCGAGCAGATCGACGGCGAAGACAAGCTCGAGTGGGCGCCGTGCCTCGTCGAGTGCCCCTAGGCCCCGGCCCAGCGCGTTGGGCGTCCCGAGGTCTCGGTGTTCGTTTGACGAGCGTCGCTGTATGTTCTATCGGTCAACTCCATACCCGTATCGCGGATCTACAGGAATGGTAAGCGCCGGAGTGTTCGCCATGGCCTGGCTTGGCGGGTGCAGCACAGATGTGGTGGAGTTGTATCAATCGAGAAGGTACGAGCCCATCTCGTGTAGCCCGAAGGGCTTTACGCTGTACAACGTGGATGGGTTTATGTGGGAGTACGAGGTTGACACGCTCGGGTGGACCGCGTTTGCAAAGCCTAAGGATTTCAGCGAGGAGTGGGCGGCTGAGTCATCGGCTGACCGTCCGACATATGTTCAGCATTTTCCGAACGGCGTGCACTATGTTGATGATTCGTGCATGGTTACTGTGCGAGGTGAGGCCCGTACCGAATACTTGCTTCAGGGCAAGCTCCACACTCAAAATTTCGTTCAAATGCAGGGCGGCGTGGTAAGTGTCCACCTGCGATTTGGAGAGCTCTCGCTGTGAGACGAGGTTGTGGCCGTCGTTTATTGACGTTGCTGGAAGCATATCCACGCCATTGTTGTTGATAGATTCATTCCATTCGGAGTCATACCAAGAGTTTTTTAGATCGGCGAACGAGAGCAGACATACATCCAATTACCAGATCAAAGTTGTCCCAAATGACCTGTGGACGAGGAAGCGTGCGGCCTCCTCCTTCACGCAAGGCAACAAGATCGTGTTTGGAGTCACCGAGGGGTCTGAGGCTGGCGTTCTGGTTACCACGGACACTCTTGACCAGTGGACATACACACGGCTGATGGACCTCACCTATGATCCAACGGGTGTGTGTCGAGAGGCGAATAGCTTTCCATGGGGACTCGGAGATGAGTCGTGTATGTACACGCCTACAGCGGAGGTCAGCAGGGTCTGCATCCTCGACGATGGCGGAGTCATCGCGCAGGTGAGCGGTGAGCAACAGTTCAGGATCTTCCTCGTCCGGTAGGCCCACCGCGCCCTCTGCGCGGCTCCCGGCTTGCCCCAACCACTCGCCGCGTCAGCTCACCCCCGCAGCCACCAGCCTCGCGTCTTCTTCTCGACCTTCTCGCCGAAGATCTTCGCCTTGAGGCCGCGGACGTCGTCGCTCACCTCGCTGCGGGGGGCGTGCTCGACCACGCTCACGCCCTCGTTGAGCGCGCCGCTCACCGCGTCGTAGTCGTTCGCGAGGGTCCAGAGGCCCGTCACCTTGAGCTGGGCGGTGATCTCGTCGCGGTCGGGCTTACGGCGGGGGTTGTAGCGGTTGAGCACGACGTGGATCTGGTCCTTGTCTAAGCCCAGGTCGGTCAGCAGCTTGAGGCGCCGCACGGCCGTGCGTAAGGAGACGATCTCCTGGTCGGTCACGAGCACGACGTGGCTCGCCTCGGAGAGCACCGCCCGGCCGGCGTCGGCCATCGCCGAGCCGGAGTCCACGACGACGTGGGTGAAGGTGCGCCGCAGCACCCCCATGAGCGGCGCGATGTCCTGCTCGGTCACGGTGGTCGTGTCGATGTCCTCCTCGGGCTGGGGCAGCACCCAGAGGCCCGACTCCCGCCGCACCACGGCGCTCCGCACCTTGTTCACGTCGAGGCGGCTGAGGTTCGCCAAGAGGTCGTGGGTCGTGTAGCCCGTGCGCAGGTTGATCGCCGAGATGAGGTCACCCCCGGCCTGGTCCAGATCCACGACCACCGCCGCGTTGCGCTTCTCCTGGGCGATGACGTGGGCCAGGCCCAAGGCGACCGTCGTCACGCCGACCCCGCCCCGGCTGCCGGTGACCGCGATGACCTCGGCGTCCCCCTCGCCTTGGCCCACCACACGCTCGGAGAGCTCGGTCACCACCTCGGCGAGGCGGGTCGCGTCGCGGTAGGGGTGCAGGAGCTCCCGGCAGCCCGCGCGCATCGCCGCGAGGAGGTTGTCCTTCACCTCGGCGTCGCCGAGCATCACGAGCTCCATGCGCGTGTGCGGCGCGATGGAGCGGGCGGCGCGTAGGGCGTCGTCAAAGTCCCGCGTGCCGTTCACGAAGAGGAGCTGGGTGCCGACCTCCTCGATGCTGTGGAGCGGCGCGTAGTGGTCGGGCCAGCTCCCGACAGGCACGGCCACCTGCGCGAGCGCCTGCCGCAGGTGCGCCTCTAAGACGTTGGTGCCGCCGAGCAGACCGTATCGAACCACAGAGTCTCCGCCGCTTCGGATGGGGGGAAGCCGAGAAGCATAACCCGTGTCCGACAGAACGGTTCAGCGGAGGAGCGGCTGAAGCGCAGGTGCCCGGCGGAACAACGCGCAGACCGAGGCGATGCGGCTGGCCTGGGCGCGCACGTCCTCGGGCTCATAAACCTCTCCCAGACGGCGCAGCACGCTCGGCATGTCGTCGCTCTCCATCATCGCCCGCAGGATGAGGGAGGTCGTGTCGTTGAGCTCCACGCCCAAGGCGTTGGGGTCGTTGGGGTTCTGCGCCGGGGCCAAGGCGAGGCTGCGCACCCAGCCCAAGGCGAGCTCCAGGGCGTCTTCGCCGGGGTGAAGCTGGTGAATGGCGTCGAGGAGCGCCTTGCGGCTGGGCAAGGTCAACATCAGCGCCCAGAGGCGGCGGTGCTCCGTGCCGGTCCAGGCCCCGCGGCGGCGGAGGAGCCACTGGCGGCGCACCTCCTCGTCCAGCGCCTCGGCGAAGCGGCGACCCCAGGCGGGGCTCTGGGCGTTGAGCCCGACGAGCACCCGCTCCCGGCGGGCGGGCTCGGCGAGGTGCCGGGCGCTCTGCATCAGCAGAAAAAAAGCCGAGGCCACGTCGAGGCGGGTGAGGAGCTGCCCCAGCGCCTCGTCAAAACGTTCGGCGGAGACGTGCTGCATCACCTCCAAGGACTGCTGCTGGAGGAGCACGAGGGCGGGGATCTGGGAGAGGTCGAGGCTCGCCCCGGGGGTCCAGGTGCGGCGCTCGCCGAGCACGGACGGCCGGGTGGCCCGCAGCACGAGCATCACCGTGGGGTCGTCGAGGGTGACCGAGGTGTGCACGATCTGGCGGCCCGGCGCCGCGGGGCGGGCGTCCCCAGGCCGGAGCCACTCTACGCGGTCGAGCTCCAGGCGGCCCCAGGCGAAGCCCTCGTTGATCTCGTCCTCGGGGTCGAACACCCAAGACGAGGCGAGGGCCTCCCCGGAGAGGAGCTGAAACGCGCCGGGCACGCGGTGGCTCTGCAGGCTCGGGTCGGGCTCGCCGAGCACCCGCAGCTCAAAGAGGAAGCGGGGCCAGCGGGCGAGGGTCAAGGTGAGCAGGCCCCGGCCGGGCTCCTGGGCGGGCATCTGCCGGGCGGTGAGCACGGCGGAGAGGGTCGCCTCTAAGGAGAAGCCGAGGTGCAGCATGCCCTCGGCGAGCGCCTGGGCGGCGAGCTCCGGGAAAGACGCGGCGTCGTAGTGCTGCTCCGCCCAAGCGGCGTCGATCGCTTCACCCAAGCTCTGGAGCGCAGACAGCAAGCTCACCTCGTGCAGACTCTCTCGGTTCCAAACAACCATAACGCGCCCCTGCCGACAAGCCTAGAAGCCCGGCCAGCGCCAGAACCGGGTTAAACTCAAGGCCATGGAAAGCTTGCTGACCACGATCTCGGAGCTCCTCGCCACGCCCCTGCTGCGCTGGGGGACGATCGTCATCCCCCTCTACGTCCCCTTGCGGCTGCTCTTGGCGGTCGGGCTCGCCCTCTGGGTGGGGGCGCGGCTCGAGGCCTGGCTCCTCGCGCGGCTCGCCCGGGAGACGGAGGGCGAGGGCGACGAGCGCCACCTGGACGACCGGCGCACGGCGGCGCGGCTCGTGCGCTGGCCCTTCGTGCTCATCGCGACGGTCGCCGCGCTCAGCGACACCGGGCTCAACCTCGACGGGCTGCGGAAGCTCGGCGGCCTGGAGCTGATGACCCTCGGCAGCCTGCGGGTCACGCTCAGCTCGGCCCTGCTGTTCACCGCGGCCTTGGCCTTCGCCTGGTGGGGCTCTCAGCTCGCCGAGCGCGGGTTCAAGCGGGCCATCACGCTCCGGGGCGTGAAGGACGACGGCGGCATCACCGTGACCGGGCGGCTCGTGCACCACGCCGTCATGGCCTTGGGCATCGGCGTCGCCTTGGAGCTCCTCGGCTTTGACCTCTCGGCGCTCTTCGCCGCCGGGGCCATCTTCGCCGTGGGCCTCGGCTTCGCGATGCAGAACATCGTGGAGAACTTCGTCTCCGGCATCATCCTGCTCATGGAGCGCAGCATCAAGCCGACGGATGTGCTGCACCTCAACGGCGAGGACGTCATGGTGAAGCAGCTCGGCGTGCGCTCCACGGTCGTGCTCACCCGGGACGACGAGGACGTCATCGTGCCCAACGCCACCATCGTGCAGGCGATGGTGAAGAACTACAACTACACCGACTCCATCGTCCGGGTGCGCGCGCCCATCGGGGTCTCGTACAACGCCGACATGGCGCTGGTCGAGCGGGTGCTCCTCGAGGTCGGCGAGCGCTCGCCCCACCGGCACCCGAGCCGCGCCCCGGTGGTGATGCTCCGCGGCTTCGGCGCCTCGTCGGTGGACTGGGAGCTGAGCATCTGGATCGACAGCCCCTGGATGCGCCCCACGGCGCTCTCCGAGCTCAACAAGGCGATCTGGTTCGCGCTCAAGGAGCACCAGATCGAGATCCCCTTCCCGCAGCTCGACCTGCACCTGGATGAGCGCCTCGTCGAGCAGCTCCGCGGCCGCCGGGAGCCGCCGACGGCCTGAGCGCGCCGGGTGTAAGCTTAGGGGCGGAGGCCGAGGATGGCCGCGCCCCGCAGCAACAACGTGCCCGAGCTGGGCCCCGACGACGTCGCCGCCTTAGACGCCGAGCTGCGCCTGCGCCTGGGCAGCGGCTTAGAGAGCGCCTTGTCCGACCGCGACCCGGTCACTTGGCGCGCCATGGGGCCGCGGATGCGCTGGGTCCGGCGGGGCGTGCCGCTGCTTGGCCTCGCGCTCCCGGCCTTCCCCAGCGCCAAGGAGGCCCTGCGGTACGCCGGGACCTGCGAGGCATACCGCGCGGCCCTGGAGGGGAAGGGGGTGCGGGCCTTGCCGGGGCGCCTCGCCTTGAGCCCGGGGTCGGGCCGCATCACCGGCTGGTGGGTCTGCCACGCGCCCCCCGAGGCCCAGAGCCTGCCGAACCTCCTGCGCCGGGCGAGCCAAGACGAGGCCCGGGTGATCCTGGAGTCCATCGTCGAGCGCCTGCTCACGACGATTCAGCCGAGCCTCGGCCTCGACGGGCGCCTCGACGCCTGGGCGATCCGCGACGGCGAGCTCTGGGCGCTCACCACCGGGGAGCCGCTCCTGCGCGACGACGCTGGCCGGGACCTCCTCGACCCCGAGGCCCGCCTCGCCTGGCTGCCCGGGGTGTCGCGGCCATTCTTGCGCGCCATCGACCGCGCCGCCTTGGAGCGCTGCTTCCACCCCCGGGGCGCCTTGGCCGACCTGCTCGTCGACGTGCGGGCCCTGGCCGGGGGGCGCTGGCGCCACGAGCTCACCGAGCAGGCGCGCTGCGCCCTGCAGGACCCTTTCGACGAGGCCGAGCTCGTCGCATTGGAGCGTGAGCGCCAGCAGGCCGAGGCCCTCCGCGACCCCCTCTGCCGCTGGATGGCCCGGCTCACGCGCTGAGCCGTGGGCGCGCTCGCTCAGGGCTCCCCGATGAGGGTCTCCCGGGCGGTGTTGCGCATCCAGGTCTGCACGGCGGCCTGCTCCTTGGGGGAGAGGGCCTCGATGCGGGCCATGACCCGCTGCACCCGCTGGGTGACCGCGGCGCGGCTGACGCCTTGGCGGCGGGCGTACTCGGCCTTGCTCGACGAGGCGATGAGCTCCCGCAAGAAGCGCTGGTCGGCGTCGTTGAGCGGCACCTCGGGCACACGCTCGACGATCTCCTGGGGCATGGAGTCCTCGCCGAACCAGGCCAAGACCTCCTCACCGGCGGGGCCCTGGAGCAGGCGGCGCTCACGAAGGCGGCGCTGGGCGCGCTGCCAGACGCAGCGGTCGGTCACCGTACGCACGAAGGCGAAGAGCTCGCCGAGGCTGTCCCCGCGGAAGCGGGTCAGGGCCCCGGTCATCAGGCGCTTGAGCACCTCGGCCACGACCTCCTCAACCTCTTCAGGGCTGAGCAGATCAGACCAGGCGGTCCGGGTCACCGAGCCCGCGCGGGCCTCGATGTACCGCAGGAGCCGCTCAAAAAACTGCCGGGCCTCGGGGGAGTGCCGGTCGGCCATCAAGAGCTGGAGCGCGGCTTGGAGCTCGCTCATGGCCTAGATCCCGTTGGAGATGCCGTCGCCCGAGTCATCGGCCGAGGCGTCTCCACCTGAGGGGGCGATTGAGCGACCGGAGCCGTCCGGCGGGGAGGGCTGCGGCCGGTCGTCCTCGACGGGCTCCTCCACAGCGCAGCTCGGCGGCGGCGCGAAGGCGTGTTTGGTCGTCTCTTCGGTCGCCACGCAGGCCGTGTGCGGGGTGATGGGGGTGAACGACGCCAGGCCCAAGAGCGAGAGAAGCTTGAAGAGGAGGATGTTGAGGGTCATGGCAGGGGCTCCAGGCGAAGCAGGGCGAGATCGGCGTCGTTGAGGATCATGTCGTTGAGCGCGCGCACGATCTGGGCGGGGTAACAGCAGCGGATCTGCAGGAGGAGGTCACCGGCCTCGTCGATCTGGCCGAGGCGCAACATCGCGCAGAGCACGTTGCCGAGGTTCTCCGCGGTGCGCTCACGCTCGATCGCCCGGGAGAAGTAGTCCAGCGCGACCTCGTAGTGCCCGCGCAAGAAGGCGAGCACGCCGCGGTGGCGGTCCACAGACGCGAGGTTCGCCGCGAGCTCCGGCCCGCCGAGCTCCAAGGCCGCGAGCTCTTGCTCCCCGGCGAGGCGCGCGGCCTCACCCCAGTCAGCGACCCGGGGGTGGGCGGCGATCATGTGCAGGCAGGACAGGTACTTCACGCGGTCGATGCGGCGCTGGTCGAAGAGCGCCCGGGCCTGGGCGCGCACGTCCTCGACGCTGAAGTCACCGGACTCAAGGGCCTGGCGGATGGGCTCCAGGGCGAAGCGCTCCTCAGCGGAGACACGCTTCATCGGGGTGAAGTAGGCCTCGTCGTCTACTTCAGCGAGCACACGGGAGAACAGGAGCGCGTGGTCGAGCACCGGGCACCATCCTTCAACCTGGACAGTGTCGCCGGATCTGGGCGGGGTTAACGCCGAATTTGTCAACTTGAAGAAAAGCGTCGGGCCGGGGTGAGCGCGGGCTCAGGCGTCGGCGACCTCAGCGCTGTTCTGGGCGAGGAGATCGAGCATTCGGTCAAGGACGAGCTGGCCCCGCTGGTCCAGGCGCTCACACTCCAAGGCGCTCTGGCGCTCGATCGGCTCGGCGAAGGCCACGGACGCGAGGCCGTTGATGAGCGCGGAGGGGCTCTGCGCCTCGGTCAACAGCGCGCTCAAGGTCGGCGCGGCGGCGGGCCAGCGCTGGGCGAGGGTGGAGGTGATCGCCCGGAGGCTCTGCACCTGGCGGAGCAGGTCGTCGGGGTTCGGCGGGGCGGCGTCCTCCCAGGCCACGCAGCGGGCGAGGCGGAAGGCGTGGGACGAGGGCAGCTCCGAGAGCAGCCGCGCCCGGCTCACCCCCTGGAGCACCACGTTGTAGCGGCCGTCGGCGAGGCGCTGGTGCCGCACGATCTGCCCGACGCCGAGCACCGTGAGCACGGGCGGGTCCCGGGGCTGGTCGCGCTCAAAGCCCGGGCGGATCATGACGACGCCCAGCGGCGCGTCGTGGGTGATGCACCAGGCGATCATCTCCCGGTAACGGGGCTCAAAGATGTGTAAGGGCAGGCGTGTGTCGGGGAAAAACACGAGGCCCGGCAGGGGGAAGATCGGGAGGCTCTGGAGCTGGGCGTCAGAGAGCGTCGGGGCTTGGGTCACGGGATCACCTGTCGCTCCGCCAGGCGGAGCGGACGATTCCACGGGGTCAAGAGCTGAGGTCGCCGGGGGGCGCGGGCGGACGCTCCCCCTGGATGAATCTTGAGGCGCCGGTTGTTGCGGCTGGATTCATTGGCCTCCTCTCCCTACAGCATACGCGCCCTGGGCCGCTCAGGGGGCGTAGGTGAGCTCCATGACGTTCACCTCATCGCGCAGGCCCTTCACGGCGACGGTGCGGCGGCTCGTGAGCGTTGCGCCCGGCGGCGGCGCGTCGAACAGCCGGGCCTCGACGACGAGGTGCCCCGGCGCGGCCTGGGGCTCCAGGCGCGCGGCGAGGTTCACCGGGGCGCCGATGACCGTGTACTCCATCCGCATCGGCGAGCCCATGTTGCCCTGCACCAGGGGCCCGGCGGCGAGGCCCGCCCGCAGCTCCATCGGCTTGGCCCCGCGGCGCGCCAGGGCCTCGTTCACCCCACGCATCGCCTGGAGCAGCTCCAGCGCGCAGAGCGCGGCCCGGCGGGCGAGCGGCGCCTCCTCTTCGCCCGGTCGGCCCGGGAACACGACCATGAGCCCGTCGCCCATCCGTTTGTCGATGACGCCGCCGTGGCGCCGGATCACCTCGTCGAGGGTGCCGAAGAGGAGGTTGAGGTCGCTGAGCACCCGCTCCGGGGTCTCGGCCTCGCAGCGCGGCGTGAAGTTCACGACGTCGGTGAACAAGACCGCGCCTAAGGTGCGGGTGCCGCCGAGGCGAAGCTCCTCCTCCGGGTCGCGCAGGATGCGGTCCACGAGCTCTTCAGGGAGGTAGCCGCTGAGCTTTCGGTTCGCCAAGGCCGTGCGCCGCAGGATGACGCTCTCGGTGAACAGCCGGGCGTAGCGGGCGTCCGAGCGGGCCAGGGCGGCCTCCAGCTCGATCGCCTCGTCGATGGAGCGCGCCCGGTCGCGGAGCTGCTTGGCCGAGGCCCCCACCAGCCCGGCGCTCCCGGCGACGAGCGCCCAGGCCGGCATCCCGAAGAAGGCCCAGCCGCCGAGCAGCGTCGCCGCCCCGGCGAGGACCGTCGCCGCCACGGAGCGCCAGCCCGAGCGCCCCAGGCCGTAGCTCACCCGGTACACGCAGGCCGGGGCCGGGGACACCGGGTCGTACATGCAGGCCATCTGCTCGACCTTGAGGTGCCGCTGGCCCCAGACCGTGCCCAGGCCCTCCAGGATGCCCACCCGCGCCCAGCAGTTCCCCGGCACCTGGAGCGCGGCGTCGGCGGGGTCCCGGGGGCCGATCTCCAGGATCGAGTAGCCCGGGCTCTGGGAGATGACCTGGAGCCGCAGGGTGCGGTTGAAGCGCTGCACGAGGCCCGGCGCGCGCTTAAACAGCGGCTCCGGCGAGCCCAAGGCCCGCAGCAGCGGCCAGTAGGGCCCCAGGCGCTCGCGGGTGAAGCCCTGGTGGCCCGTGCGCCGCCAGCTCTGCCAGAAGGAGTCCTCCCAGGGCGGGATCTCGGCGCGCCCGCTGATGAGGCGCCGCAGCGAGAGCACGAGGTCGTGGTGGAAACGGTTGGAGACCCAGCCGTCGAGGTCGTAGAAGGTCTCCCGGGAGAGCCCCGCCTCCGCGCAGGCCTGGGCGACGAGCGCCGGGCCGTGGGCCTGCTCCAGCTCCACCAGGATCCCGCCGATGAGCCGCGCGCTCATGTCCGGGGCGCGCAGGAGCTCCCGGTCGCGGGTGCGAGCCGTCGCGGAGCGCGCGGGTTCCTGGCGTTGAAGGTCGGACATGAAGACTGGTCCTGGCGGAGACCAGCCGTTCCTGGCGAGGGGCTCCTCGAACGAGTGAATGGAAGGGGAGAGGCCCTCCTGGCTTCTGAGGAAAAGAATACCGGGAGTTGGGGATGGCATGATATGCAAATAGGGGTCCGCTCAGACTGAAGTTGCGCTCAAGAGGCTCACCCAGATGACACAACCGCACGCTCTGGAAGGTCAGGATCTCGCGCTTGAGCTGTACGCCCTGCTGCGCGATCTCGATCCTGCGGCATGGCGCGATGATCTGGAGCAGGTTGTACGCAGTCGTCTTGATGAGATCTCCGCCCGCCTCGACGAGCTCGTCGCCGAGATGCCGTCGGCGGACGCCCACGTCGCGAAGCTCCGGGCCCTGCTCGCCCAGCTCTCGGCGCTCATCGACGAGTACACCCCCAACCCCGACCTCACCGCCGCGGAGCTGCGCGCCCAGTGGCAGGCCCTGCGCGCCCGGCTCCAGCCCAGCTACGAGGAGCTCGCCGCCGCCCTGCGGGAGTACGCCCTCCACGTCCCGAGCCTGCGGCCCATCAACTACGCCCGGAACGCCCTGCACGTCAGCTCCGGGGTGCTCGGCGTCATGGTCATCCAGCACCTGCTCACCGGGGACCGCCTGGTCTGGGTGGCGACGACCTTGGCGATCTTCGCCTGGAGCCTTGAGATCTCCCGCCGCCGCAGCGAGACCATCAACCGCCTGTGCATGAAGGTGCTTGGCAAGGTGGCCCACCCCCATGAGGCCAAGCGGGTGAACTCCTCCACCTGGTACATCACCGCGCTCATGGGCCTCGCCTGGACCTTCGACCCCCTCCTCGCGAGCCTCGCCGTCGTGGTGCTCGGCGTGGCCGACCCCGCCGCGGCGATCATCGGCCGCCGCTACGGCCGGGTGCGCTTCGCCAACGGGCGCTCCTTGGAGGGCAGCCTCGCCTTCGTCGGCGTCGGGGCCCTGGGCGCCTTGACGGTGCTCGCCGTGTATTACCCCGAGGTGTCCTTCGGGGCGGCCGTGGGGCTCTCCGTCGTCGGCGCCTTGGCCGGGGCCATCGCCGAGCAGGTCAGCCGCACCTTGGACGACAACCTCTCCATCCCGCTGTCGGTGGCCGCGGGCGCGGGGCTGCTCGCCGTCCTGATCGGCCTCTGATGCGCCGCCTGGCCCTGCTGCTCGCCTTGGTGTGGAGCGGCGCGGCCTGGGCCCGCCCCGACCTCAGCGGCGCCTGGGTGCTCGACGAGTCCCGCTCCCAGAGCATGGACCCGATCCTTGAGGCCCGGGGTGTCTCCTGGTTTGAGCGCCAGGCGATGTCGTGGATTGACCTCACGACCATCCTCTCCGTCGAGGGCGACACGCTCATCGTCGCCGTGGAGTCCTCGGTCTACTCCCGGAGCGACCGTTACCCCGGCGACGGCCAAGTGCGGGTGATTCAGAGCGAACGTGAGGGCACGCTCCAGCAGTCTTGCCGCTGGACGGACACGGCCTTCATCGTCGAGACGGCGCTCACCTTGCCCGACGGCCGCCCGGCGATGTGGCGGGTCACCCGCAGCGTCACCGCGGACGGCGCCACCTTGCTCTACGACGCCGAGCTGCGCATCACCGGGGGCGAGACCTTGACCGCCCGCCGGGTGATGACTCGGGCACCGACGCCCTGAGCGGCGCGGCTACTTCGCCGGGGGCTCTTGGCCGGGCTGGCTCTGGACGTAGGCGCAGCGCGTCTCGCCTTGGACCTCGACGAGGCTCGTCCGGCCGCCCTCCCACACGAGCTCCGTCGGCCGAGGCATCCCCTGACCGCCACCCTGGGTCTCGGCGAAGGTCACCCGGTCGGCCTCCTCTTTCCAGGTGCCTTGGGTGTTCACGATGCCCGACCAGACACACTTGGCGTCGGGGGGGCAAGGCGAGACGAGCTCCTCGGTAGTGTAGGAGAAGTCGGGGTTCAGGGTGACGCTGCGGGGGTAGCTGCGCTCGCCGCAGGACGCGCTCGTCCAGGTGATGAAGGAGGCCCCGGCGACGTGCTCGCCGGGCATCGGCGGCGGGGGCGGGGGCGTCGTGGCGCTCAGCACCTCGCCTGGGGGCCCCGGCGGGGGCGGCGGGGAGTCCGGGGCGCTGCCGCGGCAGGCGATCACGGTCAGCGCGGTCAAGAAGAGCGGGGTCATCGAGGCTCCCAGGGGCGTCACGCCCGCCGCTGGATTAAGGGCAGCGGGCGGAGGTGAGCATGAGAAGTGGACTTGAGATCTTCGTCGAGGAGTACGCCGAGCGCTACCGTGGCGCCCGCGTCGGCCTGTGCTGCAACCCCACGGCGGTGGATCGTACCTATATCCACGCCATCGACCTCTTGCAGAGCAAAGGCCTCCAGCTCAAGCGACTCTTCGGCCCCGAGCATGGCATCTCGGCCACGGCCCAGGACATGATCGGCGTGACCGACGGGGAAGGCGGCGTCGCGCCCGGGGTCGAGACGGTCTCCTTGTACGGCGACAGCGCCGAGTCCCTGCGGCCCCCGGCCTCGTCCTTGGCCGACCTCGACGTGCTGCTCTTTGACGTACAAGACATCGGCTCGCGCTACTACACCTTCCAGGCCACCTTGGGCTACATCATGGAGGTCGCGGCCACGACGGGCACCCCCGTGGTCGTGCTCGACCGGCCGAACCCCATCAACGGCGTCGCCGTCGAGGGCAACCTCGTGCGGAAGGGCTACGAGAGCTTCGTCTCGGCGTACAACCTGCCCAACCGCCACGGCATGACCATGGGTGAGCTTGCGGCCTACTTCCGCCGGGTCGTCGGCATCCAGGCCAACGTCGAGATCATCCGCTGCGAGGGCTGGGACCGCGCCACCTGGCTCGACCAGACGCCGCTGCCCTGGGTCATCCCCAGCCCGAACATGCCCACCTTAGAGACCGCGGCGATCTACCCCGGGATGTGCCTCATCGAGGGCACCAACCTAAGCGAGGGCCGCGGCACCACCCGGCCCTTCCACTTCGTCGGCGCGCCTTGGCTGCGCCCGGGCCGCTTCGCCGAGCTCTGCCGCAAAGGCGCCTTCGACGCGGGCCTGGAGGGCGTGGCGTTCCGGCCCATCGAGTTCTTCCCCCAGTTCCAGAAGCACGCGAAGCAGACCTGCGGCGGCGTCGAGGTGCACATCACCGACCGCGACGCGATGGAGCCCCTGCTCCTGGGCCTCGTGGTGCTGGAGGCCGCCCGCCGCGCCGACCCCGAACGTTTCGCCTGGCGCACGGAGATCTACGAGTTCGTGAAGCAGCCCATCGCCATCGACCTGCTCTGCGGCAGCGCCGAGGCGCGCCTGGGCCTGGAGGCCGGGGTGGCCCCGCGGGAACTCATCAACGGCTGGCGGCCTGAGCTTGAGGAGTGGCTGCCTCTCCGTGAGGCCTGCCTGCTCTACTGAGCCCGCCGCTGGGCCCGACCGCTGGTCCCCCCTCACGACGAGGTGAGGGGGGACCGCGGTGGGGATCAGGCGAAGAGGATCTCGTCCATGCAGGACTCGTCGCCGCTGCGGATGGTCTTCGAGAGCGCCTGGGCCTTCGGGAGCATCTGGTTGACGTAGAACTTCAGGTTGAGGACCTTGCCCTTGTAGAAGGCGATGTCCTCGCCGCTGGCGCCGTTGTCCAGGGCGGCCTGGGCGACGTGGGCCTGCTCCAAGGCGTGAACGCCGAGGATGACCGTGCCGAAGAGCTCCTGGAAGGAGACGGCGTGGAGCATCACCGCGTCGAGGCGGCCCTCGGCGCCGACCGCGCCCAGGTGCATCGCCGCGGCGCCCAGGGCGTCCCGGGCCTTGTCGATGGCCGTGGCCTCCTCGTCAAACTTGCCCGTGGCCTTCACGCGGTCGATGACCTCACCGGACTCGGCGAGCCACTGCATGAACAGCATGCCCGAGCCCTTCCGCATCTTGCGGCCGAGGAGGTCCATGGCCTGGATGCCGTTGGTGCCCTCGTAGATCGAGGCGATCTTGTTGTCGCGGAGGTGCTGCTCGACGGGGTACTCGCCGATGTAGCCGTAGCCGCCGAAGGTCTGGAGCGCCGTCACGCAGACCTCAAAGCCGAGGTCGGTGCAGTGGGCCTTACAGATCGGGGTGAGCAGCTCGACGATGTTCAGGTGGGCCTTGGCCTCGTCGGCGTCGGCTGTGTTCTCGGCCAGGGTGAGGCGCTGCGCCGTGGCGTAGAGCAAGGAGCGCATCGTCTCCACCGAGACCTTCATACGCATCAACATGCGGCGCACGTCGGGGTGGTTGACGATGGTGACCCGGGGGGCGTCGCCGTTGTTCATGTCCTTGATGGAGGTGCCCTGGACGCGGTCCTTGGCGTAGTGCAGCGCGTTGAGGTACGCCGCTGAGGCCGAGGAGATGCCCTGGATGCCCACGGCGATGCGGGCCTCGTTCATCATGTGGAACATGATGCGCATGCCGTCGCCCTCGGCGCCGATGATCCAGCCCTTGCAGGGGCCGTTCGCGCCGAGCGCCAGCACGCAGGTCGCCGAGCCGTTGAGGCCCATCTTGTGCTCGATGGAGACGACCTTGGCGTCGTTGCGGTGGCCGTCGAAGAAGTCGAACTTCGGCACGGCGAAGATCGAGAGGCCCTTCGTGCCCGCCGGGGCGCCGGGGACGCGGGCGAGGACGAGGTGCACGATGTTGGAGGTGAGGTCCTGATCACCGCCGGTGATGAAGATCTTCTCGCCCTCGAGGTGGTAGAGGCCGGGCTCGTCGGTGGGGGTGGCGCGGCAGCGGTTGTCGCCGACGGCGCTGCCCGCGCCGGCCTCGGTGAGGCACATCGTCCCGCCCCACTCACCGGAGAACAGCTTCTGGAGGCAGATGTCGTTGAGCCACTTGGGGCCGTGCTCGACGAGCAGGTTGCCCACGCCGCGGGAGAGCCCGCCGTAGGTGGAGAGCGCCGGGCCCGCGCCGGTCATCATCTCGGCGGCGGCCATGCCCAGCACGGGGGGGAGGCCCGCGCCGCCGAGGTCCGTGGGGGCCATGAGGCCGACCCAGCCGTTCTCAGCGAGGAGCTTCCAGGCCTCCTTGTAGCCCTTGGGCGTGGTCACGTTGCCGTCGCCGTCGAGCTTACACTTCTCGCGGTCCCCGGCGACGTTCACCGGCCAGATCACGTCCTTGGAGATGCGCGCGGCCTCCTCCAAGAGCGCGGAGCAGGTGTCCTGGTCGAAGTCGGCGTACTTGGGGTTGGTGGCTTGCCAGTCCTGGACCTTGAGCTGCTCAAAAAGCACGAAGTGAAGGTCGCGGAGATCGACGTTGTAACCAGTGGCGCTCATGGGGCCTCCTTGAATGAATGAATCGTCATTCAGCTTTGGGGAGAGGATAACCCACGAGGCGGGGGCCCTCGCACAAAAAAACGTGAAGACCCGCGCGTTGTGTCAAGGCCAGGGCTGACCGGCCCCCGACGCTCAGGAGAAGAGCGCGACCAGGGCCTCTTTGAGCGTGCGCACCCCGATGACCTCAAGGCCCTCGGGGGCGGCCTCCGCGGCGGCGGCGGGGATCACGACCCGGCGGAAGCCGTGGCGCGCCGCCTCGGCGAGGCGCGGGCCGGGGTGGGCGACCCCACGGACCTCCCCGACGAGGCCCACCTCGCCGAAGACGAGGGTGTCCGGCGGCAGCGCACGATCCCGCAAGGAGCCCACGAGCGCGGCGGCGATGGCGAGGTCGGCGGCGGGCTCGGGCAGGCGCAGGCCCCCGGCGGCGGAGACGAACACGTCCCGGTCGTGGAGGTGCTGGCCGAGCTTGCCGAGCACGGCGATGAGCATGGAGAGGCGGCCTTTGTCGAGGCCCAAGGACGTGCGCCCGGGGGTGGACGGCGTCGGGCGGCCCACGAGGGCCTGGACCTCGGCGAGCAGGGGGCGGCTGCCCTCCATGGCCGAGGTGACGACGGTGCCCGGGGCCTCGGCCACCCGCTCGGCGAGCAGCCGCGCCGAGGCGTCGGGCACCTCAACGAGGCCCATGTCGCGCATCTCGAAGAAGCCGAGCTCCCCCGTGGCCCCGAAGCGGTTCTTGTGGCTGCGCAGCACCCGCAGGGGGCTCATGCCGTCGCCCTCAAAGTAGAGCACGGCGTCGACGAGGTGCTCCAAGGTCTTCGGGCCCGCGAGGCCGCCGTCCTTGGTGATGTGGCCGACGAGGAAGGTGGCGATGTCGAGGCCCTTGGCCACCTGCATCGCCCGCGTGGCGACCTCTCGCACCTGGAGGATGCTCCCTGGCACCCCTTCAGCGCTGCGGCTGGTCAAGGTCTGCACGGAGTCGAGCACCAGGGCCCGGGGCTTCACCTGGTCCAAGGCGTCAAAGACCCGGTCTAGCTCGGTCTCGGCGAGGAGGAAGAGGGTGTCGCCTTGAATGCCCAGGCGCTCGGCCCGCAGGCGGACCTGCCGGGCGGACTCCTCGGCGGAGACGTAGAGGGTGGGCAGGCCCCGGCGCGAGAAGCGGTCGAGCACGGTGAGCAGCAGGGTGGACTTGCCGACGCCGGGGTCTCCGCCGAGCAAGGTCAAGGAGCCGGTGACGAGGCCGCCGCCCAGCACCCGGTCGAGCTCACCGACCCCGGTGCGCAGGCGGACCTCTCCTTCGCCCGCGTCGGCGGCGCGGATCGGCAGGGGCACGGCGGCGGGGACGGGGCGGCCGCCGCTCGTGGGCAAGGGGCGGCTGTTGGCGGTGGGGGCGCGCTGCTCGACGAGGCTGTCCCACGCGCCGCACTCCGGGCAGCGCCCGAGCCACTTCGTCGAGTTGAAACCGCACGCCTGGCAGACGTGAACGCTCTTGTCTTTGGCCATGATCAGGACTCCGCTTGGCCGGGCGGTGGCGAGCTCTCAGCCCTAACCCGGCGCGTGTCGGCGGGCAGGGGGATCACAGGCCAAGAACTGTCCGGGTGCTGGTGTTGGAGGACGAGATAGAGCGAAGAGATGCCCCAGCCCTCGTCCGATCCGGTGGCGCCGTCCGTTTGGCGCGGCGTCGCCCTCGCCGCGGTCACGGTTCAGCTCGTGCCCACCTTGGAGCTGCTCTCGGGCTGGGCGCGCCCGGCCTTGGGCCAGCCCGCGCGCCTCGGCGACGCCTTGGTCGAGGGCCTGGCCTTGGCGGCGCTCACGGCGCTCGTCTGGGCGCTGCCTCGGGGCCCACGCCTCGCCCCGGCGCTCTTGGGCGGGGCGCTCTTGGGGCTCAGCGCCGAGCGCCTCGGCTGGCCGCCGCTCCTCGCCGCGCTCCTCGCGCTGCCCCTGGCGGCTCTCCCGCCCCGTCTCGGCCTCGTCTTGGCCTGCCTCTGCGCCGTGATCCCGCCCCAGCTCACCCCCCGGGCCCCTGAGCTCGGCCCGCCGCCGCCAAGCCGTGAGGCCCCGCCGCCCGACCTCGTGCTCATCACCCTCGACACCCTACGCGCCGACCACCTGGGCGACTTGCCCGGTGAGGGCTGGCGGGTGTTTGCTCAGGCCGTCGCCGCCGCCCCCTGGACCTTGCCCGCCATGGACAGCCTCATGCTCGGGGAGCCCGTGCGGCGCCACGGCGGCGGCCTGCCGACGGCGGGCGGCTACACCCGGCCCGACCCCCGGACGCCCACCCTCGCCGAGCGCCTCAGCGGCCTGGGGATGCACACGGCGGCCTTCGTCTCGAACCCGCACCTCCGGGCCTCCTTGGGCTTTCACCGGGGCTTCCGGCGCTTTGATCACAGCGACGACTGGCGTGAGCCCCACGCGGGCTGGGCGCTCTGGGGCCTCGTCGGCTGGCGGGCCTTCGGCTGGCCGCCGCGGCTCTGGGGGCGGCGAGATCCCCTGCAGGTGGACGCGGCGCTTGGCTGGTGGGCGGAGGCGGACGACAGCTCACGCTTCATGTGGGTCCACCTGATGAGCCCCCACGAGTACCGGCGGGATCCCCAGCTCGCCGACCCGGCCCTGGAGCGCGCGGCGCCCGAGCGCCTCCGCCGGGCCTACGCCGCCGCCGCCGCCCGGGGCTGGGCCGAGGCGACCCGGCTCATCGAGGGCCTCGGCCCACGGGCCCGGGTGGTGCTCGTCGCGGATCACGGAGAGAGCCTCGGCGAGGAGGGCCGCTGGGGCCACGGCTCGGCCCTGGTGGACCCCCAGCTCCGCGTGCCCCTGGCCGTCCGGGGCCTCGGGGAGGGGGGCGGCGCCAGCCAGGTCGCGGTCTCGGCCCTCGCTGAGGCCTTGATCCGGGGCGACCTCAGCGCGCTCACCGCGGAGGTGGTGGAGGTCGGCGGGCTGCGCCGAGACGCCGAGGCGTTTGGGCTTCGAGTCAACGGCGGCGGCGTGAGCCCGCGCCCCGCGCCCGCATCGGAGGCGACCCGCGTGATGCCTCTTCAGGGCGAGCTCTTAGAGGCCTTGGAGGCCATCGGCTACGTCTCAGGGGAAGACGGGCCGCGCTGAAGAAAAATCTCGCCTGCACCCTTCAGAGAACACGTCCAGCACGCTATGCTTCAGGTGCGACGGGTCCAGGATGGTCGTCGCGGCTCACACGGCTCATCTCCGCGGCGTCTCCGCCGCTGGGTTGTGCATTGCGCGTATCGCGCCTCGGGGTTGGGCGCGTGAACAAGGAGACAAGATGTCCAGGAAGGAACGTCGCTCTCAACGCCGACAGCGCGGCGGAAACTACGCCATCGTGCTGGCGCTGTGCTTCACCGTGCTCATGTCCTTCGCGGCCTTGGCCGTAGACGGCGCCTGGATCCGCCACGCGCGGCAGATGGCCCAGAACGCCGCCGACGCCTCGGCCCACGCCGCCACCGTCGAGCTGCGCCGCTCGGGCAGCACCGCCGACGCCACCGCCGCCGCGCGGGCCGTCGCCGCGCTGAACGTCGTCGGCAAGACGACCATCGACCCCGAGACCAACTTCTCCGTCGAGTTCGGCGGCTGGGACTTCAGCTCCGGCGGCTTCGACACCGAGGCCGACTACACGAACGCCGTCGAGGTCACCGTCGCCCGGCGCGCCGAGACGGCCAACGGCGCCTTGGACCTCTTCGTGGCGCCGGTCATGGGCATCAAGACCGCGAACCTGCTCGCCCGGGCCACGGCCGCCATGCGTTTCCGGGAGATCATGGTCGTGCAGGACGTCACGGGCTCGTTCTCCGGGGACATCGCCAAGGCGAAGACGGGCAACCTCGCGCTGCTGGACTCCTTGTACGCCAACCAGTTCCCCGGCGATCGGGTGGGCATGATCCTCTTCACCGGGGACACCGAGCATGACGAGAACGGCGACGGCAAGATGGACTTCTTGTCGCCGTGGACGCCGCTCAGCTACGTAGACACCGACTACGCCGCCATTCGCACGAAGTGGTCCACGCTGAACTGGTGCGACAAGGACAAGGTCCCCGACGGCACCGAGAACAAGAACGACCACATGCTGAACTGCCGGGCGGGCGGCGACGGCACGAACCAGGGCGCGGGCTTAGAGGACGCCGTCGAGACCTTCATCTCCGACGGTGATCCGGCCTCGCTGCACGTCATCCTGCTCATCTCCGACGGGCTCTACTCCTGCGTCGGGAGCGCCAAGTGTAAGCCCCTCGATCGCCGCGACTACGCGCTTGAGATGGCCGACTACGCCTGGGAGAACGACGTCCACGTCTACACGGTCTCGTTCAACAAGAGCTACTCCTCTTCACAGACCGCCTTCCTCAAGCAGCTCGTTCGTGGTTATGGTCGGTTCTACGAGACCGGCACCGGCAGCGACCTCCCTGGCATCCTCGCCGAGATCGCTGACCGCATCCCCGTAGCCTTGGTGCAGTAGCCGGGTCTCGTTCTCCCCGAGCGCGGCATGATCGTCACCGTCACCGTCAACCCTATGGCTGAGCACCTCTTCTCGGTGCCTCACTTCGAGGCGCCTGGGGACTTCCGCGCCACGGAGAAGGCCCGGCTCATCCCCACCGGCAAGCCCCTCAACGTCGGCCGCGCCCTGCATGACCTCGGCGAGCAGGTGCTCAACGTCGTCGCCTTGGGCGGGCGCACGGGCCGGGAGATCGAGGAGCTCCTGGAGAAGGAGCGCCTGCCGACCCGGGTGGTGTCCTTACGCCGGGAGTCGCGCCGGGGGTTCACCGTGTTCGACGAGCAGGGCCGCACCACGACGGTCTACGGCCCGCCGCCCAAGCTGGAGGACGCCGAGGTCGAGGCCATCGTCGCCGCGGTGCGCTCCTTGATGCCCGTGGGCAAGCTCGTGCTCGGCGGCTCGACCTCACGCCTCGACCTCTACCCCCGCCTCTGTGAGCTGGGCGTGCCCGTGGTGCTCGACTGCCGGGGCCCGGCGCTCATCGACTCGCTCAAGGCCTCCCGGGACGTGCTCTTGGCCAAGCCGAACCTCAAGGAGGTGCGGCAGACCTTCGGCGTTCACACCGCGCAGGAGGGTCTCCAGGCGCTCATCGACGCCGGGGCGCGGTCGGCGGTGGTCACCGACGAGGGGCGCGACGCCTGGTTCCGCGTCTGCGGGCGCACCTTCCGGGCGCGTCCCCCGGCGGTGGACGTGGTGCACAGCGTCGGCTGCGGCGACGCCTTGGCCGCGGGGCTCATCAAGAAGATGGGGCGACCGGCCCGGGAGATGGTCGCCTTCGCCATGGCCTGCGGGGCCCACGCCGCCGGTCGCGCCGACGTGGCGAGCCTCAACCTCACCGACTGTGAGGAGCTCGCCCGGGAGATCGACGTGCACGAGGTGAGCGGGTGACGACGCTGCTGCGCTGGGGCCGCTCGGACTACGAGACGGCGGAGGATCTCGCGCTGGAGGCCCGGCTGCTCGCCGAGCACGGGGTCACCACCCGCAACGCCGTCGGCCCGCCGCCGGACCTCACCGGCGTCGAGGTGCTCGCGACGACCTCTAAGGTGAAGGTGACCGAGGCCGTCCTGGCCAGCGCCGACCGCCTCCGCCTCATCATCACGACCACCTCGGGCCACGAGCACATCCACCTGCCCGCGGCCTGGGCCCGGGGGATCACCGTCGCCCGCTGCCCCCTCGCCCGGCGCGACGCCGTGATCGAGACGTCGTTGGCCATGGGCCTGAGCCTGCTCCGGGACCTCCCGACGCTCCAGGCCCGGGCTGAGGCCGGGGTGTGGGCCCGGGCGGAGCTGCCCCAGCGCCCGATGCGGCGCCTCGCGGGCCTCGTGGTGGGGGTGGTCGGCGCCGGGGTCATCGGGGCGAAGGCCGCCGCGACCTGGCGCGCCTTGGGCGCCGACGTGCTCGTCTGTGACCCGCGCCTGCCCGACGGCGTGAGCCTCGACGAGCTGCTCGACCGGGCGGAGCTGATCACGCTGCACTGCGCCTTGACCCCGAGCTCCCGCCACCTCATCAACGCCGAGACCCTCCGCCGACTGCGTCCCGGCGCCATCCTCCTCAACACCGCCCGGGGCGAGTGTGTAGACGTCGACGCCCTGCTCGCCGCGCCGCCGCTGGGGGGGCTCGGCCTCGACGTCTTCCCCGAGGAGCCCTTCCCCCGCCTCGCGGAGCTCGCCGCCCGGCCCAACACCTGGCTCTTGCCCCACGCCGCGGGCTTCTACCAGGGCTTAGGCCGCGCCGTCGCCGAGGAGCTCGCCGCGAGCGTCGGCGCCTTCTTGCGGGAGGGCCAGCCCCACCACGCCGTCAGCGACGACGAATGAGCTTCTGAACGGCGCGCATCACCGAGGCGTCGGACTCCACGGCGTTCACGTCCTCCAGGCGCACCCAGCGGGCGCCGTGCACCTCGTCCCCGGCGACGAAGGCCCGGGTCGGGGCGCGGAACAAGAAGCGCAGGTCGTGGTGCTCATGGGCCGGGTCACCCTTCATCGCCGGGATGACGTGGATGTCGCAGTCGAAGAGCCCGTCGCCCAGGGCGCTGAGGCCGTCGAGGCCCGTCTCCTCCAGCACCTCCCGGCGGGCGGCGCTCAGGGCGTCGGCGTCGTCGGCCTCGACGTGACCCCCGGGCTGGAGCCAGCGGTTGAGCTTCTTGTGGTGGATGAGCAGCACCGCGTCCTCCTCCGGGGAGAGCACGAAGGCGCTCGCCGTGAAGTGGCCGGGGGTGAAGTGCCCGCGGGAGAAGGGCGCCTCGGCGCCTTCGAGGAGCGCCAGCATCCGGGTGATGAAGCCGGCCTCTTGGGCGTCGGCGGGGGGTAGGCGGCGCAGGAGCGCGGCGAGGGCGGGGCGATCCATTCAGCCTCGGCGCAGGGCGAGCAGGTGGTCCACGGCCTCGGCGAAGCCTAAGCCGCCCTCGGCCTCGGTGATCCAGGTCGGGCCGTGGGTCATGCGCGGCAAGAACCGCCGCACGTTGGCGACGCCCACCGAGCACGGGAAGAAGCGGAACATCGGCTCGTCATTCGCGGAGTCGCCGAAGAAGGCCCACTGGTCACGCTCGGCGTCGAGCTCCGCGCCGAAGCCCTCTTGGAGCATCCGGCGGCAGCCCGTCAGCTTGTCGAAGGCGCCGTACCAGCCGTTCACATGGATCGACGAGACCTTACAGGTCGCCCCGGCGGCCTCAAAGGCGGCGACGATCCCGTCGATGGCGGCGTCACCGAGGGGCGGCACGTCCTCGCAGAAGTCGATGGCGAGGTCGAGCTCACGGTAAGGTTGGTCAGACGCCAGGGCCGTGCCGGGCACCGCGGCCAAGATGGAGCCCGCCAAGGCGTCGAGGCGGCGGCGGTTCTCGGCGCGCTCCTCGGCGCTCTGCACAAACCGGCGGACGAGCTTGCCGCCGCTCATCCAGAACCAGAGGCCGCCGTTCTCGCCGACCACGCCGTCTACGGGCCAGATCCGGGCGATCTGGTCCACCCAGCCGCCGGGACGCCCGGTGACCGGCACCACCTTGAGCCCCGCGGCCTGGAGCCGCGCGAGGGCCAGATAGGCCTCAGGGACGAGGCGGCCGTGGTGGGTGAGGGTGTCGTCGATGTCGCAGAGCACGCCCTTGAGGCGGATGGCGTGCTCGGCGGGCAGCGAGGCGAAGGGGCGCGGATCCTTCACGCGGCGGCTACTTCACGGTCCAGGACTGGCTGCCGTGGATGAGCTTCTTGAGGTCGCCGGGGCCCTGCTTCTCGATGGCCTCGGTCACCTGGTGGTTGAAGCCGTCCTCGTAGCAGGGACGCTGGGTCTCGTAGAGCACGCCCATCGGCACGGGGAAGTCGGGCGGCTGCATCCGGGCGAGCATCCCCGCGAGGATCGGGTTGTGGATGTCGTGGACGATGCAGTCGGCCTCGCTGAACTCGCCGCTCGCGAGGTCGATGACCTCCAGCCTGAGGTTGTGCAGGCGGATGCCCTTGGGCGCGTCCTTCACGCCGAAGGTCATGGGCTTGCCGTGCTCCAAGAAGATGAGCCGGTCGTCACGCACCTTACGAGCGACGAGGTCCTCAAAGGCCAGGTCGTTGAAGATGTTGCAGTTCTGGTAGATCTCGACGAAGGACGAGCCCTTGTGGTGGTAGGCCGCCTTGAGCACGTCGCGGAGCTCCTTCACCAGCACGTCCGCCGAGCGGGCGATGAAGGTGGCCCCGGCGCCGAGCGCGAGCTGCACCGGGTCGAAGGGGTGGTCCACGGAGCCCATCGGCGTAGACTTCGTCTTCTTGCCGACCTCGGAGGTGGGGCTGTACTGGCCCTTGGTGAGCCCGTAGATCCGGTTGTTGAACAGGAGGATCTGCAGGTCCACGTTGCGGCGCAGCAGGTGGATGAAGTGGTTGCCGCCGATGGACAGCGCGTCGCCGTCGCCGGTGATCATCCACACCGAGAGGTCGGGGTTCACACACTTGAGGCCCGTGGCCACCGCTGGGGCGCGGCCGTGGATCGTGTGGAAGCCGTAGGTGTTCATGTAGTAGGGGAAGCGGCTGGAGCAGCCGATGCCGCTGACGATGGCCACCTGCTCCCGGGGGAGGCCGAGCTCCGCGAGCACGGTCTGGGTCTGGGAGAGGATGGAGTAGTCGCCGCAGCCAGGACACCAGCGGATCGTCTGATCCGACATGAAGTCCTTCTTGGTGAGCTGCGGGGGATCCTCGGTGACGGGGGCCTCAAGGCCGATGGGGGACTCGGTGGGGTGGCTCATCTCAGCCCTCCTTGGCGACGACGTCGTCGATGGCGGCGCGAATCTCGCTGATCTTAAACGGCTGGCCCTGCACCTTGGTGAGCGGGCGGGCGTCGACCAAGAAGTCGGCGCGCAGCATCCGGCTGAGCTGACCGAGGTTCATCTCGGGCACGATCACACGCTCGTAACGGCGGAGCACCTCGCCCAGGTTCTTGGGGAAGGGGTTCAGGTGGCGCAGGTGGAGGTGGGCCACGGCCTTGCCGTCGGCGCGGGCGGAGAGCACGGCCTGGCGGATGGAGCCGAAGGTGGAGCCCCAGCCGACGACGAGCACGCCGTGGTCATCACCGTAGGCCTCAGCGAGGGGGATCACGTCCGCCAAGGCGGCCACCTTCTGCTGGCGGAGGTGGATCATGCGCTCGTGGTTCAGCGGGTCGTAGGAGACGTTGCCGGTGTTCTCGGCCTTCTCCAGGCCGCCGATGCGGTGCTCCAGGCCGGGGGTGCCGGGGAGGATCCAGGGCCGGGCGAGGCTCTCGGCGTCGCGCTTGTAGGGCAAGAGCTGGCCGCCGGGGTTGTTGTGCTCGGTCGTGCGGCGGGTGGGGATGCTCGGGATGCTGTCTACGTCGGGCAGGAGCCAGGGCTCGGAGCCGTTCGCGAGGTAACCGTCGGTGAGCACCATCACCGGGCCCATGAAACGCAGGGCGAGGCGCACGGCCTCAAAGGCGATGTCGAAGCAGTCCGAGGGCGTCGAGGCCGCGATCACGGGCATCGGGCACTCGCCGTTGCGGCCGAACACCGCGATGTTGAGGTCGGCCTGCTCGGTCTTCGTGGGCAGGCCCGTGGACGGACCGCCGCGCTGCACGTCGATGACGACCAAGGGCAGCTCGGTCATCACGGCGAGGCCCAGGGCCTCCCCCTTGAGCGCGAGGCCCGGGCCCGAGGTGGCGGTGATGCCCAAGGCGCCGCCATAAGACGCGCCGATGGCCGAGCAGGCCGCGGCGATCTCGTCCTCCGCCTGGAAGGTCGTGACGTTGTAGTTCTTGTACCGCGACAGCGAGTGCAAGATGTCCGAGGCCGGGGTGATCGGGTAGCTGCCGAAGAACAGCCGCAGCCCGGCCTTCTGGGTGCCGGTGACGAGCCCGATGGCCAGGGCCTCGTTGCCGGTGATGTTGCGGTAGGTGCCCGGGGTGAGCTTCGCCGGGGCCACGGCGAAGCTGCGCTGGAGGAGCTCCATCGTCAGCGCGTAGTTCCAGCCCGCCTGCATCGCGGCGAGGTTGGCGCTGAGGTAGGGCTCCTTAAACTTCGCCCGGATGTAGTTGCGGGTGTACTCGAAGTCGCGGTTGTAGAGCCAGTACGCGATGCCCAAGGCGAAGAAGTTCTTGCAGCGGTCGCTCTCTTTGGCGCCGAGGCCAAAGGGCGCGACGGCGTCCTTGGTGAGCGTCGAGAGCTTCACCGGGATGACGAGGTAACCATCGACGGTGCCGTCCTCGAGCGGGTTCGACTTGAGGTCGGCCTTGTCGAGATCGGCCTGGGTGAACTTGTCGATGTTCACGATGACCGTGCCCGCGGGGCGCAGGCGGCCGAGGTTCGTCACCAGGGCGGCGGGGTTCATCGCGATCAGCACCTCCGGCGCGTCGCCGGGGGTGAAGATGTCCTCGGAGGAGATCTGGATCTGGAAGCCCGACACACCGGCGCGGGTGCCCGCGGGGGCGCGGATCTCCGCGGGGAAGTCGGGCAAGGTCGCCAGGTCGTTGCCCGCCAGCGCCGAGGTGCTGGTGAACTGTGACCCGGTGACCTGCATGCCGTCGCCGGAGTCTCCAGCGAAGCAGATGGTGACGCTGGTACGCTGCTCGACGGGCTTCTGAGAGACGCCTTCCATGCTTCTCATCCGGGCTTTGCCGAGGGCGCGCCGGGGCGAGATGCGCCGCGCGCCTGGCCTGTAGGGGTGCTCGGATAACACGGACGGGGGCCTGCCCACATCTCCGAGCGCGTGATTTTCCCCATCGTTGTCCGACCTGAGGTAGAAGGATGGGTGACGATCATGACGATCGCTGAGGAGTAGGACGTGAGGTATCGACTGCTGCGCTGGCTCTCCTGCCCCCACTGCCCGGATGAGGAGCTGGTGCTGGAGACGACGAAGACCCGCACCACGGCGACGTACACGGGGGCTTGGCGGCCTGAAGATGTCGGTGAGAAGGGCGTAGACCTCGACCGCCAGCTCCACACCGACATCTTGGAGGGCTCCCTCCACTGCCCGAGCTGCGGCCGCGTCTACCCCATCGTTGACGGCATCCCCCGGCTCCTCCCCGACGCGACGGCCCAGAGCCCGAGCTCCGGCCACCGCTGGACGACCTTCGACGGCACCGAGCCCGAGTACGAAGAGAACTTCCGCGACATGGCCGACCCCCTCAAGCCCCCGGACTACGTCGGCCAGCTCGTGCTCGACGCCGGGTGCGGCTTCGGGCGCCACGCCTTCTACGCCGCGCGGTACGGCGCCGAGGTCGTGGCGATGGACATCTCCGCCGACGCCGTCGCCTCGGCCCAGACGAACTGCGATCGCCTCCAGCACGTTCACATCGTCCAGGGTGACCTGCGCCAGCCGCCCTTGAAGGCCCGCAGCTTCGACCTCGTGTACTGCTTCGGCGTGCTGCACCACATCCAGGCGCCCCAGGCGGCCTTCCGGGCGCTGGGTGAGCTGGTGAAGCCGAACGGCCGCGCCCAGGTCTGGGCCTACGGGCCCCGGGCGGGCTCGGCGGCGGTGATCTCCGGGGCCCTGCGCGGCGCGGCGGCGACCATGGACGACGAGCGCCTCTACGGCCTCTGCCGGGCCATCGCCTCCAGCCTGCGCCTCTTCTCCCACACCCCGTACCGGCTCACCCGCAAGCTGCCGGTGCTCGGCGCCATCGCCTCCCACCTCCCGGCGCACGACCACCACAAGTGGCCCTTCGACGTCGTGGTGGCCGACATCTACGACCGCCTGCGGGTGCCGGTGACGGCGACCTTCACCGGCGAGGAGCTGGAGCGCTGGTTCGTGGACGAGGGCTACGCCGACATCCGCGTGACCCGCCGCGTCCGGAACAACGAGAGCTTCCGGGCGACGGGTGTGAGGCGCTGACTCAGCCCTTCCGCGGCGTCGGCAGGGCCCAGCGCACGACGTAGCCCGCGAACGGGGGGCCCTCGTTGTAGCCCTTGGACCGCAGGTAGGGCATGACGAGGCCGCTGTGGGTCCATTTTCCGTCGTGGCTGATCCAGGTCACCATCAGCCCCGTGCGTAGCACCTCGTCCTCGGTGTCACCGAGCGCCATGCGCCAGTTGGTCAAGGATCCCACCCGCAGCTTCCAGCCGTCGTCTTGGCTCGGGTCCCACTCGTAGAGCAAGGCGCCGTTGTTGTTCAGGGTGAAGTCGTTCCGGCCGACGAGCAGCTCATACTCCCGCTCGTACCAGTAGTCTCCGGGCACATCAGAGGTCGCGCCCCAGTGGCTCAGCTCGCTGCTCAGGAGCACGAGGACCGGGCCGACCTTCGCCTTGAGCGTCGGCTGCAGGCCCCAGCTCAGCGCCGTGCCTTTGCCTTGGCGGCCGGGGTTGTCGATGACGTACTGCTCCAGGTCGTCGTTCGTGCCGTAGCTGGTCAGCGGGTCGTCGAAGCCGATGAAGGTCTGGAAGTTGCCGAAGTAGCTCGTGTGGAAGGCGTAGGCCTGGAGCTGAAAGATGGCGATGGGCTCGAAGGTGACGCGGCCCCCGAGGCGCACGTAGGCCGGGGACGTGAAGGCCTCGGCCTGGGCGATGAGGTAGGGATCCGCGAAGAGCGTGCTCTCCGGATCCGCCCACAGGGGGACCTTCACACCGGCGCGCACGTTGCCCAAGAGGCCCAGCCGCGCGCCGGTCAAGTTGCCGCGCACCTCGACGGCAGGGGTCAGGTCTCCGGCGAGGGCCACGCCGAGGGCCATCAGACTGATTAGGCTCATCACACCTCCGAAGCCCCGGATTGTACCAGGGTTCAGGAGCTGTGTGACGGGCAGGTGTCCGGGCCGGGAGGGCGGCGGCGCGCGCTCAGAAGTGCGAGCGCAGCATCAGGTTGAAGCCGACGGCGTTGGTCACCCGCGGGTCTTCACGCTCGCGGATACGCACGCCGTCGTCGGACTCGATCACCCGCGACTGGTTGTTGTCGAGGTTGATGAGCAGCTCGCCGAGCACGACGGTGGACTTGGAGAGCTCGTACTGGGCGCCGATCACCGAGCCGAGCACGGCGTAGGCCGGCTCCCCGGTCGGCACGCCCTCCTTGTTGCGGGCGTCGTACTGGACGTAGGTGCGGCCGTCGGTGGTCGTATACGTCGCGGGCTGCATGAGGCCCACGCCGACGCTCGGGGTGAAGTGCGCCGCGGGGAAGTTGTGGGCGACACGCACGCGGCCGTAGACCTGCGGGGTGTGGCTCACCTTGTCCGAGATCGCCGAGCCCGAGGTGAGGCCGGGGATGTTGAAGACGATGTAGGGCAGGTCCTTGTAGACCAGGTCGGCGAAGACCTCGGTGGAGCCGAAGATCACCGCGGTCTGGATGTCGCCCGCGAAGCCGCGCTCCAGGGTCGTCGCCGAGGTGTCGTCGGGGTCGAGCAGGTTGTGAACCAGGGAGTTCACCTCGGCCTGGATCAAGAACCCGAAGCCGTCCAAGAAGCGGTTCACGATGTAGGTGTCGCGCATGTACTCCGGGCTGTTGCGGTACAGCCGGAGCTCGGAGGACTGAATGAAGGGGATGTCCGTCGTCGAGCGGTAGCTCACCTGGCCGCTCGTGCCCCAGGCCGTGATCATCTCGCCGTAGAGCGGCGAGGACGTGTCCTGCACGTTGATGATCTGGCCCTGCTGGAAGAGGCCCGTGCCGGCCTCCAGCCGCAGCTTGCCCTGGAAGTCGAGGCCCGCGCCCGCGAGCACGCTGTAGTAGGCGGCGTTCCGGGTGCCCTCCCACTCGGCGCTCTCGGCCTGGTTCACGGCGGTCTTGGCGCCGACGAAGGCGTAGGAGCCGTTGTTCTGGTACTGCAGCCGCACGCCGGGCATCGCGCCGGGCTGGGGCGAGATGATCTCGCGGCCGCCGTAGCTGAGGTCGAAGGAGTAGCCCAGGCGGAAGCGGCTCGCGTCCACGGCGTAGCCGGTGAGCGAGAGGTTGTGCTTCTTGTCGCCGTTGAACGACCGGATGATACGCACGTAGCTGCCGTCATCGCGGACGTTGACGCCGGGCCGGGTGACGTCGGGGTTGAGGAAGGGCGTGTACTCCAGGACAAACGCCGCCTCCGTCGTCCAGTTGGGGCGGAAGCCCTCATCCTCGCGGTAGAGCACGAGGTGGCCCTGGCTGATGTCGTCCGTCCAGAACGCCTCGTAGTTCTCGAAGAAGATCTGGTTGCCGCGCTGAACGAAGTTCGGCGAGGGCGAGAAGTCGCCTGGGCCCGCCCGGAGGTTCGTGTCCTCGATGGCGGTGGTCACCCAGATGTCCATGAAGTCGCCGGCGTGCGCCCCTGAAGAGGCCAGCGCGAGGGCAGTGAGAAACATCAGCGTCGCTCCAGATCAGGGGCTCTTGGGCCGGGCAGGGAGGCGGGAGAGGCGACCCGGAGGGCCGGAAGGGGTCATGTTGAGGTCGGCGGCTTCGCGGGGCTGGATGATCCACTTGCCCCAGACCTCGGAGAGCGTGCCTTGGGCGAGGCTCAGCGAGTCGCCGCCGCGGGGGGTGTACTCCGGCACCGCGGCGCTCTCGACGTAGAGCGTGCAGCCGGTGCTCAGGGTGATCGGCCACTGGCCGTAGGCCAGGTAGTCGTCGTAGTCCTCGGTGCCCGACTTGAACGAGGTGGGCACGGTGACGTTCTCGACGCGGACCAGGCCGCCCTCGTAGCCTTCCAAGGCGTCGTTGTCGCCGCAGGCCGAGGAGGGGAGGAGCGCCGGGTCGGGCATCTCAATCTCCGCCTCGTCGGACACCTCGTAGGTCGGGAAGCTGAGCTGGGTCGTCGCCAGATACTCCTGGTTCGAGCCCGTGAGTAAGGTCAGCCGCCGCCCGACGTAGATGCCACGTTTGCCCGTCTCCGCCGAGTCTTCGTCGGGGCGGTTGAAGGTGTAGATGAACATGCTGTTGTAAGACCCCTCTGGATCGGAGAGGTCGGTCACCCAGAAGCCGTCGGTGCCCACCGTCGTCACGCGCACGTCGCGGTCGAGGCAGCGCACCTCGGTGAACTGCTGGGCGAGCTGGTTCGTCTCGTGGTCGTCGGTGCGGTTGATCTCGCCCAAGGTGGGGATGGTGAACCAGATGGGCTCGCTCACCCCGGTCGCGAAGCTCGCTTTGCGGCCCGAGTCGATGTCTTTGTCGCCGAGGTCGGAGAACCACACCCGGGTCGGGCCGAAGCCGTTCTTGAAGGAGACGTCCACCTCGATGGAGCTGCCGTCGATGGACACCCAGGGGCTCGCGGTGAGGTTGCCGGGCTTGATCTCGACGGTGAGGTCGCCGGTCATCGTCCAGGGCTGCTGGTCGATGTCGAGGAGCTCCACCCGCATGCGCCGCGTCGTCGCCTCCGACGAGAAGGGCAGGGGAGACTCCCCGGAGCCCACCTCGCCGTCGAGCACGCTCACCATGATGAAGGTGGGCTCGACGCGGTCCCGAGGGGTGGCGCTGCTGCAGGCCGGGGCGGCCGCGGTGAGGCCGAACAAGACCCAGAGGGGGCTGCGTAGGCTCATCAGAACTCCGTCCGGATGCGCCCGTCTTCTTCGCAGACGCCGGGCTGGGGGAGCACGTAGTAGTCGGTGATCGCCGCGCGCACAGCGTCGCGGATGCTCACCCCGGTGTCGAACTGGGTCGTGTTGCGCTCCAGCATATAGAAGCCGGAGCCGCCCCGGGCGATGTAGTTGTTCGTCGCGACCTCGTACGAGCCGTTCGGGTCCATGGGCTCGCCGTTCACGAAGATGTCCTCGGCCACGCCGTCGCGGCAGTTCATCGTGAAGGTGAGCCCGGCGACCTGGGCCTGGGAGTTGCAGCCGCGATCCGTAGACCGGCTGGAGACGTAGTCGAGCGTCTCCTGCAGCTCCGCGCCCGAGAGGTACATCGTGGTGATCGTGTTGTCGAAGGGCATGGAGTTGAAGAGGTCGTCGAGCGTGATCGGCCAGTTCGCGTCGCCGGACTCCAGCTCCGCGCCGATGTCGGAGCGGATGCCCAGGGTGTTCGTGATCGCGATCTCCGTCTCGACGCCGGGGAAGTCCCGCATCGCCTCGGCGGCGAAGTTGCCGAGCATGGAGTCGCCGCCCGTGGAGCCGTACCGGAGGAGCTTCTCGCTGGCCTCGCCGATGACCTGATCCATGTTGTAGGTCTGGTCGATGAGCTCCTCGTAGTCCTCCATGATCTCGGAGACGGCGGGATCCTCAGCGGGCACGGTGCTCGACGAGATCGGGAACAGGGTGTAGCTGTGGGAGAGCAGCACCCCGTCGCGCACGACGATGTCGAGGCGGCCGATGAACTTGGCGAAGGCGCCGGAGTGCACGACGGGCACCCGCTTGCCGGTGTGTTTGTTGGTCACGACGAGCGGCGGGTCGATGGCGACGTGGTGGTGGCCGCCGAGCACGAGGTCGACCATCTCGACCTCCCCGGCGAGCTCGATGTCGTCGTCGAGGCCCATGTGGGAGACGACGACGATGATGTCCGCGCCTTGGTCCCGGAGGAGCTGGCCCTCCTCGTTCACCACATCGACGTGGTGGAGGACCTTCACGCCCAAGGAGTTGTCCTCGTCGTAGATCGAGTTCAGCGAGCTGAGGTTCGCGAGGCCGATGACCCCGACCTTGAGGCCGTCGAGGTCAAAGAGCATCGACGGCAGGCTGAGGCGCTCGAGGTCCGTCGCCCAGGGCTCGTCGCTCGACTCAAAGTCGTAGTTCGCGGCGAGCAGGCTGTAGCCCGCGGCCTTCGAGGCCTGCACGGCGAGGTTGTGGGCGCCGTTGTCGAACTCGTGGTTGCCGATGACCGCGGCGTCGAGGCCCGCCTCGGAGAGCGTGGCGACCTCGGCCTCACCCATGAACTCGTTGAAGATGATCGCGCCCTGGAAGCAGTCGCCGCTGTCGAGGTGCAGCACCCGCCCGGCCCGCTCGCGCTCCCGCCGCAGGACGTAGGCCATACGCGCGATGCCGCCGTAGTCCGTCGCCCCGTCCGCGAGGCCGAGCGCGTTGTCGGTGAAGCTCGGGTCGAAACGGTACGGCAAGAGCCGCGAGTGGATGTCCGAGGTGTGCAGGAAGGTCACCCGGACGTCTTGGCCCGTCAGGTCGGGCGCGCCGCCGTCGATGGCGTGCGGCACCATGTCGCAGGCAGTGAGCCCGGCGGCGAGGCCCGCGAACATCGCGACGCGCCGCGACAAGGATCGAAGGTGCAGCGTGAGATCACCGACCATGCTGAGTGCCTGTGCGCGGGAAGGGGGCCCGCTATCGCGGACGGGGGGGCCACGCAAGCGGAGCACTGGCGGCTGTCGCAGGATCGCCATTAACATGCACGTCCCATCGAGCCTCTCTCGCCGTGAGGCCCTTGAGGTACCCGGAATGACCCCCCTGCTCTCCCTCGCCCTGTTCATCTCCCAGCCCGCTGAAGCTGGCGTCCTCGCAGACAAGACCATGAAGGAGCCCCTCGCCGCCCGCGAGGTGGAGCGTCCTTTGGTCTTGGGGAAGGGCTGGCTTGAGGTCGGCGTCGGCGCCGACGTGAAGCGCGCCCAGGGCTACTGGGGCCCCGACGGCGAGGCCCTGGACTTCGACTCGGCGACCTTCCTCTACACCCGCGAGCGGGTGCAGCTCCGGTACGGGATCACGTCGCGCTCCGACCTCGTGCTCTTCGTGCCCTTCCACTACCTGCAGCTCACGAACGACACCTTAGGCACGGACACGAGCGGCTTCTACCTGGGCGATCCCCGCATGGCCTGGCGCTGGCAGCCCCTCACCTCCGGCGCCGCGGGGGAGCTGAAGTCCCTCGCGCTCATCGCCGAGGTGAAGGCCCCGGCGGGCAACGAGGCGCCGGGCTCAAGCATCGCCGGGCCGAGCACCTTCCAGGAGTTCGTCACCACGACGGGCACCTACGACGCGCGCCTCGGCGTCGAGACCAAGGTGCAGCGGGGCAACCTCGCCGTCGGCGGCCAGCTCGGCGGGGTGGTGAGCGCCTCCAACATCGCCCAGTTCGTCGTCGAGACCGACACCAACCAGTTCTTGGGCCGCATCAAGCCCGGCAGCCGGGTCTACGCCGCCGTCGATCTCATGGCGCAGCTCGGCCCCGTCGCGCTGCTCGTGCAGCCCGGCGTCGAGGCCCACGGCGCCACCCGCCTCGGCGTGAGCGCGCCGGGCCTCTTCCCCGGCAAAGACCTCGCCCCCGTCGAGGGCAGCGAGGGCTGGAGCGCCGATGTGGACACCAACCTCATCGTGAACGTCTCCCGAGGGCTCGATCTCACCCTCGGCGTCAACGTGCCCCTGCGCGGCGAGGACCTGATGTTTTTCCCCCTGGAGGACATCCACCCCACCCGCGGCATCACCTCCTCAGCCACCCTTGAGCTTCGGTACTGAGCCATGAAGACGAGCACTCCCCCCATCCGTCAGGTCTTGCGCCGCCTCACCACGAGCGCCTTGGTGGCCGCCGCCGCCTCGCTCGGCGTCGCCTCTTGGTCGAGCCCCGCCGAGGCCAAGTTCGTCTTCCCCTACAACCACCCCGATCTCGACTGGTACACCATCGAGACCGAGCACTTCTTCGTTCATTACCCGGTGAGCAAGAAGACGGAGGAGGAGGGCAACGACCACTACATCAACGCGGAGTGGTCGGCGCGGAAGTCCGCGAAGATCGCCGAAGAGATGTACGAGCCGATGTGCGCCGAGTTCAACTACTTCATCAAGGAGAAGGTGCACATCGTCATCTTGGACCAGTCCGACGAGCTGGAGGGCTTCACCATCCCCTCCTGGGACTGGATCGAGATCTCCGCCCACCCCGGCAGCTACTTCTACCGGATGCGCGGCCGCATGGAGTGGTTCTCCGACGTGCTCGTGCACGAGTACGCCCACGTCGTCTCCTTGAAGGCCAACTCCTCCTTCGCGGAGGGCACCGGCGGCATCTCCATCGGCGGACTCTACGACGACGGCATCCGCGACCAGGCCAGCGGCGGCGAGTTCAACCTCGGCGACGGCGAGCCCTTCTGGTGGACTGAAGGCGGCGCCGAGTACTGGTCCGACAACACCGGCTACAACTGGTGGTCCTCCTCCCGCGACATGAACATCCGCACGACGGTCTTGGAGGGCCGCCTGCTCACCTACGACGAGTGGGTGACCCGGGTGGACAAGTCCGACTGGGGCGACGGCGAGCGCGGCTACCAGCAGGGCTACAGCATCGCGCTCTACCTGCGGGAGCGCTTCGGCGACGAGACCTTCGCCCGCTTCGCCTTGGAGTACAGCGAGGGCTGGCGGGCGAACTGGGAGTCCGTCATCCCCGAGGTCACCGGGGTGGACTCCCGCACCCTCTACAACGACTGGGTGAAGTGGCTCACCGACAAGTACACCGCGGTCTACGACCGGGTGCAGGCCGAGGGGGAGGTCGAGGGCTTCGAGATGACCCTCAAGCCCGGCGGCTGGGACTACGTCACCCCTGAAGACGAGGACGAGTGGCTTGAGAAGCGCACCCGCGACCGCGAGGACGAGCGTGAGGCCACGGGCACCTGGGCCCTGGAACCCCGGTTCTCCGCGGACGGCCGCTACTACGGCTACAACGGCAACGGCTTCGTGCGCATCAGCCTCCTGCCCGAGTCCGCGTTTTACCCCTTCAGCGGCGAGTACCTGAGCGACCCCGAGCTGCTCCAGCGCGCCACGGAGATGAGCGTCGCCTTGCCGTCAAACCTCGGCGGCGCCTGGGACTTCGTGCCCGGCAAAGACGAGGTCGTCATCACCGGCACCGAGCACCTCTTCGACAGCGCCTTTGAGGCCTACACCGGGCTCACCCCTGAGCTCGACGGCTACGACTGGAACCAGCTCTGGCACGTTGACCTGCGCACCTACGAGCACAAAGAGAAGGGCCGCACCTACGAGAGCCTCACCCCGGCGCCCAAGGCGGGCCGGATGGTGTTTGACCCCGCCGCCGTGCGCCCCATCCCCAACACCCTGCGCGGCTCCGACCCCGCCGCGAGCCCCGACGGCGAGCGCCTCGTGTACCTGGAGTACGGCGACGGCACGATGAACGTCGTCACCATCAAGCTCGACGGCAGCGAGAAGAAGCGCCTCACGAGCTTCCACGACGGCACCTGGTTCCAGCGGCCCGACTGGTCCCCCGACGGCAAGTCGATCATCGTCTCGATGTTCCGCAACTACCAGAACGTGCTGATGATCCTCGACGCCCAGACCGGCGAGATGACGCCGATCACCTGGGACTCCCACGAGAGCTTCGACGCCCACTGGGCCGCTGACGGCCGCATCTACTTCTCGTCGGATCCCGGCGGCATCTTCAACGTCTTCGCCTACGACCCCAAGACGAAGGAGATCGTCCAGCTCACGAACGTCATCGGCGGCGCCCAGCAGCCCTGGCTCACCCCCGAGGGCAACCTCGTCTACGTGAACTTCACCGCGCACGGCTTCAAGATCTACGGCGTCGATCGTGACCAGTGGATGAACAAGCCCGCGACCCATCTGTTCAACACCGACATCGACATGGCCGAGGTCAAGCAGTCCTTGGCCTTCGCTGAAGACTTCTCCCAGTACGAGGCCGTCACGACCCCCTACGGCGTGAAGGACAACCTCATGGCGCCGACGGTGGCGCCGCTCATCCGCTTCTCGAACAACACCCAGACGAACTTCGGCCTGCAGGGCGGCTTCCAGATCTACATGCAGGACTTCGTCGAGAAGCACGTCGCCGTGTTTCAGGCCCTCGTCGGCGAAGACACGGACCTGCTCTTCCAGTACTTCAACCAGTCCACCGCCGCGAACATCATGGTGCTCGGGCGCCGGGGCGTGTCCAAGTTTGACTTCGGCTACGCCTTAGACGCCGACAACGACCCGGCCACCACCGACGACATCGAGACCTACCAGGGCAAGAACGTCCAGCAGTACACCCTGGGCGCGGCGGGGGTCTTTGTGCCCCTGAACAGCCGCCTGCAGGTCGGCGTGATCGGCCAGGCGATGCAGTTCGGCTTCAAGGACACCACCGCCACCCGCTACGACCCCTTCTCGGTGAGCGCCGGGGTGTCGGGGTTCATGACCTACCAGACCATCTCCGACTACTACGGGATGAGCGCCAACCCGCCGCCGGGCAAGGTCATCAACCTCAGCTACGCGAGGAACTTCACCGACATCCAGTACAAGGCCTTCTACGGCGCGGATGTTGATGACGGCCAGCTCCTCGACGAGTACAGCTTCAACCAGTTTGACCTCTCCTACACCCAGCACATCCGGGTGAAGCCCATCGCCGGGTGGTCGCCCTTCGGCCTGCTCGCCTTGGCCCAGAAGCACCGCCACGCCTTCCAGTTCAACTTCTTGGGCGGCTTCGTCGATCGGAACGTGCAGAGCAACGACGAGTACTTCGCCGGTGGGCGCCACCCCTACTGGTGGGGCAACGGCGCGCTCAACCCGAACACGATGTTCGCGGGCTACCCCGCCGGGAGCCTCCAGGGCGAGACCATGCTCATCCTGAGCGCGGCCTACCGCTTCCCGGTGTGGACGAAGATCAACAAGAAGATGGGCCCGCTCTACGTCTACGACCTGCACGCCCAGCTCATCGGCACCGCGGGCAACCTCTGGTCGTACCGCCCGCCGACGGAGCCCGGCACCTACTACGTCAACCGCTATGACGCGAACGTGGCCTACAACCCCGACGACGTGCGCCGCGAGATCCCCTTCGTCGATTACTCCTACAAGAACTCCCCGGTGGACCCCCTCACCGGCCAGGCGAACCCCAACTACTTCCTCTACGACGTGGGGGCGGAGCTACGGCTCTCCAGCGCCTTGTGGCGCGGCAACTGGAACAGCTTCATGCGCTTGTCTTACGGGTTTAACGAGATCCGCGGCATCAACGACGTGAACGGCGACAACATCATCAGCACCTCTGACTCGGGCCTCGGCGACTCGTTCTCCCCTGAGACAGAGCTGCCCGGTCTGCGTGTGTACTTCGGCTTTGGCACCGGCTGGTAGGAGCGAACCCCCATGCCTCGTCCTCTCTTCGCGCTTGGCGCGCTCTCTGCCCTCATCGGCCTCGGCGGCCTCACCGCCTGCGGCCTCGACGCCACCGAGGCCGACGTGAAGCTCGCCGGGGTGGGCCTCAACCCCGACGAGATCGGCCCCAAGCCCACCCTCGCCGGAGGCCTCGTCGAGTACGACTGGTTCAATTTCGCGGGAGGCGGACTCTCCTTGGCGGCCTTGGGCTTCACCTCCTATGACGAGGTCGGTCCGAGCATCACGACCTTCGCCCCGCCCTACGCCGTCGTCTACGGGATCGCCTTCCTCTTCGACGACCTCGTGCCCGCCCCAGACGTCCACCACGGCGCCGTCGCCGTGCCCCCGGCCGTCGACGACACCTGCTGGACGAACACCGAGCCCTTCTCCTACCTCATGGCGAGCACCGCCGAGGCCGGGGACAAGTTCGTGTTCAGCGACGCCTCGGGGAGCACACGCTTCAAGCTCTCGCGAAACCCCGAGATCTACCCGCCGGACCCCCAAGACGTCTTCGTCTACTACATCAGCGTCGAGAGCTGGCACCCCGCCGCGCTCAGCGCGCCCCTGCCCGGCGGCGGTGAGCGGGTGCTCAACCCGGCGAACTTCACCCACGGCGCCACGGTGGACTTCTCCTTCGGCGGGGGCATCCCCCCCGTCGAGGCGCCGGTCTCGTCGATCCCGCGCCCCAGCGCCTCGGCGCCTCACGAGGCGCTGACCTTGCCCAACCGCGCCACGGCCCTGCGTATGTCGTGGGACGGCCCGCTCTACGGCCCGAACGGCGAGACGGGGGAGGGCAAGCTCACGACCTGCGTGCAGTACCACTACACCCCGCTGGAGCAGGCCGCCTTCGAGGAGCTCAGCGCCGAAGAGCAGGCCGCGCTCTGTAAGTCCACGGCGCCCTTGCCCGAGACCCCGGACCAGCTCATCGGCCAGATCTACACCGGGCCTTGGGACACCAACGACGGCGCGGTCACCCTGCACTGGGAGCCCGGCGCCGCCGGGGAGACCGTCTCCTTCAGCGTGCGCTTCTTGGGCCCCGTGGACCGCGAGTCCGAGGCGTTCTTACGCGCCCAGGTGCCCGTCGCGGCCCCGCCGGACGTGCAGAGCGACTGGGATCGCCTCCTGGACCGCGGCGCCGTCGAGGGCTCCTTGCCCCAGGGCACCCGCGCGCCCCTGCCTTGTGACGACCCCGACGAGATCCAGTGGGTGTTCGACCCCGCCTTGGCCGACGCCAACGGCGACACCAACGTCGAGCTCCAGGGTGACCCCAGCGTGAACATCGCTGAGGTCACCTGCCGCCTCGCCGACGACGGCGAGTTCACCCTCACCCAAGAGCACCTCGCGAGCGCCTTGGAGTACGCCGCGCGTAAGGGCTCTGAAGGCGCCTTGTTCTACTTCTCCCGCTCGACCGGCGTAGACGTGGCCGTGCCCCCGGTGCGTGACCAGGCCGGTCGAAAGGTCGAGACCTCCCCCGTGCTCGTGCGCAGCAACTCCGTCGAGATCGGTCGTTTCTGGGTCTCCGGGGGCTTCAGCGCCGCTCAGGAGACCAACTGATGCGCACCCTCCTCCCTTCGCTCTTGCTGATCCTCGCCGCCTGCAACCAAGGCGAGCGCCCCCCGTACTACGACGGCGACCCCCCGACGATCAGCGGCATCGGCGGTGAGTCCACCACCCTGGGCAACCTCGGCGGCGCCGAGATCGTGCTCCAGGGCAGCGGCTTCGGCGACGACCCCGCCGCCGTCGTCGTGCAGTTTGGCTCCCAGAACGCCGAGATCCTCTCCGTCTCCGACGCCGAGATCTCCCTCATCGTGCCGAACGGCCCCATCGAGGGCGGCCCCGTCGACGTGAAGGTCGCCACTGAAGGCGGCGTGGCCGTGGCCGAGGGCCTCTACACCTACGAGGTCGGCGAGCTCTACGACGGCGAGGCCTCGTACATCCACGTCAACGACTACTACTACTCCTGCTACGGCGGCGCGGCGGTAGACGACGCCCGGGTGGGCTGCGAAGACATCAGCTACATCGGGAACACGGGCCTCACCGGCGACGCGGCGTTCTACGACTTCATCTTCCCCCGCGTTCACACGCCAAACATCGGCTTCTACTCCGGCACCGACCTCTCCCCCGGCGTCTGGGGGGTCACGGCCCCGGCCTACACGCTCTTCACCTCGGGCGTAGACGATCTACGGCAGAACGTGCCCAACTTCTCCTTGGTGAACCCCGTGATGGACGGTGAGGAGTGGTGCGCTGACCTCTCCTCCTTGGGGGCCTGGAGCTGGAACGGCACGGACACCCTGGAGCCCGTGAGCTTGTACGCCGACGGCGACCTGCTCAGCGAGGCCGAGGACTGCACCGCGCCGAACACCCGACTCTACAACCAGGGCGAGCTCAGCTTCTGTGAGATCGCCGAGTACCAAGAGAGCCAATCCAACGACTACGAGGCCGAGTGGCTCATCGGCGCGCCCTTCTTTGTGCCCGCGGGCGAGGGCGGCAAGGTGTCCACGGCCTCCCGGGACTGCCGCGACGGCCGCGACAACAACGACGACGGCAAGGTCGACGGCGAGGATCCCCTCTGCCACCCCCGGGTGCAGATCGCCTCCGAAGGCACGGGCCTCGACGGCGCCGAGCTCGTGCTGCCTGAGCCCGTGCGGATGCTCATCACCGAGGGCGTGACCCCCGATGACGAGGCCTACCAAGACATCTGGGCGGTGCTCGGCCTGGAGACCTGCCCTGGCGTCGATGGCCCCTTCGACCCGGCCGCCCCGGCGATCAAGGTGGAGTGGACCCCGTCCGGCGTCACCTACTCCGATGACCCCCAGGTGCTCGCCGTCGACACCAACGTGCGCATCACCTTGACCATCGTGAGCCTCGGCTGGCTGGGTGCCGACTCCACGCCGATCCGCGCGACCATCACCGTCCCCGACAGCTACGCCGTCGATCCCGAGACCGGCCGCAGCGTCGTCGAGGTGCCCGCCGAGGTGCTCTACCAGCTCCCCGACGTCACCTTCGACACGGGCGGCTGCGTCCAGGGCACCTTCGGCAACGAGATCTGCACCTTCGGCGACCCCACCTTGGTCGGCTTCGGCTACCTCGTCATCACCGCCGACCGCGTGACCGAGTACCGCCTCGACGCGGGCCAGCTCTACGGCGACCTGGTGTTCTCCTACTCCAGCGGCGACTTCACCTTCGTCGAGTGGGACAACCCCTTCAACAACGCGAGCTGCGACAACTGCCAAGACGAGGACGGCGACGGCTGGATCGACGACCTCGACCCCGACTGCGGCGGCGACGGTGAGGTTGAGGACGGCTCCTTAGACGGCCTCGACGGCGCCACCTGCTCCGACGGCCTCGACAACGACGGCGACGGCTTCGTCGACTACGACGACGACGACTGCGAGAGCGGCCTCGACGGCGAGACGAACTGCGGCGACGGCGCCGACAACGACGGCGACGGCTGGACCGACGAGGAGGACGGCGAGTGCGCCGACCCCTTCGGCGTCGAGCTGGGCGAGGACGACGCGGCCTGGCAGTGCACCGACGGCCTCGACAACGACAGCGACGGCTGGATCGACGGGGACGACCCGGCCTGCACGACCGGCGCCGACCCTGAGGATGACGGCTTCTCCGAGCTGGTCTGCAACGACGGCCTCGACAACGACGGCCACGGCGACACCGACGCCGACGACCCCTACTGCCAGCGCAGCGGCGCGGACGGCGAGTCCGAGGTGCCCCGCAGCTACGGCGGCGACTGCATCGACGGCCTCGACAACGACAGCGACGGCTACACCGACGCCTTCGACCCCGACTGCGAGTACAGCCAGAGCATCAAAGAGAGTGAGCCCTTCCACGACATCGAGGATCGCCCGGCGACCAAGCAGTGCTACGACGGCGCCGACAACGACGGCGACGGCCTCACCGACGCCGCCGACCCCGGCTGCTGGAACGTGAATGAGGCCCTGGGCTACGTCGCCGTCCCGGATGGCTTCTTGGCCGATGAGTCCGCCGACGGCGAGTGCCTCGACACCCTCGACAACGACGAGGATGGCCTCATCGACCTCGACGATCCGGGCTGCGCGCCAGGCGTCGGCAAGGCCGAGGCCGCGGGCTGATCCTTGGCGGAGGATCCGGTCCAGGGCGATCTCGACGAGGATCACCCTCGGACCGGCGCTCTCCAGGGGGCGCCAGGAAGCTGACGGGGGAGAAATATTCACATTGACCCGAAAAAGTTTCCGACCAGCTTGACGGTGCTGGGCCCCTAAGCTAAATGTGGAGGGTCGGAAGCGAGCGATGCCGAGCGCAGCGCTGCGGCCGACGAAAGACGCTCTCGTGACATCTTTGGTGACCGCCGAGTCGGTTACCTCAGCCTCCCGAAAGCAAGGTCCACACGAGC
>JAKLKD010000354.1 GCA_023150845.1 Myxococcota bacterium | reverse complement strand
CAGGCCGTGATCACCGTGCCCGCGTACTTCGGGGACGCCCAGCGCCCGGCCACCCTGCGCGCCGGGGCGATGGCGAAGCTTGAGGTCTTGAACCTCCTCAACGAGCCCACCGCGGCGGCCTACGCCTATGGTCTGAACAACCAGGGCGCCGAGAAGACCGTCATGGTCTTCGACCTCGGCGGCGGCACCTTCGACGTCACCATCTGCCAGATCGCCGGGAACGACATCAACGTGCTCGCCACCAGCGGCGACCACCAGCTCGGCGGTAAGGACTGGGACGACCAGCTCATCACCTTCGCCGCGGAGCGTTTCCGCGAGAAGCACACCCTCGATCCCCTTGAGGATCTCGCCGCGTACCACGACCTGCGGCAGAAGTGTGTCTCGGCGAAGATCGGCCTCACGCGCCGCCCCAAGGTGAACCTCTTCTACGACTTCAAGGGCAAGATCATGCGCCTTGAGGTCGAGCGCGCGACCTTCGAGGAGCTGACCTCCGGGCTCCTGCGCCGCTGCCAGCTCTTGTGCTGGGACGTGCTCGAGGACGCGAAGCTCACCCCGGACAAGATCGACACCGTGCTCTTGGCCGGCGGCTCGACCCGCATGCCGATGATCCGGGAGATGCTCAAGCGCGAGTTCGGCCAGAACCCCGCGACGGACATCAACCCCGATGAGTGCGTGTCGATGGGCGCGGCCCTGACCGCCGCCACCATCGCCGCCCAGCAGGCCGGCCTCGCGCCGCCGACGCAGATGAACCTCCACGACGTCACCTCCCACTCCTTGGGCATGGTGGTGTTCCGCGGCGGCGCTCTGCACAACTCTCGCATCATCAGCCGCAACGCCCGCATCCCCTGCGAGCACACCCGCGACGACTACGTCACGAGCCATGACGGCCAGACCACGATGGACCTCTGGCTGGTCCAGGGCGAGAACGACGATCCCTTGGAGTGCAACGTCCTCGGGCACTTTGAGTTCTACGGCATCCCGCCCCGGGCCGCCGCCGAGTCTCGCCTCGCCGTGACCTACCGCTACAACGCGAACGGCATCGTCGAGGTCGAGGCGATGGACCTGCGCAGCGGGCAGACCCTCGCCCACCGCCTGGCCCAAGGCAAGGTCACCCTGGAGGACCTCGCCCGGAACCGCGTGCCGACGCAGATCGCCCTGCTCATGGACTGCTCGGGCTCGATGTACGGCCAGTCCATCGAGGACGCCCGCGGCGCCGCGCGCTCCTTCGTCGAGCGCTCCCTGCAGCCCAACCGGCAGATCGCGATCATCGCCTTCCCCGGCGGCGTGTTGGCCCCGCCGACCTCCGACCTCGACCGCCTGCGCAGCTCCATCGACGAGCTGACGCCCATCGGCTCGACCCCGATGGCGGACGGCCTCAAGAACGCCCGTGAGCTGCTGCGGCCCAAGGCCGGCGTGCAGCGCGTGTTTGTCGTCATGACCGACGGCCACCCCGACGACCCCGACGAGGTGATCGCTGAGGTCCACCGCATCCGCACCTCGGGCGGACGTGTGGTGTGCATCGGCGTCGGCGCCCAGGTCCAGCAAGACTTCTTGCGCGGCCTCGCGTCCCGGCCCAAGGACTTCCACTTCTGCAACGAGAGCGTGGAGCTTGAGGGCACCTTTATCAACCTCGCGACCGAGCTGACCGCCGGCTGACCCTGAGGAGCGCACGTGGCAGACCGCCTGTCAGACCAGGACACCGAGACGCTCCTCCGGACGATGGAGGAGATCCGCCAGATCCTCGTGGAGAGGAGCCAAGGCGAGCAGATCCAGCAGAAGGCCTTCGACGCCCTCTACGAGGAGCTGCGCCAGTACAAAGAGGACTTCATCTACCAGGCCGAGAAGCCCCTGCTCCTCGACCTGCTCTTGTTCTACGACTCCCTGAACTGGTTTCAGAAGTCCTTGGTGAACAAGGAGATGTCCCTCGACGTGGTGGCGGACTCCTTCCAGTACCTCATCGACGAGTTCTTGGAGGTGCTCTACCGCCGGGACGTGCTGCCGATGGAGAGCTCGAGCCGCTTCGATCCCCGCACCCAGAAGGCGGTGAAGCTCTTGCCGTCCGTCGAGGGCGTGAGCGACCAGGACGTCGCCCAGGTGCTCAAGCGTGGCTTCACCCGCGGTGACCGGGTGCTGCGCGCGGAGGACGTCGTCATCTACCGAGACGCCACCAAGCTCAATGATCCCTCTTGACGGCGCGCCTCTCTGTGGATGAGACCCTGAGCCCCCTCAATGCCTAGCCCTACGGACATCATCCTCGGAATCGACCTGGGAACGACGTTCTCAGCGATGGCCTATGTCGACAAGTTCGGGAAGCCGACCATCCTCCCGAACGCCGACGGCCACCCCACGACCCCGTCCGTGGTGCACTTCTACGACCGCAACGCCTGCGTCGTCGGCGAAGAGGCCGTGAAGATGGTCGTGGTGGACCCAGCGAACGTCGTGCGTTTCATCAAGCGCTCGATGGGCGACAGCGACTTCCAGCTCGACTTCTTCGGCCAGACCTACACGCCCCAAGAGCTCAGCGCCTTCATCCTCAAGAAGCTCAAGGATGACGCGGAGGAGGCCCTCGGCGTGGCGGTGAACAACGCCGTCATCACCGTGCCCGCCTACTTCAACGCGGCCCAGCGCGGCGCCACGGCGGAGGCCGGGGAGATCGCCGGGCTGAACGTGCTCTCGATCATCAACGAGCCGACGGCCGCGGCCATCGCCTTGGGCCTGGACCATCTTGGCACCAACCGGCGCCTGCTCGTCTTTGACCTCGGCGGCGGCACCTTCGACGTGACGATCATGGAGATCCGCGGGACGACCCTGCGCACCTTGGCCTCAGACGGCAACGCCGAGCTGGGCGGCAAGGACTGGGACGACCGCCTGCTCTCGTTCGTGGCCGACCAGTTCCGGGACAAACACAACCTCGACCCCCGCGACGAGCCCCTGCCCTACCAGGAGCTCTACGAGCGCTGCTTACACGCCAAGATCTCCCTCTCCTCCAAGCCCCGCGCCGTCATCCCCGTGAACTTCCGGGGGCAACGTATGGTGGTGTCGGTCACCCGGGAGGAGTTCAACACGATGTGCCAGGATCTCGTCGACCAGTGCGCCGAGACCTGCAACATCGTGCTGGAGAAGGCGAAGATGCGCTGGTCGGACATCGACGAGGTGCTGCCCTGCGGCGGCTCGACTCGTATGCCGATGATCCGCGACATGCTCATGAACGTCACCAACCGCCCGCTCGCGAAGGGGGTCAACCCCGACGAGTGTGTGGCCTTGGGGGCGGCCCTCGCGGGCGTCTTCCGGCACCAGCCGGACCACCCGGCGCTCAAGGCGCACTCCTCCGCCGTGGCCCGCGCCCAGCGCGCGACGCCGACGCGGTCCCACGACCAAGGCGCCGACGACGCCGCCGCCGCGAACGAGACGTCGATCCTCGCGCAGAACAGCGGCCCCCAGCCGATGCCGCAGAGCGCCGCGCCGACCCCGGCGAGCCCGCCCACCCGCGGGCCCGGCCTGCAGCCGGTGAAGGTGACCGACGCCTCGACGCATAGCCTGGGCATCGTCGTGCTCGACGCCCAGAACAACGAGCGCGTCGTGAAGCTCATCCCCGAGTCCACGCCGCTCCCGGCGGAGAAGCGCGGCCGCTTCGCGTATGCCTACGACAACATGACCGCCGTGCGTGTCGAGGTCACCGAAGGCGAAGGCACAAACCGCCAAGAGGTCACGGTCATCGGTGAGGTCGTGCTCGACAAGCTGCCGCCCCGGGTGCGCGGCACGCCCATCGACGTGATCTACCGCTACACCGAGAACCAGATCCTCGAGGTCGACGTCATCGACGTCGAGACCCGCGCCGTGCGTCAGGCCAGGCTGAACCTCAAGGGCAGCCTCGACCGCAAACGTATGGAGCGCGCTCGCAGCCAGCTCGCCCGGGCGAACATCAACTGAGCCGCGGCGCGCTCGCGCTCAGGGTGCGCATCGTGCCGGCCGTGACGCCGAGCTGCTCGTGGGCGCCCGCCCGGCGGCTGAGCTCCGCCGCGGAGATCCGCCCAGCGACGGCATCTCGCCAGGCGCCTAGGGCCTCCCGCGCCGCGTCCCGCTCCTCCCAGACCAGCTCCACACGCAGGCGGCGCACACCCGCGGCGAGCAAGGGCTGGAGCAGGTGCGCGGCGGACTGGGCCTCGGCGTTGAACACCGTGTTTCGGCAGCCGACGTCGACGATGACGGGGTGAACCCGGCCCTGAGGGTCCTTGAGCCCGACGCGGTGCTGCTCGCAGGGCCGCCCGCAGGTGCGGAAGTCGCGGCCCTCGGAGAGCGTGTGGGCGTAGACGCAGTGCTCGGTGTGAAAGGTGGAGATGTGGTGCTGGGCGGTGACGGCGATGGCCCCCCGGGGCAGGCCGGGCACGAGGGCGAAGAGCTGCTGGGCGTCGAGATCGTGGGCCGCGGTGAGGGTCTTGAGGCCGAGGCTCAGCAAGGTGGCCGCAGTGAGGCGGTTCGTCGTGTTGAGCGAGAAGTCGCCATGCAGGGTCGGGCGCTCGGACTCGGGCACGTCGAGGAAGGCCATGAGCCCGCCCCAGTGGCGCACGAGCAGGCCGTCCGGGCGCAGCCGCAAAAGGCGGAGATCGACGCCCTCCTCCCC
>JAKLKD010000353.1 GCA_023150845.1 Myxococcota bacterium | reverse complement strand
GACGACGAGCACCATCGCGGCGTCCGCCGCCGCCGGGCGGGCGCGCTGCTCCGGGCCGGGGTCGGCGCTGACCCCCGCGGCGCCGCCGACGAGCCACACCGCGGGGTCAAAGCCGCCCTCTTCAGGCGGGGCCACGGCGCCGCCGCTCACGTCGCCCCGGGGCAGGCGCACGGTGAAGGTCGCCCCGCGCCCCGGGCTCGACTCGACGGAGACCCGGCCCTTGTGGGCGTCGACGATCTCTTTCACCAAGGCGAGGCCGATGCCCGAGCCGTCCTCCCAAGCGGAGACGGCGTCGCCGCGCTGGAAACGTTTGAACAGCTCACCGAGCTGCTCGGGGTTGATGCCTTGGCCGGAGTCCGAGACGGCGAGCACGACCTCGTCCCCCTCGCCCCGGAGGCTCACGGCGATCTCCCCGGTGGGGTCGCTGTACTTGAAGGCGTTGGAGAGCAGGTTGTAGAGCACCGAGCGCAGGCGGGAGGGATCCACCTCGGCGAGCACGGCGGGCTCGACGCCGCCCAAGGAGATGCGGCGGCGATCCGCCGAGGACTCGAAGCCGACGGCGACACTGCGCACGAGCGCGGTGAGGTCCGTCGCCCGGCGCTGGAGCTCGGCCCGGCCGCTCTCAATGCGGGCGATGTCGAGCATGGAGTTGATGAGCCACAACAGCCGCGCCGCGTTGCGCAGGCCCGCCTGCACGACCGTCTTGCGGGTGGCCTCGTCGTTCGCCCGCTGCAAGGTGCGGAAGCCGCCCAAGATGAGCGTGAGCGGCGTGCGCAGCTCGTGGTTGATGTTCGCGTAGAACTCGTTGCGCAGGCGCGAGCGCTCGGAGACCTGCAGGGCGCCCTGCAGCCGCAGGCGGGTGTTGTACTCCGCGCGCTGCAGGCGGCTGTAGAGCGCGACGGAGATGTCGAGGAGCAGGCAGGTCCAGAAGAAGAAGAAGAGGTTCTCGCCCGAGGCGACGGAGCCGAGGTCCCCCGTCCCGGCGACGACGTGGGAGGCGTAGTAGTAGGCCACCACGGCGCACTGGGCGATGACGTGCAGGGGCCAGCGCACCGGCACCAGCACCGCCGTGCCGATGAAGATGAGGTTGATCCCCGCGTAGTAGTCGCTCTCAAAGCCGCCGAGGGCGATGGTGAGGTGGGTGTCGCCGCCGCCCATCACCAGCAAGAACCCCGCGACGAAGAGCTCCGGCCGGGCGCGCCCGAGGCTTGAGGCGTAGGCCAAGGTGAGCAGGCTCAAGAAGCCGAGCCAGACCAGGCGGATGCTCAGGAGCTGCGCGAGCTGGTCGCTGTAGAACAGCACGTCGCCGATGGCGAAGCTCACGATCCCCAAAAAACCCAAGAGCAGGAGCGGCCGGAGCCGCTGCACCATGAAGCGCTGCTCCCAGGCGTCAAAGTTCGTGGCCGCGGAGAGGGTGTCCTCGGCGCCGACGTCTAAGGCCGCGAAACGACGAACCCACAGCACGAGCCGGGTCAAGGGCGCGGCGTCGGGATCGCTCGGTGCAGGGGCGTCACTCATCGAGGCTCTGGGGCGCTTCCTAGGCGTGCTGGGCGGAGGGGACAGTATCGCACAAGGCCCGTGCCGGAGCAATCCGGCGCCGACGCATGAGCTCCTAAAGATCCGAACTCGTCGCTTTCCTGTAGAATCTTCAAAGGCTTGGAGAGCCGATAGGAGCCAGGGATGGCGACGATAGACCTGCTCATCCAGTGCGCGCAGAAGCTGGAGACCGAGTTCCCCGATCAGCTCGCCCTCGTGCCTGAGCCGAAGCTCAGCGCGCTGGCGACCTCGCCGGAGTGGCGTCATCTCGGCGAGTGGGAGGGCCCCGAGTTCATCCGCCATGTGCGCCGGGTGCTCCGCCGAGGCGGCTCAGGCGCCGTGGTGATCACGAGCCTCGGCCGGGTGCACGGCTTCGTGCTCGTGGCCTCGGAGGCGGCGAAGCCCCAGGCCGGGCTCCAGGCCGTCGCGGGCGTCGAGGAGGCCCCGGACGACAAGATGGGGCGCACGCTCTCCGCGCTCTACGACGAGGCGGCGCAGTCCGTCGAGCGGGAGCGCGCCGCGAAGGCCCGCCCCGAGACCCGGCGGCCGACGGATCCCCCGCGCCCCGCCGCACGCCCCGCGGCGGCGGCGACCTCGACGACGACGCCCGCCCCTCCCCCGCCGCCCCAGAGCGACGGCCGCATCGCCGCCGCCATGCGCAGCCAGGCCGAGGTCAAGTCGCCGAGCCGCCTGCGCGCCGTGCTCCTCGCCGTGGCCCTCGTCGTGAGCGTGGCCGCGTTCCAGATCTCCCGCGCCCTGGAGGAGGCCCGCAGCAACGAGCCCAAGGGGGGCATCGCCTGGCGCCCGGCGAGCCTGCCCGCGGACATCGTCGGCCCCCGGGTGGTGCGCCTGGGCGACCCGCTCCTCGTCGGCGACATCGCCGTGAGCGGGCTCAACAACACCCTCGACGACCACCTCGTCCTCGCCGAGACCTGCTACGAGGCCCTCATCGCCACCTTGCCCGCCGACGAGGTCCCCGGGGCCGAGCTGACGCTCAAGCTCGTCATCGGCGCGGACGGCGCGCTCTCCCGGGCGAGCATCGCGCACGGCTACAAGGGCGACACCCGGCTGGCGACCTGCGCCTTGGAGTCGGTCCAGGGCGCCCGCTTCCCCGCGCCGAGCGAAGGCAGCGCCTCGGCCCCCGGCGCAGGCGGCGAAGGAGTGAGCGCGGCTCAGCGCCCCGTCATCTTCGCCTTGAGGGCGTCGACGTCTTTGCCGGTGAGGCCGCTCGCCTCCAGGCTCGCCTTGAGCTTCGGGGCCTCGGCCTTAAACGCGCCCTTCGCCAGGGCGTTGCCGGACTCGTAGGCGGCCAGGGCCCCGGCGCGGTCCCCGGCGGCGGCGCGCAGCTCGGCCGCGCGGCGCCAGGCGGCGATGGCGCCCAGGGTGTCGCCTTGGGCGTGCAGCTCCGGGGCGTAGGCCACGAGGATCTGGCCCACGGCGGCGGCGCTCTCGGGGGTGGCCTCGGCCAGGGCCAAGATGCGCTTGAGGAAGGTCTGCCGCAGAGCGACGTCGGGGACCTCGGCGAGGCGCGGCAGCAAGGTCAGGCCGAGGGGCAGGGCCTCGGCGGGGGTGCCGCGGTCGGTGTAGATCTCGTCGAGGGTGAACCAGAGCTCGACGGCGCGGCCGAGCTCATCGACGGCGAGCAGCATCGGGAAGGCGTCGCGCCAGAGGGCCACGGCGCGGTCCTCCTCCCCCAAGGCGGCGTGGGCCGTGGCGACGCGGTCGGTGAGCTCGGCCTGGAGGATGCGGTCGCCGGTCTTCTGGGCGAGCTCAAGGGCGAGGAGGTTCTGCTCCAGGGCCGTACGTTTGTCGCCGGAGAGCTCGCTCGCCCGGGCCACCTGGAGCCGCAGCTCGGCCTCCCAGCGGGTGTCGCCGACGTCTTGCACCCGCTGGATGGCCTTGTCGAGGCGCTCCATCGCCAAGGCCCGCTCGCCGGTGCTCAGGTAAGAGATCGCCAAGGAGGCCAAGGACTGCACCTCGCAGCGGTGCAGGTTTGACTGGCGGCAGAGCTCGGCGCTGCGCTCCCAGGCGCTCTGGGCCCGGCGCTCGTCGCCGCTGCGCTGGTAGAGGCGGCCGATCTCGGCCTGGGTGGGGCCGACGGTGCGGGGGTCGCGGCTCACCTCGTACAAGAACAAGGCCCGCTCCATCCGGGTGATCGCCTCGGGGAGCTGGCCTAGCTCGGCCAGCGCGGCGGCGCCTAAGCTCGTGGCCATGGCCTGGGCCGACTCGTCGCTCCTCACCTGGGCGAGGCGCAGGGCCTCGTCGTGGGCGGCCAAGGCCAAGGCGGGCTCGCCGAGGGCGCTCAGCGCCGTGCCGAGGAGGTCCAAGGCGGCGATCTGCCCGTCGGGCTCCCCGGCGACGTCAAAGCGGCGGGGCAAGGTCTCCAGCTCGGCGCGCACCTCGTCGGCGTAACCCTCGAGCACACGGAGCTGCACCCGGCCCAAGGCGCACCAGAGCTCGGCCCGGGCGTCACCGTTGGCCTTAAAGGCGTCTTCTGCCTCCCGGAGCGCCTCCAGGGCCCCGGCGCGCTGGCCTTGGGCCTCCCGCACCCGCCCCAAGGCGTAGCGCAGCCGGGCGACGGCGCTCTTGTCCGCGGCGGCCTCGGCCTTGAGGCTCGCGCGCTCGATGGTCGCCGCGGCCAGGGGCAGCTCCCGGGTGGCCCAGGCGATGTAGGCGCGCTCCTCGTACATGGCGCCCAAACACCGATCATCGACGCCGCAGGCGGAGATCGCGTCCTGCACCGAGAGGCGCGCGGGCTCGCTCATGTTCGCGTGGGCCTGGGCCCGGGCCAAGGTGGCCAGAGAGAGCGCGGCGGAGCCCGGCTGGGCCTCGATCAGCAGGTCGTAGGCCTCCTCCAGGTAGCCCTCGGCGTCGCTCAGGCGCAGGGTCTCCAGGAGGTGCATGCCGATGACGACCATCGGCACGGCCTCGACACGCTCCTCGTCAAAGAGGCTCACGGTCCAGGTGTCTGGCGGGCGCTGATGCCAGAAGAGGGGCATCTCCCGGTCGATGCTCGCGCTCGGGGCGTTGCGCCCGACGTGGGCGAGGTGAACGAGGCCCCCGGCGCCGGGGTAGATGACGATCTCCGCGCCC
>JAKLKD010000018.1 GCA_023150845.1 Myxococcota bacterium | reverse complement strand
CTGGGGCGGCGGGGGCGGAGGAGCGGCCGCGGCGCGTCGGTCGGTGGGCGGGACGGTGCCGCCGCTGGAGCGGCTGAGGTCGCCGCGGCGGTCGGTGGGCGGGATGGTGCCGCCGCTGGAGCGGCTGAGCTCGGCGCGGCTCACCGGGGGCGGCAGCACCGGGGCCTCACCCACCTGCGAGGGCAGGGCCTTGGGCGGGACGATCTCCGACTCGATGTGCAGCGCCCGGGCCATCTCGATGCAGGTCTGGAAGCGGTCGTCCGGCGAGACCATCATCGCCCGGGCGGTCACCTGCTCCAGGTACTCGGCCACCTTGGGGTTGAGGCGGCGCAGCGGGATGTAGCGGCCGGTGAGGGTGTTCTCCAGGAGCTCCCGCAGGTTGCCGCCGCGGAAGGCGCGCTGGCCGCTGAGCATCTCGTAGAGGATCGCGCCCAGGGCGAAGACGTCGCTGCGCTGGTCGGCGATGGCGGAGTCGGTGATCTGCTCCGGCGCCATGTAGCCCGGCGTGCCCATCGGCGTGCCGCCTTGGGTGGCCTTGAGCGTGGCCTCCTCGCTGGCGAGCTTGGCGATGCCGAAGTCGGCGACCTTGGCGATGACCGCGTCGCCGTCGGCGGCGAGGAGCACGTTTGAGGGCTTGAGGTCGCGGTGGAGCACCCCGGCCATGTGCGCCGCGGCGACGCCGGAGAGGATCTGGCCGAAGAGGTCCATCGCCTCGTCGAAGTCCATGGCGCCGCCTTCACGCAGCAGCTCCTCGAGGCTCGTGCCCTCGACGTACTCCATGACGAGGCCGATCTGCCCGCGCTCCTCGACCACGTCGGTGACGCTCACGACGTTCGGGTGCTGGAGCTGGGCCTGGATGCGGCCCTCTTGGATCAGGCGCTTGGCGAGGCCACGCCGGGCGATCGGCAAGAGCTTGAGGGCATGGGAGGTGTCCAGCAGCTCATGCCGCACCTGGTAGACCTCGGCGATACCGCCCGCCCCCAGAAACCGCTCCACGCGGAAGCGGCCAATCCGATCGCCTGCGACCTTCACGGAGCCTCGGTCCTCACTTCTTACTTGCTGACGGGTTCCAGGGGTGGGGGCGTCGTCAGCGCAGAGCCCCAAAGAGGATAAACCACCCGCGCCCCGTTGAACAGGCGAAGTGGCAAGATCGCTGTCATGAACTCTCCCCTGCTCCCCCTGATGCTGCTCGGCGCCCCTCGCTTGGCCTACGCGCAAGATCCCCCGATCGCCGAGGGCCGCTGCTTCGTGGATCTGGTCGATCCGGCCTCCCGCGGCCTGTTCATCGCCGATCCCGACGGGCTCATCCCCGAGCACATCGAGGCGGAGCTGCACCTCGCCACCGTAGACCTCGCCCGGGCCGAGGGCCTGAGCCCGCGGATCCTCACGGCGCGATCCTCCCCCCAAGACGCCGAGGCCTGCGCCAAGGAGCTCGCGGCGCGCTGGTCGATCCCCACGTCGGGGGTGATCCTCCTCTGGCTCCGCTCCCCGCCTGAGCTGGCCCTGTGGGTGACCCGGGACGACGGCGTCCCGCTGAGCCTCGCGGAGCGGGAGGGCCTCAAGGCGTCGATCACCGCGGACGGCCTGGACCTTCGGGGCGAGCGCGCCTTGGTCGAGGCCCTGCCTCGCCTCGCCGCCGCGCGCCGCGCGCCGCTCCCCGAGGCCGCCGCGCCGCCGCCCTGGTCCTGGTCTTGGCTCGGCCTCGGGGCCGTCCTCGGGGCCCTCGTCGGCGCGCTCGCGCCGCGGCTTCGACGCCCTCTGGTCTGATTTCACCTGAAAACGCCCACTCTTGGGGCTAAGCTGTGCGTCCCCCGCCCCACGAGGTACGCCGATGAAGGCCTCCCATCTCCTGCTCCTCCTCCCGCTGCTCACCTTCGCCGCCTGTAAAGACGACGGCTCCGGGGAGGACAGCGGCGCTGGGCTCACCGACGCCGACGGTGACGGCGTCACGAGCGACTTTGACTGCGACGACGGCGACGCGGGCGTCGGCGGGCCGACGAGCTACCTGCTCGACGAGGACGGCGACGGCTACGGTGACGACACGACGGCCGCTGAGGGCTGCGCGCCCGCCGAGGCGGTCACGGTCGGCGGCGACTGCGACGACGCCTCGACGGCGGTTTATCCCGGCGCCGCGGAGGCCTGCGACGGCCTCGACAACGACTGTGACGGCCTCCTCGACGGCGACGACGAGGACAACACCGGCGCCGTGGACTGGTACCGAGACGATGACGGCGACGGCTATGGCGTCACCAGCGACAGCACGCGGAGCTGTGACGCCCCCGCGGGTTACGCCGTCGAGAGCGGCGACTGTGATGACCAGGACGGCGGCACCTCCCCCGGCGCCGCGGAGCTCTGCGACGGCGCTGACAACGACTGTGATGGGTTGACCGATGACGACGACAACGACGTCGCCGATCAGACCTCCTGGTACATCGATTACGACGGCGACTCCTACGGCTCGGACCGCTTCGTCGAGGTGAGCTGCTTCGCGCCGGAGGGCTACGTCGGGAACGCCGACGACTGCGACGACTCGACGGCGGCGGCGAGCCCCGACGGCACCGAGATCTGCGATGAGCTCGACAACAACTGTGACGGCGTCGTGGACGAGGCGAGCGCCACCGACGCGGAGATCTGGTATCAAGACGCCGACCTCGACGGCTTCGGCGACCCCGACTTCACCACCCTGAGCTGCTCCGCGCCGAGCGGCTACGCCGAGAACTCCCTCGACTGCGACGACGGCGCCTTCGGCGTCAACCCCGACGCCACCGAGGTCTGTGACGGCCTAGACAACGACTGTGACGGGAGCGCCGACGGCAGCGACGCCAGCGACGCGAAGACCTGGTACGCCGACGCTGACAAGGACGGCTACGGCTCAACCAGCAGCTCCAGCCGCGCCTGCACCCAGCCCTCGGGCAGCGTCTCGACGAGCACGGACTGCGACGACGCCGACAAGGCCATCAACCCTGGCGCCACCGAGGTCTGTGACGGCGACGACAACAACTGCGATGGCAAGACCGACGGCAGCGACTCCAGCGACGCGAAGACCTGGTACGCCGACGCCGACAAGGACGGCTACGGCTCGTCCAGCAGCTCCAGCCGCGCCTGCACCCAGCCCTCGGGCAGCATCTCCACGGGCACCGACTGTGACGACACGGACAGCGGGATCAACCCCGCCGCCACCGAGGTCTGCGACGGCGACGACAACGACTGTGACGGGAGCACCGACGGCAGCGACGCCGCGGACCTGTCCACCTGGTACGCCGACGCCGACGGCGACGGGTACGGCGACGCCTCTATCACGCTGGAGGCCTGCGATGAGCCCGCGGGCTACACCGACAACGGCGATGACTGTGACGACACCGACGCCACCAGCGCCGACTGCAAGTGCACCTTGTCGAGCGTGGCGACCCCTGTGCTCACCACGACCTACGGCAGCACCTACGGGAGCTACCTCGCCGATCCCCTGGAGACCCTGGGCACGGGCCTTGTGTGGACGATGAACAGCTACACCGGGACGTCTTTTGTGCAGTGGCCGTCGGCGAGCGCCTTGGCGTCAGGGTCAGGCGGCACGACGATCACCCTTCCGGGCTCGGGGTTCGAGGGCACGGGCCACGTCGTCTACGGCGGCTATCTGTACTATGTGAACTATAACTCAAACACCGTCGTGAAGTTTGATCTGAAGACCAAGAGCTCGGTCGGCACGCTCACCGTCCCCGACGCGGGATACCACAACACCTACCACTACCAGTGGGGTGGCTGGAGCGACATCGACCTCGCCGTCGATGAGAACGGCTTGTGGGTGATGTACGCCACCGCCGCGAACGGCGGCAAGATGGTGATCAGCAGGATCGACGAGACAAGCTTCACGATCACGAAGACCTGGAACACCGGCAGCAACACCAAGACGAGCGTCGGCAACGCCTTCGTGATCTGTGGCGTGATGTACACCACGGCGAGCTACTCCAGCGCCTCGACGACGATCAACTACGCCTACGACACGAACACGTCCACGGGCAAGGCGCTCAGCATCGCGTTCACGAACCCCTACTCCTACAACTCCCACATCAGCTACAACCCCAACGACGGGAAGCTTTACTCCTGGGACTCGGGGCGTCTTCAGAGCTACGCGGTGACGGTCTACTAAACGTCGTGGGCCGTCCCCTGGGCGCGCCGCTCAGCGCGTCCAGGTGACGAGCTCCCGCGGCGGGGCGAGGCCCACGGCGCGAAAGGTGAGCGCGTCGTCGATGCCGTTCTCATCCCGATCGACGTCGGCGCGGACCACGCTCAGCGTGGCCTGCTCGGAGAACCCATACAGCGCCGTGACACGCACCACAGACGCGAGGTCTACGGCGCCCTCAAGGGTCCAGCGCAGGCCATCCTCGGTGATCTCGCCGTTGAGCACCGCGTCGTAGATGATGAGGAAGGCGGTCTCGTCCCCCTGGCGCACGGGCATAAACATGTCGGCGGGCTCGCCGTGGAGGCCGCCGTCTGGGGTGACCTCGACGTCCATCGCCATCGTGAGCCCCGGGGAGTCGATCCGGATGAGGCCGTCGCCGAGCTCGTCCGTGCGCCCGCTGGTGAGCTGCGTCGGGCCCGCCTCGCCGTTCCAGTCCGCGAGCACGAGGGCGCCCTCGTCGGCGGTGAAGCTGTCCTCGATGATCCCGCCCAGGGCGTCCCCCGCGCCGAAGCGCTCGACGGTGACGTCCTCGTGGAGCGCCCAGGCCGCGCCGCGCTCGGGCTCGTGGGAGCTGAGGCCGTGCACCAGAGCCATGTCGCCGGAGCGCACGTCGAGGTCAAAGTCTTGGTAGTACGGGAGCTCCTCGCTGAGCCCGCAGGTGGCCACGGCGCCGTCGGAGGACAGCGCGCACTCCGCGTCCCAGCGGGTCTGCGCGCCGGAGTCCGGGTCGACGCCCCGCACGCTCACCTCGGGGAGCTGCCCCCGCGCCGCGTCATCGAGGGCCACGACGATGAGCTGCTCCCCGCGCAGGGCTGAGGCGCCGTCGGCGGGGAAGAGGCCGAAGCTCGCCACCCGCTCGCTGCCCTTCACGCGCTCGATGAACCCACGCTCGGCGTCTGACCGGGCGCAGCCCGCCGAGAGGCCCCCGGTCGTGAGGCAGAGCAAGGCCATGAGGCTCTTCGCGAGCCCAACCTGAACGTCGGTCATTCTTTCTCCCGCTGGGGGCGTCGCTCGTCGCGCGCCCTCCGTGACCAAGACAGACAAGCGCGGCGCGGAGGTGGATCACGGAGAGCGCGCGCCCAGCGGTCATGCTTTTGTCAACGCCGAGGTATGATCCGCCGCGACAAGCAGCTCAACCCCGCTCAGGAGCCCCTCATGCGAGTCGGCGTGTTCGGAACTGGTGATGTCGGAAAGACCCTCGGCAGCGCGCTCATCACCTTGGGCCACGAGGTCATGATGGGCGCCCGGGAGGCCCAGAACCCCAAGGCCCTGGAGTGGGCGGCGAGCCAAGGGGCGCGCGCCAGCGTCGGCACCTTCGCCGAGGCCGCGGCCTTCGGGGAGCTGCTCATCCTCTCCACCTTAGGCGCGGCGAACCCCGCCGTGTTGACCGCCGCCGGGGCGGAGAACCTCGCGGGCAAGGTGCTCATCGACACCACGAACCCCCTGGACTTCTCCCGGGGCTTCCCCCCGACCTTGGCCGTCGCCGGTCAAGACTCCGGCGGTGAGCAGGTCCAGCGACTCGCCCCCGAGGCCCGGGTGGTGAAGGCGTTCAACTCCGTGGGCTCCCCGCTCATGTTCCGGCCCAACCTGCCCGGCGGCCCGCCCACGATGTTCATCTGCGGGAACGACGCCGCGGCCAAGGCCCAGGTGACGGCGCTCTTGGGCGACTTCGGCTGGGAGGTCGAGGACTCCGGCGACATCCGCTCCAGCCGCTACCTGGAGGGCCTCTGCCTGCTCTGGGTGCTGCGCGGGGCGATTCACGGCCAGTGGGGCCACGCCTTTAAGCTCCTTCGCGCCTGAGCTTCCGCTTGAGCGTGTTGCGGTCGATGTCCAAGAGCCGGGCGGCGGCGCTGAGGTTGCCCCCGGTCGCCGCCAAGGCCGCCTGAACGGCCTGGTCCTCCACCGCGGCGAGCTGCTCCGCCAGGGGTCGCAGATCCGGGGCCCCGGGCGCGGGCGGCGGCGGTCGGGCGGGCCGCAGCTCCTCGGAGAGCGCGTCGAGGCCCACCCGCTCGTCCACGAGCACCGCCCAGCGTGAGACCTCAGCGCGCAGGGCCCGGACGTTCCCCGGCCAAGGGTGTGCGCGTAAGGCCGCCCAGACCTCAGCGCTTACGGGCAGGCCCGGCCGCCCGGCCTCAGCCAAGAACCGGGCGACGAGGGGCTCCAGATCCACGAGGCGCTCCCGGAGCGGCGGCGTGCGCAGGACCGCGCCCCGGAGGCGGTAGTAGAGGTCCTCCCGAAAGCGCCCCGCGGCGACCTCGGCGTGCAGGTCGCGGTGGGTCGCGGTGAGGATCCGGGCGTCGACGGTGACGAGGCCCTCGGCGCCTAAACGACGCACGGCGCCCTCCTGCAGCGCCCGCAACAAGGCGGCCTGCACCCGGGGGCTCAGCTCGCCGACCTCGTCCAGGAACAGGGTGCCGCCGTGGGCCTGCTCAAACAGGCCGCGGTGCCGGGCGTGGGCCCCGGTGAAGGCGCCGCGCTCGTGGCCAAACAGGGTCGAGAGCAGGGTGGACTCGTCCAGCGCCCCACAGCTCTCGGCGACGAAGGGGCCCTCCGCCCGGGGGCTCGCGGCGTGCAGCGCCCGGGCGACGAGCTCCTTGCCCGTGCCCGTCTCGCCCAAGATGAGCACGGGCAGGCTGGAGGGCGCCAGCCGGGTGATGAGGCGGCGCAGCTCGTGCATCGGGGCGCTCTCGCCCAAGAGGCTGGCCGTGGCGGTGGAGCGCTCGGCGCGCAGCCGGGCGACCTCGTCCTTGAGCGCCCGCACCTGGGGGAAGCCGTCGATGTCCAGGCGCACCTCTCGCCACACCTGGCCGCCCCGGGCGGCGCTGTGCTCCGGCGGGATCACCTGAATCAGCCGCGCCCGGCCCACCTCGGGGTCGAGCAGGCCCGCGAGGCTCAGGATCACCCACAAGGTCTGGGCCTGGGGAGTCCCCGCGCTGAGCAGCACGTCGAGGCTGGCCCGCCGGGGCAAGAGCTCCAAGACCGGGCCCAAGGCCGCGAAGAGCTGGGCGTGGTCCGAGGGGTCGTCCACGGGCAAAGAGAGCAGCCGCGCCGCCTTCGCCTCGCCGCGCAGGCCGTGGATCAGGGCCTCAGCGGCGTCGAGGCCTGAAGGGGTCGTGAGCACGATCACCTGCTCATAGGCGGCCTGAACACGCAGCAGCCGCAGCACTGGGCCTGGGTCGTCGGGGCGCAGGCCGAAGCGGCCCCCACGGTCAGACCAGGTGAGCAGCACACGGGGGAGGGTGGGTGGTGCGTCGTGCATCATGTGGTGAAGCATACACCAGCTTGTCTGATGAGCGGCGCACCACCTCCGCGCCCCAGGCCCACGCTGAGGCCCGGCACGCTCCTTGCGAAGAGGGCTGGCATCGCCGGGCGGTCTGCCGCCCAGGAGGCCCCGATGTTCACGCCGCTCCCCGACCACACCCGCCTGCTCGGCGGCGCCAAGGTCCACTTTGAGCCTGAAGCCCTCGACCAGCTCGCCACGGTGAGCCGCCTGCCCCGCTGCGTTCGCGCCGTGGGCCTGCCCGACCTGCACCCCGGCCCGGGGATCCCCATCGGCGCGGCCTTCGCGCTGGACGGTGAGGTCCGCCCCCTGCTCGTCGGCGGCGACGCGGGCTGCGGCGTGCGCCTCTTCGCCGCCCCGCGGGTGAAGGCCAGCGGCGACGCCTTGGAGCGCCGGGTGCGCGAGGCCACCGACGGCCCGGCCTTGCCCGACGTAGATCCCGGCCTCGCCTTACGCGCCGCCTGGAGCCAGGGCCCCCGGGGCCTCGCCACCTTGCCCGGCGTGCCCGAGTCCCTCGCTGAGCTCGCCGCGGCCTGCCCCGCCGAGCCCGCCCTCACGCTCCCCGAGCCCCCCGACGACCCCGAGCTGGGCCTCGCCTTGGGCAGCGTCGGCGGCGGCAACCACTTCGTCGAGCTCAGCGAGGTGACGGCGATCTCCGACCGCGCCGCCGCCGAGGCCCTGGGCCTGCGCCGGGGTGGGGCCGTCGTCTTGGCCCACTCCGGCAGCCGGGGCCTGGGCCGGGCGCTCATCGGGCGCTGGGGCGACGTCGTGCTCAGCGCCGAGACCGCCGAGCAGTACCTCGTGGAGCTGGAGGGCGCCGTTCGGTTCGCCCGCACGAACCGCCTGGTGCTGGCCTGGCGCCTGCTCAGCGCCGCCGGGATCGCTCGCCCCGGCCGCTGGACCCACACCTTCGACCTCGTGCACAACGACGTCACCCGCCGAGTCCTCGACGGCCGCGAGGTGTTCTTGCACCGCAAAGGCGCCGCCCCCGCCGAGCGGGATCAGCCCACCGTCGTCCTCGGCACCCGGGGCACGGTGAGCGCGGTGATGATGGGCGCCGGGGACGAGGAGAGCCTCTGCTGCGTGGCGCACGGGGCCGGTCGCCGCCTCAAGCGCTCCGACGCCATCGCCCGCTTCAAGGACCGCCACCGCCGCGCCGAGCTGACCCGCACCGCCTTGGGCGGCCGCGTCATCTGCGACGACCCCGAGCTGCTCTACGCCGAGCACCCCGACGCCTACAAAGACGTAGACCCCGTCATCGACGCCCTGGAGGCCGCTGGGGCCGCCCGCCGCGTCGCCACCTTGAGCCCCGTCATCACGGTGAAACGATGAGCGCCACCAACCCAAACCCCCGCTGGTCCCTCGTCGTGAGCGCCGGAGACGGCCCCGAGGAGGTCCGCGCCTTCGTCGCTAAGCTCGCCGAGCGGCTCGCCGAGGCCGCCCAGACCGCCGGTCTCAGCGTCCTCAACACCCACATCGAGGGTCACCCCGCCCGCCCCCGCTCCGTCACCTTCACCCTCACCGGGGACGCCCCGACGGCGCTCGGCGGCTGGTGCGGCACCCACCTCTTGATCCACGCCGCGCGCGGCCCCCGGGCCCGCCGCCGCTGGTTCGCCGGGGGTGAGCCTCCGCCCCGCGCCTCCGCCGACGCCGAAGGAGCTTCGCCCCGAGGAGGTGACCTTCACCGCGAGCCGCGCGGGGGGCCCCGGCGGTCAGCACGTCAACAAGACCGCGAGCGCCGTGCGGGCGATCCACACCCCGACCGGCCTGCAGGTTCGCGCCGCCGCCTCCCGCCGCCAGAAGGACAACCGCCGGGAGGCCCTCGCACGCCTGAGCGCGCTCCAGCGGGAGGCCCACGAGACCCAGACCCAGCTCACCCAAGCCCAGATGCGCCTGGGCCACCACCAGCTCACCCGCGGGGCCCCCGTTCGTTCGTGGACCCTCGACCTCAACGGTGCGCTGCGCGGAGGATCCGCCGATGCGTGACGACATGGACCGGGTGCTCATCGAGCGCCCCCGCTACGACAGCCACCGCCGCCACCCCCAGCGCCGCCGCCAGCGCCGCTTCGACGAGGACAGCCCGCGGATGGCCCCGGTGAGCCGCCGAGGCGGGAGCCGCGCCCTGAGCGACCTCCTCGGCCCCCTGCGCCGCCTCTTGGTGCGCCGCTGCGGCTCCCCCTGGGACGCGGTGTACAGCGAGCTTCGGGCCGGGCTCAAGCCGCGCTCGACGCTCCACCTACACGTCCTGGAGCACCTCACGCGCATGGTGCACACCGACGTGGTGCTCATCGACGGCGCGCCCTGGACCCAGTCCTGGGGCAAGTCCCGGCCGCTGACGGACACCAACCACCACAGCTTCTTCGTGGACCCCCGGGACGGGCTGCTGCGCCTCGCCCCGGCCTTGAAGCGGAAGAAGGCGAAGCAGAAGGGTTAATTGGTCAACCAATCAACGTTCAGGCGCTCAGCCGCAGCTCCAGTACAGCACGTCGGCGCGGACCTCTCCTACGCCGCTGACCTCGATCTCCAGGCGCCCTTCGCCGCCCTTCGAGATGAGCCCCCCGCTTGAGACCTCCATCCAGCGCCGGAGGGAGGCGTACTCGTTCGTCGATCCGCTGATGTCCTTCACCGTGAAGCCGTGGCTCCAGCGCTCCTCGCCGCCCTGGCTGATCGTGGCCGTCGCGGCGACCGCGTCGGCGCGTTGGCCGCCCGCGCTTCGCAGCAAGAGCAGCCACTCCAACGGCGCGCCCTCCGGGCACTCCGGCAGGCCCTCAACGACGAGTAAGGTGCCCGCGCCGTCGTCCGCCGAGGCCCGCCGCACCGCCCCGCCGCTCGCGTCGGGCCGATCTTCGCCGCGGGTCTGCACGTCGCCGACCCAGCCCTCGCCCTCGTAGTCCTCCAGCTCAAAGCGGCTGACCTGGGCGCCCTCCAAGAACCGCAGGGTCATCCAGGCCGCGCCTGGCGCTGGCCCCCGGTGCAAGAAGCTGTGGGCGGCGGTCATCATGTCAACGCTGAGCCAGCGCCCGCCGGGGGCGCTCGCCGCGAGGGCCTCCTCGACGCCCTCGTGCTGGGCGGGGATTGAGGTGTTGTCCCCGGACGACCAGATGTGAACGACGGGGGTGTTGATCTCCCCGGCGGTCAACATCGGGACCAGGCTGCGGCGGAGGTAACGGTCCTGGTGCTCCCCCGGCGTGGCGCTGTCGTTGAGCGCGTAGGGCAGGCCGCCGAAGACGTGCTCGCCCCACTCGTGGCGGATCACCAGGGCCAAGGGGCTGCAGGACTCATCGGCGAAGAAGCAGAGCTCGTCGGTGGAGCCGCTGTCGACGACGAGCCCGGCGTACTCCCCGCTACGGGCCAGCTCGACGGCGGCCGGGGCGCCGAGGCTCGTCCCCGCGATGTAGCGCGCGCCGGGCTCCCACGGGAGCTGGCCGCTCTGCCCCAAGGCCATCGCCGCCCGGGCGAGCACCGCCCCGTGGTGGGTCGTGTCGATGGGGTCGAGGGCGGCCTCTCCCGCCCAGCCGTCGCAGACGGTGTTCTCCGGGAGCACGAGCACCCAGCCGCGCATCGCCGCCAACACGAGCAGCGGGCTCGACCCCAAGGCGTCCCGCATCGAGCGCTCGGCGTGCTCGTCGCCGCAGTAGCCCAGGCGGCCCTCGGGGTGCTCCTCGTCGTCGAAGTCGAGGCTGCCGCCGTGGAGCCAGAGCAGGGTCGGCCGAGGTGGGCCCGGGGGCGGGTCCGCGGGGCCGAAGAGGTGGGCCCGGGGCGCGCCGCCGTCCTTGGTGCGCAGGGGCGGGTCGAGGGTCTGGCCCAGCTCCCAGGTGGTCAAGGCGTAGTCGCCCCAGCCACGCTTCTGGAGGGACTCGATCTGGACCGCGCCGAGGGTGGGGTCGTCCCCGCCACCCGACTCCGGCGCCGGGGTCGGATCCGCGCAGCCCATGACGACGCCGAGCGCGCACCCGAGCAGGGCGCGAAGGCGAGGCGCGGCGGGATGACCGTTGACGCGGGTCATGGGGGCTCGGGAAGAGGCGGGCTCATCGTAGTCTATCTCTGCGCCGCGCCGTTGGCGCCCTTGTGGTGCGCGCTCATCATCGGTAGCCTCTCCGCTATGGGCGCCCTGCGAAACCCCAAGACCCTGCTCGTGCTCACGCTCCCCGCCCGGGCGATGGTGGGGCGTGGGCCCACCTCCGCCGTGCCGCTGCTCGACCGCCGCACCTCATCGGAGCACGCCACGGTGTTCTGGGGGAGCGACGGTTGGCGCCTGCGCGATCTCGCGAGCCGCAACGGCACCTGGATCAACGGCCGCCGCGTCGAGCCCGGCGTCGATCACGAGCTCAGCGCCGGGGACGAGCTCTGGTTCGGCGACCGCGACAACCCCTGGGTGCTCGACGACGACGCCCCGCCCATCGCCAGCGCCCGCAGCCTCACCGACGGGCACCTCGTGCTCGCCGTCGCCGACGTGCTCAGCCTGCCCTCGGCGGAGGAGCCCCTGGCCTCGGTCGTCTACCAGGGCCGCGGGCGCTGGATCCTTGAGGACGAGCAAGGCGAGCAGGCCGTCCACGACCACCAAGAGCTGCGCATCGGCGACCAGCTCTGGCGCCTGCACCTCCCCGAGCCCCGGGACGACACCCTCACGAGCGAGCACGGCCCCGGCGGCGCCGACGACGCTGGGATGCGCCTGCGCTTCGTGGTGAGCCGCGACGAGCTCAACGTCTCCTTGACCGTGCTCTCCGCCGCCGGGGAGCGCCGCTGGGAGCCCCGCGCCCCGCACTACCTCCTCCTCACCTTGGCCCGGCAGCGCCTCGCCGAGTCCCACCTCGCCGAGCACGAGCGCGGCTGGCTCCACGTCGACCGCCTCGCCCGGATGCTCAACCTCAACCGCAAGACCCTCAACGTCTACATCTGCCGCCTGCGCGCCCAGCTCGCCGACGCCGGGGTGCCCAACGGCGCCACCTTGATCCAGCGCCGCCCGCTCAGCCAGCAGCTTCGGGTGGGGGTGGATCTCGTCGAGATCGAGCACGGCTAGGCTGACGCGCTCGACGGGATCGTGAGCCAACGCCTCCTCGCCCGCCCAGCGGCGGGGAGGATCGCCGGATCGGCGAGTGACGCCGCCGTCCGCTTGAAGTCATGCACAAGCGCGCCGCCTGGACTAAAGTAGCTGTCCGCGGCGCGGTGGCGTCGGGGACGAATCTTGTGAGGGCGCCCAGATGAGCGATGTTTACCCCAAGATCGCCGAGCGCATCCGGTCGCTGCGAAAGCGCGCCGGGCTGACCCAAGCCCAGCTCGGCGAGCGCGCGGGAGGGATCAACGCTCAAGAGATCAGCCGCTTTGAGAGCTGCAGCCGCGTCCCCAGCATCGAGACCTTGGCCCGCGTCGCCACGGGCCTCGGCGTCACCTTGGCCGAGCTCACGGCCATCGGCGAGGACGAGGCGAGCGCTGAGGCCGAGCGGGTGCGCGCCCTCATCAACGGCGAGTCCTCCGCCACCCTACGCCTCGTGGGTGACCTCATCGAGCTGCTCAAGCGCCACCCCGACGCCGCGCCGCGGGCCCGGGGCTCCGACGCCTTGGCCATTGGCGGAACCGCCAATGCCGTCGAGGACCTTGAGCTCCCCGAGCCCTGAGCAGAGCACGTCTGGAGTGGGCGCTCCCGGGCTTCACACGGCCTAGACGCCCCTCCCGTGACTTAGCGCTTGCGCTCTTATCCATCTGGAGGTACATCTCTCCCCTCGGCACAAGGCCGAGCTGGAGGAGGCCCAATGGAACGCGCCGCGCTCAACCAGCTCCTCGGCGAGCGCCTCCTGGCGCTCCGGGCCGATGACGGGCTCACCCAAGCCGAGCTCGGGCGCCGCTGCGGCATGACCGCCGCCGAGGTCTGCCGCTACGAGCGTGGGCACCGCTCGCCGCACCTGCTCCAGCTCCAGCGCCTCGCCACGGGCCTCACCTTGCCGATGTCGCTGCTGCTCCTCACCCCCGAGCCCCTGTTTCAGCTCGTGCGTGCCTTGCGCCGCCTGCCACTTCCCCGTCGAGCGGCGATCGTGCGCCGTCTGCTCAGCGGCGGAGACACGCCGCCCGCGGGCTGAAGCTCGCCACGGAGCCGAACTCGCGGTAACCTGAAGCTGTGATCCCCGCCGTCTGGCTCATCGTCGCCTCCTTCGCCCTCGCCCAAGAGGACACCGGGGGGATCTACGACGACGTGGCCCCCGTCGATGAGGAGGACGCCGCGCGGGTCGGTGATGAGCCCGAGGTCGAGCGGATCGTCGGCCAAGAGGCCCCGTCGATGGAGCTGCTCATCCTCGGCGAGCGCCAGGCCGAGCAGGCCCGGGCCGAGGTCGAGGCCCGCCTTGAGGCCGCCGGGTACGAGGACGGGGTGCGCCGGGGCGACAAGGTCGTCTACAAGCACCCGGTCCACTGGAAGCCCCGGGTGGTCGTGTACGACGAGGGCTTCATGGTCCTCCGCCGCCAGCCGCCCCGGGTGCGCGCGCCGGAGCTCGGCAACAGCCCAGCGAACGACCGCCCCGTCGTGAAGTGGTGGCCCTGCCTCATCATCCCGACCTTGTGTGTGCAGGCCGGGGGTCTCGTCGTCTCCCCGGCGCGTTTTGAGCGCCAGAAGGAGCTCGTCGTGCAGGCCACCGAGGAGCCCATGCGTGTCTGGGCCGACGCGATCTCCGACGAGTCCCTCGCCGACCGCCTCAGCGGCGAGATCCCCGCGCTCCTCCAGAGCATCTGGTACGACGGCATCGACCCGCGCACGGGCCAGGCCTTGCCGACCTTCGACGCCCGCCGGGCGGCGCTCTTGGAGTTCTGGATGAGCCGGGCGGACAACCGCTACGGCGACGCCGTCCGCGAGGCCGTCGAGCTGTTCATGGCCTACGAGGTGCAGACCTCGCCGCACCCCTACAGCGAGGACGAGATCCGCCAGGCGAACGAGCGGCGCACCTGCAACCGCGCGCTCAGCCTGCCGCCGCCCGAGCAGACGCTCTGAGCGCTCGGCGGGGGCTCACTTCCGCCGGGTCTCACGCACACGCAAGGCCATCACGCCGCGAGCGCGCTCCTCGGTCTCCTCCCAGCCGTCGGTGGCCCGGATGAGCGAGATGGCGCGGTCCTCGGTGTCGGCCTCGGGGACGACGTTCCGCCAGCCCTCCGCCGTGGCGAGGGACTCCAGGTCGGGGTAACGCCGAACCGTGCCGACGGTGATCGAGCCATAGCTGCCGAACTCCAGCCGATCTCCCGAAGAGATCATGCTGTACTCGTCATTGGCGATGACGGTGTAGACCGTCTTGAGCCCACGCTCCATGCTCTCGAAGGCCTGGATGTGGAGGGTGGCGTCGAACGTGGCCAAATCGATTCCTTCAGCGCGTTGCGAACACAGGCTTGTTCCGGGTTCAGTCCACACTTAGCACGCGACGCGCGCGCGCGCCCAGCCTCAGCCCGCGGCTGAGGCTCGGGTGAGGCTCAGCCCGGGGGCCAGCCCAGCGGACGACCCGCCAGGAGGTGACAGTGCAGGTGGTGAACGGACTGCCCGGCGTCCTCACCGTTGTTGAAGACGAGGCGATATCCAGAGCCCGCGACGCCCAGGCGGCGCGCGACCTCACCGGCGGCGAGCAGCACCCGCCCGAGCAGCTCGCCGTGCTCCGGGCCAGCGGCGGCGACGTTCACCAGCGGGAGGCGCGGCACGATGAGCACGTGCACAGGCGCTTGGGGTGACACGTCACGAAAGGCGACGCAGTGGTCGTCCTCGTACACGATGTCGGCGGGGATCTCCCGCCGGATAATCCGCTCGAAGATCGTCATTGGGGGCCTCACGGCGCAGGGGCCCGCTCCAATAACCTCTTCAAGACGAGGCGGTCAGTAGTTCGCCGTGATCGGCAAGAGCAGGATGCCGCCGTCGTGGCGCGGGCCGCCCACCATGAAGGTGCTGCCGCGGTTCACCGAGACCGTGGTGTCCACGAGCTTCTCGCCGCCCTTGTAGACCTCGACGCGCACCTGGGCCTTCGCCTCGTCGGCGGAGAGCAGGGTGGCCTTCACCTGGCGGCCCCCCTCGACGGGGAACTCCGCGGCCTTGCCCGGGCGCAGCACGGCCTTGTCTGTGGAGAGCACCTTAAAGCTGTCGTAGGGCAGGAGCTTGAGGTGGCGCTCGATGCCCTTGAGGCGGGGGTCGAGGAAGGTCTCCCCGGCCTTGGCGTGCACGACCATGAGCTGGAGGTTCACCGTCTCCGGCGCCGTGGCGGCGGCCTGCTGGGGCGCGCCTTGGGGGCGCGGCTGGGCGGTGGCCGGCGGGCGGGGCTGCGGCGGCTTGGTCTGGGCGAGCGCGGCGGAGGGCGCGGCGAGGCCGAGCAGGAGCGCGAGGGGCAGCAGCAGGCGGGAGAGGTGGTTCATAACGTGGCTCCTTCGTCGCCTTCGCCCTCATCAAACATGAGGAGGACCGGCGCGCCGTCTTCTAGCTGAATGACCTGCACGACCACGTCGGGAGCGTACTCCAGCGAGGTGACCTCCACCTCGTTGTCGCCCTGAATGGTGAGGTCGGCGAAAGGCTCGGTGACGACCTGGGCGACGAGCTCCGGCTTGGCGGGGGAGGTCGCGGGCTGGTCGAGGATCGAGGTGCGCTGGCTCTGGAGCTGGATGACGGTCATCATCACCGCCGCGAACACCGCCGCGATGAGCGTCGGGTTCGTGAGCAGCATCTTCCAGAGCGGCACCGGCGCGGGCGGCGGCGGGATCTCGACCACGATGGGCTTGGGCCGCGGCAGGCTGTTGAGGATCGCCGCGGTGAGCGCGACCTCCTCCTCGGCGCTGAGCGCGCCTTGGGCGAGCACGGCCTCCTTGACGAGGGCGCTGGTGTGCTCCCAGCCGGGGACGTGCTCGGGGTCGGTGACGCCGATCTCGGCGGCGACGGCCGGCCACAGGCCGCTGAGGTCCACGTCGGCCACACGCTCGGTGAGGCCCTCACGCACCACCCGGCCCTGCTCGGCGAAGGCGTTGAGGGTGTCGAGGGCGTCGCGGTCCACCCGGAGGCGCTCGGTGACGAGGCGGCGCTGGTCGAGGGAGAGCTCGCCGTCCACGAGCGCCGAGAGCAGCATGTCGGGCTCGGGCTCTGGCGGCGGGGTGATCGCGGCCATGACGAGGTCGCTCACGTCGAAGGGCGCCTCAAAGGCCACGGACTCCCGGAGCGCGCTAGACACCGGGGACCAGTCGTCCTCGGCGCCGATGGCCATGAGCACGGCGGCGACGACGTCTACGGAGTCGTCACGCCAGTCGGTCAGCGCGTCGCGGAGCGCCTCCCGCAGCTCACCCAGCTCGGCGAGGCGCGCGTCGCTCTCGGAGAGGGCGAGGAGCTCAGCGCGCTCGGCCTCGCTCGCCTCTCCGTCGAGGACAAGCATCAAGAGCGCGTCGGCGCGAGTCAGCTCGCTGTCGTGGCCTTGGCGCATTCGCTCTCCGCAGGTTGAGGGGGGAATCGTGGTCAGTGACGAGGCGGCGGGAGGTTCATTCATGAGGATCACGACAAACTGCGACATTCAAGTCACGACCCCTTGAGACCTCAGGCGCCCGTGATCGGGGGGAGACCCTCGGGGGCCTCGTCCTTGAGGGCCTGCTGGAGCTTCCGGCGGGCGTAGAACAGGCGGCTCATCACCGTGCCCTCGGCGATCTCCAGGGTGTCGGCGATCTCCTTGTAGGCCATGCCCTCGACCTCACGGAGCAGGATGATCTGCCGGTGATCGGGGCTCAAGGTCTCCAAGGCGTCGTGGATCTTCTTGTGCAGGCGCTTCCGCTCCAGGATCTTCCGGGGGTCCATGGAGGTGTGTCCGGGGTCGAGCACGCCGTCGTCGTCCCGGGCGGCGACGTCCTCGTTGAACTCCGACGTGCGCCGCTTGTTGTGCTTCCGGAGGTGATCGATCGTGACGTTCATCGCGATCCGGTACATCCAGGTGTAGAAGCTGGACTCCAGGCGGAAGCGGTCGAGGTTGTTGAAGGCCTTCACGAAGGCCTCCTGGGTGAGATCCCGGGCTTCTTCACGGTCGCGGATCATGCCGCAGACCATGGCGTAGACCCGGGACTGGTATCGCTCGACGAGGAACCGGTACGCCGCGGCGTCACCGGCGAGCACGGCCTCGACGACCTCTCGATCCTCTGCGCGTGGGTCTGGGGGGGCCATCCGTGACTCCAAAGGGGTGCAGGCGAGGGGACTCTCGTAACGACTAATGCGCCTCGGCCCAAGTGCGGGCCCAGCCGGTGTCGACCTTGAGCGGGACGGAGAGCGCTACGGCGCCCTCCATCTCGGCCTTCACCAAGGCGGCCACACGCGCCACGTCGGCCTCGGGCACCTCCAGCAGGAGCTCGTCGTGGACCTGCAGGAGCAGCTTGGAGGTCGGGGCCTCGGCGCGCAGGCGGTGGAAGACCCGGGCCATGGCGAGCTTGATGATGTCGGCGGCGGAGCCCTGGATCGGCGTGTTGATCGCCACACGCTCGGCGGCCATGCGGTCGCGGGGGTTGCGAGAGCTGAGGTCGGCGATGGGGCGGCGGCGGCCGTACAAGGTCTGGGCGTAGCCCGAGCTGCGGGCGGACTCGATGGCGGCGTCCATGGTGCGGCGCACCTCGGGGTACCGCGCGAAGTAGCCGTCCATGTAGGCCTTCGCCTCAGACTGCGGGATGCGCAGGTCGTTCGCGAGGCGGAAGGCGCTCATGCCGTAGACGATGCCGAAGTTGATCGCCTTGGCCGCGCTGCGCTGGGCCGGGGTCACCTGGTCGAGCGGCACACCGAGCACCTCGGACGCCGTGCGGCGGTGGATGTCTTCGCCCCGGCGGAAGGCCTCCGCCATGGCGCTGCCCTCGCCGCAGTAGTGCGCCAAGAGGCGCAGCTCGACCTGGGAGTAGTCGCAGGAGACGAAGAGGTGGCCCTCTTTGGGGATGAAGCAGCCCCGGATGCGGCGGCCCTCGTCGGTGCGCACGGGGATGTTCTGGAGGTTCGGGTCGTTCGAGGAGAGGCGGCCCGTGGCGGCGACGGCCTGGTGGTAGGAGGTGTGGACCCGGCGGGTGCGCGGGTGGACACACTTGGGCAGGGCCTCGACGTAGGTGGAGCGCAGCTTGTCTAAGCCGCGAAAATCGAGGATCGACCGGGGCAAGGGGTGCATGTGCTGGAGCTGGTCGAGCACGTCGGCGTCGGTGGAGAAGCCGGTCTTGAGCTTCTTGATCGGCGGCAGGCCCAGCTCGACGAAGAGGATCTCGCCGAGCTGCTTCGGCGAGTTGATCGTGAAGCGGCGCCCGGCGTGGGTGTAGATCTCCTCCTCGATGGCGGCCAGCCGCGCGGTGAGCTCTACGCCCAGGGCCGCGAGGCGCTCGGTGTCCAGGCCGATGCCCTCGTGCTCCATCGCGGCGAGCACGGGCACGATGGGCAGCTCGATCTCCCGCATCACCCGGTCGAGGCCACGGTCGATGAGCTCGGTGTTCAGCGTGCGGTCGAGGAGCCAGGTGACGTGGGCGTCTTCAGCGCCGTACTCCGTGGCCTTGGGGATGGGCACGTCCGCGAAGGTCGAGCCCGCCGGGAGGCCCGCCGTGGCCGCGCTGTAGGGGATCATCGTGTGGCCGAGGTGGCGCAGCGCGAGGTCGTCGAGGTTGTGGCGGCTGCGGTCGGGCTCCAGGAGGTAGTCGGCGAGCATGGTGTCGTTCACCAGGCCCTCGACGCGGTAGCCGTTCTGCAGGAGCACCCGGAGGTCGTACTTGAGGTTCTGGCCGACCTTGGGCACGCCCGGGTCCGCGAGCACGCCCGCGAGGCGCGACATCACGAGGTCTTCAGAGAGCTGGGTCCCGGCGCTGTGGTTCATCGGCACGTAGACCGCGGCGTCTTCGGCCCAGGCGAGGCAGAGGCCCACGAGCTTGGCGTCGAGGGGGTCTAAGGAGGTGGTCTCGGTGTCGATGGCGAGGCGCGCCCCGGCCTTCACCGCCCGGCGCAGCTCGCCGATGGTGCGGTCCAGGGCCTCGATGGTGTCGATGGTGCGGTAGCGGCTGCGGTCGATGGCCGAGGTCTTGGCCGGGGCCTCGCCGACGGCGCCCGCGACGCCCGCGGCGCCCGCGACGGGGGCCTCCTCGCCGAGCTGCTTGAGCAGGCTGCGGAACTGCCACTCCATGAACAGCACCCGGAGCTTCTCGGCGTCGCGGGTGTGGGCGAGGAGCTGCTCGTCGGTGAGCGGCAGCTCGCAGTCGATCTTGATGGTGACGAGCACCCGGGAGAGCCGGGCCATGGCGGCCTCAGCCTTGACGGACTCGCCACGTTTGCCGCCGATGGCGTCGGCGTTGGCGATCACGCCCTCTAGGTCGCCGTACTTCATCACCCAGCCCGCGGCGGTCTTCTCGCCGACACCTTTGACGCCGGGCACGTTGTCCGAGGCGTCCCCGGCGAGGCCGAGGATGTCGATGACCTGGGCGGGGCCGACGCCGAAGTAGGCCTTCACCGCCGCCTCATCGACGACCTTGTCCTCCTTGAGGTCGAGGACGTAGACGCCGTCACGCACGAGCTGGTAGTAGTCCTTGTCCCCGGTGACCATGAGCACCTCACGCTCCGGCGAGGCGAAGCGCTGGGCCAAGGTGCCGATGACGTCGTCGGCCTCGACGCCGGGGATGGCCAAGAAGGGGTGGCCCCAGGCCTCGACGAGCTCACGGAAGCGGGGCCACTGCTCGCGCAGCTCAGGCGGCATCTCGGGGCGGTGGCCCTTGTACTCGGGGTAGAGCTCCACCCGGAAGGACGCGCCCTCATCAAAGACGACGACCATCAGCTCAGGCTTGTGGTCGTTCTCCAGCTTCTTGAGCAGGTTGGCGAAGCCCAAGAGCGCCCCGGTGTGTTTGCCCGCCGCCGTCATCTTCGGCATAGCGTGGAACATCCGAAAGGCGTGGTTGCTGCCGTCGATGAGCAAGATCTTGTTGGGCATTGGACCTCCGAGCCCTCCCCCCTAACCCGCGCGCGGCGAGGACGGAGGGGATCAGCGAACCCGCACGAAGAGCTGGAGCGTGCGGTCGCCCAGGGGCACGGCGCGCTGGGCGTAGTGCTCGGTGAACTCGGGCACCCCGGGCACAGGTAGTTTGGTTGGTTGATCAACCAAAAAACCCTCCTCGGGGATGAAGATCGTCGGCGCCCGGCCGAAGACGTAGGCGTAGTCGGACTTCTCGTGGCCCGCCATGCCGCTGCCCATCTGGGGCATCTCCCGGTGGGCGATGTGCAGGTCGGAGAGGCCCCACATGTCGATGGTGGACAGGCCCGCGGCGTAGGGGATGGCCCCGGCGGAGTGGATCGCGAGCACGGCGTCAGGGGGGACGAGCTCACGCAGGGCTCGGCCGACGGCGAGGCGATCCTCCATCACCTGGGCCCGAAAACGCGCCTCCTGCGCCATCCTCGCCTGGCTGGGGGCGAGGTCCAGGGCGATGGTCCCGAGCGCGACGGCGGCGCCGAGGGCCACCCGGGGCGCGGCGGCGGGCAGAGCGTCGATGGCCCACCACAGCCCGCGCTGGACGAGCAAGGCCAAGGGCGCGGCGACGAGGCCGACGAAGCGGAAGGTCACCTTAAAGTCGCCGCCGACGGCGACGATGTAGGCGAGGTAGCCGAGGCCCAAGGTGAGCATCGCCCGGGCCCAGGGGCTCGTCTTCGCCTCCCGGGCCGCCGCCACCACGCCGACGCTCAAGAGCAGGGTCTCGACGGGGTGGGCCTTGGCGCAGGCGACGAGGTAGAGCACGCCCCTAGACCACTGGTCTACTCCGCCGCCGGTCTTCACGTAGAAGGTGTTGGGGAGGGGCTGGCCGTAGTAAGCCAGCCGCGCGGCGGTCTGGGCCAGGAGCGCGGCGAAGAGCAGGCCGAGGCCCCACCAGAGGACCCGACGCGGCGGGCTGAAGGCGGCCGGGAGCCCACGCTCGGCGGCGGCGCCGAGGGTGAGGCCGAGGAGCAGGAGCCCGTAGACCCCGACCCCCTCGGGGCGCAGCAAGGAGAGCGCGGCGCAGCACAGCCCGGCGGCGGGCCAGGCGCGGCGGCCCTCGTCCTCGTCTAAGGCGAGGAGCGCGGCCAGGCCGGCCACCGCCGCGAAGGTGCTCGACTCCAGGCCTTGAACGGCCTCGACCATCAAGTAGGGGCTCGCGGCGATGAGCGCCGGGGCCACCAGCGCCCGGGTCTCCCCCTCTCGGCGGGCGCCGAGGGCCCAGGTGACCCAGGCGAGGCCCAAGGCGCCGAGCACCCCGCCGAGCACCGAGGCGAGCAGGGGATCCCCGCCGAGGCGGATCACCCCGGCGAGGCCTACGGTCCACAAGAGGTTCGTGATGCCCTCAACACGCTCGCCCGGGTTGAAGACGAGGCCGTGGCCCCCCGCGAGGTTCTGGGCGTAGCGGTAGCTGATGAAGGCGTCGTCCTGGACGTTCAGGCCGTAGGAGAGCGCGTGCGCGATCAGCGCGGCGAAGATGAGCCCCAAGGCGAGGGGCGCGGACCGTCTTGGCATGGCCGCATCCTACCGCATCCACGCTCAGCGCCGTCGCGCGCCGTCGCCGGGGATCTGTCCTATCGGCGTTGGGCGGGCTACAACGGGTGAGCGCGCGGACCCCTCGGAGGACACATGGCGAACGACGACCTCTACAACCCCACCGAAGTCCACCAGATGCTCCGGGAGAGCGTCGCGGAGTTCACGAAGAAGGAGGTCGAGCCCCAGGCCGAGGAGTTTGATCGGCGGGAGCAGCTCAACATCCCGCTCTTCCAGAAGCTCGGTGAGCTGGGCGTGCTCGGCGTGACCATCCCCGAGGAGGACGGCGGCGCCGGCCTCGACTCCACCGCGGCCGTCATCGTCCACCACGAGCTCTCGAAGTCCGACCCGGGCTTCTGCCTCGCGTACCTCGCCCACGCCATGCTCTTCGTGAACAACTTCTACCACTGCTCCAACGCCGAGCAGCGGGCGAAGTACCTGCCGAAGAGCCTCAGCGGCGAGTGGATCGGCGCCATGGGCATGACCGAGCCCGGCTACGGCACCGACGTCTTGGGCATGACCACCACGGCGGTGCGTGACGGCGACGAGTACGTGCTCAACGGCACCAAGACCTACATCACGAACGGCCCCGAGGCCTTCGTGTTCTTGGTCTACGCCAAGGTGGACGGCCGGGTGACCTCCTTCGTCGTGGACCGGGACTGCCCCGGCTTCTCCACCTCGAACCACATCCCCAAGATGGGCATGCGCGCCAGCTCGATGAGCGAGCTCATCTTTGATGACTGCCGGGTGCCCGTCGGCAACGTGCTCGGCGCCGTGGGCGGCGGGCTCAGCCACATGATGCGGAACCTGGAGATCGAGCGCCTCACCTTGGCCGCGATGAGCCTCGGCATCGCCGACCGCTGCCTCGACATCATGGTGCGGCACGCCAACGAGCGCGTCGCCTTCGGCCAGCCGATCAACCGCTTCGGGCAGATTCAGCGCTACATCGGCGAGTCCTACGCCATGACCGAGGCCGCCCGGGCGCTCATCTACAGCGTCGCGCGCTCTGTCGGCGCCGAGCAGCGCAACCGCCTCGGCTCCGACGCCGCGAAGCTCTACGCCGCGCCCGTCGGCAAGCAGGTCGCCGACCACTGCATGCAGGTGATGGGCGGCTCGGGGTATTGCCGGGAGTACCCCGTCGAGCGCCTCTTGCGCGACGCGAAGCTCCTCGAGATCGGCGGCGGCACCTTGGAGTCGCATCAGAAGAACATCACGAAGGACCTCACCAAGCAGATCTGCGGCTGAGCCATCGCGCGACGCCGCTTGACGGCCCCCACCTCCTGCCGTCATGCTGAGCCCATGAGCACCCCCTCGTCGTCCGGAGCGCCAGAGATGGCGGCGCGGCTGCCCCAGTGGCCGCTGCCCGCCGTGCGCTACATCCCAGGGCGGTCACCGCACCCCAAGACCTTGCCCCCGGAGCCCACGCCGGAGCTGCCCGCGGCCTCGGCCTGGTGGGATGACGCGCGCTTCTTGCGGGGGCTCGACCTCTTCGACGCGCAGTACTACTGGGAGGCCCACGAGGTCTGGGAGGGGCTGTGGCTGGAGCTCCCCCGGACGGAGGCCCCGGCGCGGCTCATCCAGGGCCTCATCCAGGCCGCCGCCGCCATCGTGAAGCGCCAGCAAGGGGACCGCACCGCCTCGGCGAGCCTCACCCGCGCGGCCTTGGCCCGGCTCGACGAGGCGGCGAGCGCCGCCGATGGCCGTCCGGGGGGACTCGACCTGCCCGCCTTGCGTGCGGCGCTCGTACGTTTTGGCGCCGGGGAGCCCGTGTGGCCGCACAGCCGGGGCGAGGCGACGTGATCACCGTCGTGGATGACCGGGGGGTGGAGCTCACCCTGGAGGCGCCGCCGCGGCGGGTGGTCTCCCTCGTGCCGAGCACCACGGAGACCCTCTTCGCTTTGGGCGCCGGGGAGGCCGTGGTCGGCGTCACCCGCTACTGCGTGCACCCGGCGGGGCGCCTGGAGGGCGTCACCCGGGTCGGCGGCACGAAGGACCTGCTCATGGACCGGCTCGTGGCCCTGGAGCCCGACCTGGTGATCGGCAACGCCGAGGAGAACACTCGGGAGATCTTCGCCGAGATCGAGCCCATCGCGCCGCTGCTCGTCGCCTTCCCCAAGGCCGTCGACGGCGCCCTCGACGACGTCCGCCGCCTGGGCGTGGTCATGGGGCGTGAGGCCGAGGCCGCCGCCCTCATTGAGCGCATCACCGCCGAGCGCGCCGCGCTGCGCGCCGTCGTCGAGGCCGGGCCGGGCTTCCGCTACACCTACATCATCTGGCGTGACCCCTGGATGGGCGTCACCGACGACACCTTCATCTCCGCCCTGCTCGCCGAGGCCGGCGGCGTGAACGCCTTGGCTGGCCGGACCCCCCGCTACCCGGCGCTCTTGCCTGAGGAGCTGGCCGACGGCGGGGTAATCCTGCTCAGCTCTGAGCCCTACCCCTTCAAGGAGCGCCACCGGGAGGAGCTCGTCCGCCGCGGGGTGCGCGCGGACCAGATCTTCTTCATCGACGGGGAGCTGTGCTCTTGGCACGGCGCCCGGCTCGTCGAGGCCCTGCCCGCGCTGCGCGGAATGGCGCCGGTGTGGGCCGCGCGGTGGCCAGCGAGATAAGCGTCGCGTCCTCTCGTCGTGGAGCGCCCGCTGATGTCCACCTTCGACCCCAACGCCGCCGCTGGCCAAGACTCCGGGGTGTTCGGACTCCCCTTCGGTGAAGAAGAGAGCGCCTTGGTCATCGTGCCCGTGCCTTGGGAGGCGACGACCTCTTACGGCGGCGGCGCGGCCCAGGGCCCGGCGGCGATCCTCGCCGCGAGCCGCCAGGTCGACCTCTTTGACCTCGACGTGCTGCGCCCCTACGAGCCGGGCCTGTTCATGCGGCCGATCCCCGACGACCTCCTCGCCTTGAACGACCGGGCGAAGGCCCTGGCCCAGCGGGTGATCGCCGTCGGCGGCGACATCGGCGACGACGCTGACCTCCGCCTCGCCCTCGACGAGGTGAACCAGCTCTCCGAGCGCGTGAACCAGCGTGTTGACGACGAGGTGTCGAGCGTGCTCGACGCGGGCAAGATCCCCGCGGTGCTCGGCGGCGACCACTCCGTGCCCCTGGGCGCCTGGCGGGCCTTGGCGCGGCGGGTGCCGTCCTTCGGCGTGCTGCACATCGACGCCCACCTCGACCTGCGCGACGCCTACGAGGGCTTCCAGTACTCCCACGCCTCGATCCTGCGGAACGGGCTCAACGAGGTCCCGGCGATCACCCGGCTCGTGCAGGTCGGGATGCGGGACGTCGGCGAGGACGAGGTGCGCTTCGCGGGCAGCCAAGGGGAGCGGGTGCGGGTCTTCTTTGACCGCGAGCTCGCCCGTCGCCGCTTCGTCGGTGAGCCCTGGGTGCGTGTGGCCCGGCTCATCGTCGACGCCTTGCCCGAGCAGGTCTGGGTGACCTTCGACATCGACGGCCTCGACCCCAAGCTCTGCCCCAACACCGGCACGCCGGTCCCCGGCGGCTTGGAGCTCGCCGAGGCGAACTTCTTGTTGGGTGAGGTCGTGCGCTCAGGCCGGACGATCCTCGGCTTTGACCTCAACGAGGTCGCCCCGGCCGCGGACGGTCGTGATGAGTGGGACGCCAACGTCGGCGCCCGCGCGCTCTACAAGCTCTGCGCCTGGACCCTCGCCAGCCAGGGCAAAGCCTCCTTACGCTGAGCCGATGAGCGCCGACTGGCGAGCGCCGCCGCCCCTGCCGCCCTCCGCCCCGGAGCGTGTGCGCGGCGCCTTGGGCGGGAGCTTGCTCTTTGAGCAGCCCGCGTTGGCCGCCGACCGCGCCCGGTTTGAGGCTTTCGTCGCGGGGCCGGAGCCCCTGGGCGTCGAGGTCGGCTTTGACCACGGGATGCGCATCTTGGAGCGCGCCCGCCGCCAGCCCGACTGGCGCTGGCTCGGCCTGGAGATCCGCCGGGCGCGGGTAGACGCCGCCGCGCCCCACGCCCCCACCAACACGCTCTTGTGGCGCGCCGACGCCCGGGCGGTCTTCGCCGCGCTCATGCCGCCGGGCCGGGTGAGCTTGGTGGAGGTCTACTTCCCGACCCCGACGGACAACCCGCGGCACCTCCTGTGGACCCAGAGCTTCGTCGACGCCGTGGCCCGGTCTTTGGCGCCAGACGGGCGTCTCGTCGTGGTGACCGACGTCGAGGGCCTGCACCAGCACATCGGCGCGCTGCTAGCGGGCTGGACCGAGGCCGAGGAGCCGCCCCCCGCCGGGGTGCTGAGCCGCCGCGAGCGGGTCTGCCGCCGGGACGAGCTGCCCGTCTACCGGCGCTGCGTCTCGCCGCCCCCTCAAGGCTGAGCCCCGGGGCGCCGTGCGGAGAATCGGGGCGCGCCGTGGGGCCTATTCTCCGCATGAAACGCCGCGGTGGGGGTGTGTCGTCGATTTGAATGTGGATCAAAAACAACGGTTAATCCTATCGTATTAACGTTCGGATCGAACCCTATCCCGACGTGAGTTTCAAGCGGTTTGATCCATAATCTCCGCAAATCTTGCGGAGATTAGATCAAGGCATTCGACTCGCGCCGTGCTATTCTCCGCATCAAGCGCGGAGATTGTCGATGTTCATCCATGAGCTCCAGGGCTGGCCCCACTTCACCTGGGACGAAGCTGTCGTCGCCGAGGTCTTGGCGCCGCTCCAGCGCCACCAGGACCGGCTCTTGGGCCGCATGGCGGCCTTTGGGCGCAGCGTGCAGGGCGAGGCCAACCTGCGCTCGCTGACCGCCGAGGCCCTGATGACGAGCGAGATTGAGGGGGAGCTCCTCGACCTCGACCAGGTGCGCTCCTCCTTCGCGCGGCGGCTCAACCTGAACATCGGCGTCTTGACCCCGGCCGACCGCCATGTGGAGGGCCTCGTGGACGTGATCCTCGACGCCACCCAGCGGTATGACGCGCCGCTGAGCGCCGAGCGCCTCTTCACCTGGCACCGCCTGCTGTTCCCGGACGGCGTGGATGATGACGGCGTGCTCACGGTCGGCGCTTGGCGCACCGGGCCGATGCGGGTGATCTCGGGGCACGTCGACCGGGTGAAGGTCCACTTCATCGCGCCGGACGCCAAGCGCCTGGAGCGTGAGTGCGCGCGCTTCTTCCGCTGGTTCAACACCCAGGACTCGCAGAACGGCGTGCTCAAGGCCGCCATCGCCCACCTCTGGTTCATCACGATCCACCCCTTTGACGACGGCAACGGGCGCGTCGCCCGGGCGATCACCGAGCTCTCCTTGGCTCGGGCCGAGGCGCGGCCTTGGCGCTGCTACAGCCTCTCCTCGCAGATCCGCGCCGAGCGCCGCGACTACTACAAGGCCCTGGAGGCCGCCCAGCGCGGCGGGCTCGACATCACCCCCTGGCTCCTGTGGTTCATGGGCTGCCTCGATCGTGCCCTCTTGAGCGCTGAGGAGCTCCTCGCCGACGTGCTCCACAAGGCGCGCTTCTGGGCCGAGCACCACGACAAGCCCCTGAACCCCCGCCAGCGGCTGATGCTCAACGACCTCCTCGACGGATCCTTCATCGGCAAGCTCACCTCGTCGAAGTGGGCCAAGCTCACCGGCTGCTCTCAGGACACCGCCGGGCGTGACCTCGACGCCTTGGTGAAGCTGGGGCTCCTGATCAAGAGCGCCGCTGGAGGACGCAGCACCGCCTATAGCCTCGCGCCGCTGCCGACCGCTGAGTCGGGCTATCCAAATGGATAGCACTCTATCTATCTGGCGATGGTGCTCGGCGGTCAAACCCGCCTAGCGCCTACGTCAGCGCTCGGCACGCTCCTTGCTCTTAGGGGCGGCGACACCACCGAACGGAGCGAACGATGTCCACTGAGACCCCGCAGTACGAGACCCTGACCAGCAAGGGTCACCCGATCAAGGCCTGGGTTCGCGGCGTGGCCGTGGAGGCTGAGGCCCGGAAGCAGCTTGAGAACATCGCGTCGTTGCCGTTCATCTACAAGCACGTCGCCGTCATGCCGGACGTGCACCTCGGCAAAGGCGCCACGGTCGGCAGCGTCATCCCGACCACCGAGGCCATCATCCCGGCCGCCGTCGGCGTGGACCTCGGCTGCGGCATGATCGCCCAGCGCACCACCTTACGCGCGGAGCACCTGCCGGACGACCTCCGCGCGCTCCGCCTCAAGATCGAGCACGCCGTGCCGCACGGCCGCACCGACAACGGCGGCCGAAACGACCGCGGCGCTTGGCATGACCCGCGGGAGCGCATCCGCGCCGCGTGGGGTGAGCTCGCCCCGGGCTTCAAGCGTATCGTCGAGAAGCACCCGAAGGTCGGCCACTCCAACAACGCGAACCAGCTCGGCACCTTAGGCACCGGCAACCACTTCATCGAGGTCTGCCTCGACACCGAGGGCGGCGTCTGGTTCATGCTGCACTCCGGCTCCCGGGGCGTCGGCAACAAGATCGGCACCTACTTCATCGAGAAGGCCCGGGAGGAGATGTTGAAGCTCGACGTCCACCTGCCGGACCGCGACCTCGGCTACCTGCGCGAGGGCACGGAGTCCTTCGACGACTACGTCGAGGCCGTGTCTTGGGCCCAGTCCTACGCCGCGATGAACCGGGCGATCATGATGGAGGCCGTCGTGAACGCGGCCCGGGCCACCTTGCCGCCGTTTGAGCTCACGGACGTCGCCGTGAACTGCCACCACAACTACATCGCCCGGGAGACGCACTTCGGTGAGGAGGTTTGGGTGACCCGCAAAGGCGCCGTGCGCGCTGGCGCGGGGGAGCTGGGCATCATCCCGGGCAGCATGGGCGCCAAGAGCTTCATCGTCCGCGGCAAGGGCAACCCGGAGAGCTTCTGCTCCTGCAGCCACGGCGCGGGCCGCTCGATGTCCCGCACCAAGGCCAAGAAGATGTTCACCGTCGCCGACCAGATCCGCGCCACCGAAGGGGTGGAGTGCCGTAAGGACGCGGACGTGATCGACGAGATCCCGATGGCCTACAAGCCGATCGACGACGTGATGGCCGCGCAGTCGGATCTCGTGGAGGTCGTCGCGACGCTCCGCCAGGTTGTGTGTGTGAAGGGCTGAGAAGCCGCCCCCCCTCTGGGGGGCCTTGGAGACACCGATGTTCACCCTTGACGGCGGCGAAGGCGAAGGCGGCGGGCAGATCCTCCGCACGGCCTTGGCCTGCTCCCTCCTCACCGGGGAGCCGCTGCACATTCGACGGATCCGCGCTGGCCGGGCAAAGCCGGGCCTCCTCCGCCAGCACCTCACCGCGACGCTCGCCGCGGCTGAGGTGGGGGAGGCGCAGGTCGAGGGCGCGCACCTGGGCTCCACCGAGCTCCGCTTCACCCCCCGGACTCTCCGGGGCGGTGAGCGGCGCTTCGCCGTCGGCACGGCGGGGAGCGCTGGGCTCGTGCTCCAGACCGTGCTCCCGGCCTTGCTCAAGGCGCCGGAGGCCTCGTCCTTGGTCTTGGAGGGCGGCACCCACAACTCCGCGGCGCCGCCGTTTGAGGCCCTCAACGACGTGTTTGTCCCGGCCATGGCCCGCCTCGGCGGGCAGGTCAGCCTACGTCTGTCCCGGCACGGCTTCTTCCCGGCGGGCGGCGGGCGCTTCTCCGCGGAGATCACGCCGTCGGCGCTGCACCCGACCCGCTGGCTGCGGCGCGGGGCGCTCCTCAAGACGGAGTGTGTCGTGCTCAGCGCCAAGGTGCCGCCCGAGGTCGGGATGCGGGCCTTGGAGGTCGCGGGCCGTGCGCTCGACATCGCCGCCGAGGACCGCCACCTCGTTCCTTGCCCGGCGAGCCCGGGCCCGGGCCTCGTGCTCATGCTGCGGCTCACCAGCGAGTCTGGCGTCGAGGTGATCACGGCCTTCGGTGAGAAGGGCGTGCGGGTCGAGATGATCATGGGGCAGCTCGTCCGGGAGGCCCAGGACTTCTTGCGGCATGACGCCCCGGTCGGCGAGCACCTCGCGGATCAGCTCCTGCTGCCCTTGGTGATGGCGGGCGGCGGGGAGATCCGTGTGACGACGGTGTCCTCACACACCCGCACCAACGCCGAGGTGTTGACGCGGCTGCTCGGGGCGTCGTTCCGTTTTGTGGAGGAGCCCGAGGGGGTGCGGGTCGTGGTCGAGGCGAAGGGCCGCTGACGGGTGCCTCGCCGGGCGCAAGGAAAAGGGAGAGGCCCCTCATGTGAAGAGATCAGTTTTGGCTGATCCGTTCACATGAGGGGCCCCTCGTTCTCAGGAGCACCCCCGTGCATCCAAGTGAGGACCTTCTCAGGTCCAAGACTCAACGGCGGCGTCCCCCGGTGCACCCCTGCGTCGTCCCGCGCCGCCGTCGGTCTTGTCGGGAAGACGAAATGCAAGGGCTGTGCCAGCCCATGCGCAGAGCCAGATCGGCCTCAGACCGCCCCTGGGCGCGGGTGTCCTCTGCGGAGGAGTGTCACGCCGTGAGATCACCGTGTCCCGTGTGACACGGGCGGGGCAGAGGACAAGGGTCAGCGGCGCAGCAGCTCGGCGCCGTTGAGCCCGAACCCGGCGAGGTACTTGCGCAGGCGGTCGCTGTCATTGGGGCTGCCCCGGCGGGCGCGGCTCTGGGCGAACAGCACACGACCCGCCGCGGCGAGGCTCGGGGACTCGGCGACCACCCGCAGGACCTCGGCGAGCTGCACCTGGTCGAAGCGGTCGAGGCTGTCCCAGGCCGCGTCGCCGAGGGCCTCGCGGCCGAGGCGCTCCCCGGCGCTCGTCTCGGCGGCCGCGGGGGACCAGGCCCGGCGCAGGCGGACCAGCTCCCGCTCGACGTCCTCCAGGCGCACCCGCCCGCCGGGGGCCAAGGTGGTGAGGCGGGTGACCGCGGCGCTCAGATCGCGGAAGTTGCCGGGCCAGAGGCCCTCGGGCCCCGTGGCGAAGTCCAAGAACCGGGCGCGGGCCTCGGCGGAGAAGGTGACGGCGACCCCCGAGCGGCGGCGGACGAGCTCCAGCTCGTAGTCGAGGTTGGGCTCGACGTCTTCAGGGCGCTCCCGCAGGGCGGGCAGGGTGAAGCTCCAGAGGTTGATGCGGGCGAGGAGGTCGGCGCGGAAGCGGCCCTCTTGGACCTCGACGCTGAGGTCGCGGTTGGTCCCGGCGATGAGCTGGAAGCGGCTCTCGACCTCCTGGTCGGCGCCGACCGGGGCGAAGCGGCCCTGCTCGATGGCCCGCAGGAGCGTGGCTTGCTCGTCGAGGCCCAGCTCCCCCACCTCGTCCAAGAAGAGCACCCCGCCGTTCGCCGCGCGCAGGAGGCCCTCCCGGGCGGACACGGCCCCGGTGTAGGCGCCCTTGACGTGGCCGAACAAGGCCGACATCGCCGCGTCCCCCCGGAGCGTGGCGCAGTTCACCTCGACGAAGCGGCCCTGGACCCGGCGCCGGGCGCGTTTGAGCGCGACGATCTGCGCGGCGAGCTGGCTCTTGCCCGAGCCCGTCGGCCCGAGGAGCAGGATCGGCGCGTCCGAGGACACGGCGACGAGGCCGATCTCGTCCATCATGTCGTTGAAGGCGGTGTTTCGTGTGGGGATGCCCGACTTGAGCAAGGACGCGCCCTCGGCGCGCTCCGAGGCGAAGCGGGCGGCGAGGCGGTCGTAGCGGCCGAGGTCGAGGTCGATGACGCTCAGGTCGCCGCGGCTGTCTTTGCGGCGCGGCGGTGAGGTCTGCACCAGGCGCCCGGGGATGTGCCGGGACTCGACGAGCAAGAACAGGCAGATCTGCACGACGTGGGTGCCCGTCGTGATGTGGACGAGGATGTCTTCGGTCTCGGGGTTGAACGGCGTGGAGCGCGCCACGTCGTGAAGCGCGCCGTAGACCTCCTCAAAATCCCAGGGATCCGCGATCTTGAGGGCGCGCGGGAACACCGTGGTCTCTGGGGACACGAGCTGGATGTCGGCGACGATCTCTTCGCAGAGTCGGCTGTGCTCAGGCGCGTGGAGCAGGTGAAAGCGTGAGACGAGCAGGTCTTCCTGCTGAAACAGCGAGATGGTGGGCCTCCAGCGCTCCCAGCGCTCTCTGCGGGGCATACGGTCGAGGTTGCTGCCCAGCATACCGAGAATGACGACGTCTTTGGCCACGGCGGAGGTCGCTCCCGAGCCGCGAGTATCCCGTGACGCCCTTCTCCGCCGCGTTGAAAAAACCGCTGGCCCAAAAACAAAAACTTACTTCGTACTTACGCTAAGATACCCGCACCCCCAATGAATGAGGTGTCGCCATGATGGCCCAAAACAAGATGTTCTCCCTCACGCTCCTCTCTCTCCTCGTCGTGGTCCCGGCGTGTTTTGATGAGGAGGACGACAAGGTCGACTCGGAGGGCAGCGAAGAGACCGGCGAGAGCGGCGGTGAGGACAGCACCGGGGGTGACGACAGCACGGGCGGCGACGACTCCTCTGATCCTGATCCCGTCGAGGCCAAGATCTCCGGGCGTGTCGAGGTCGTGCTGTACACCGAGGGCGCCGACGGGGAGCGGGAGTACATCTCGTACACCGACGCCGACGCGCTCACGGACTACGACCTCAGCGTCTTCCCCTTCGGAAAGGTCTTCGTCGCGGCGTACTCCACCGATGAGGTCGGGGCGAAGCAGTTCCACGGCGACACCACCATCGACACGCCGAGCATCGGCGGCGACGACTACAGCATGGACCTGCGGAAGAACGACGGGCCCGGCGACGTGTACGTCTACGCCCACGTCGACTGGTACCAGGACCGCATCCTCGGCTCTTGGGAGCCCCAGGAGCACTACGGCGACGTCGTGCCCATCGTCGAGGGCGCGGAGGTCACCTCCATCGACATCACCATCCTCGCGCCGATCCCGTACTCCGGCGGCGGCGGGTCTTGTGACACGGTGAGCGTCAGCGGCGACGTCATCATCACCGTCTCGTACGCGGGCGGCGACGTGGCGACCTTCTACCAGACCACCGACGGCCAGGGCCCGTACTACGGCGCGTGGACGACGGTGAGCGCGGACGGCGGCGGCGCCTCGGGCGCCTTCTCCAACACCTCCTGCGCCGGGGTCGGCGAGGTGAAACTGCGCGGCGCATGGGACACGAACGGCAACAACATCATCGACGCCACGGACCGCTGGGGCGGCTACATCTCCGCCCCGGACACCGACGGCGGGCCCATCACCATCGGCAGCACGAGCCTCACCGGCTACGACGTGCAGATCCCGCTCGGCGGCAGCGACGGCTTCTCCTTGGTGCCCTTCACCCGGCTGAGCGGCGACGTGTCCTTGGCCTCGGGTGTGGCCTTTGGCGACGCCACCGACGGGCTCCCCGCGGGCACGAAGGTCTACAGCGTCGCGCTCAAGTACCGGCCGTCGAGCGAGATCTACGTCTCGAGCTTCAAGACCTACGCCTACGACTATGACTCCTGGGAGCTCGCCGACATCGCGACGGACACCTCCAAGGCCTACACCCTGAACGTGCCCGCGGAGACCATCGTGTACCTCTGGTCCTTCGCGGACACCGACGGTGACGGCGTGCTCAACGAGCCCGGCGAGCCCGTGGCCGCGGGCGGCGGCGAGTCCAGCGGCCGCCTGCCGACGGGCAGCAGCGGGGCGAGCGGCATCTCCTTGGTGCTCGCGGCGCCTCCCACGCCCTCGGACAGCGGCGGCGAGTGAGCGTCCTGACGCGTCAGGGCGAGGGTTTTCCTTCGCCCTGTCGCCGATCCGCAGAGCTGGGTGTATCCTGAGCCTTCGCCCTGGAGCCCGCATGCGCCTCGCCTCGCTGATCCTTTGCGTCGCCTTGAGCCTCTGTGTCGCCGCCCCCGTCGGCCTCGCCGCTGAGCCCCTCCCCACCCTCACGACGCTGACGCCGAAGGCGATTCAGTCGGCCCTCGACAACGAGACCGGCTGGGTCAGCCACGCCACAAAGGACGGCGTGACGGTCACCCGAAAGGACGTGCCGGGGCTGCCGGTCCCGGCGTTTAAGGGCGTGAAGGACTGCGCCCTGGACGGGGATCTGCTGTTTGGCCTCATCGCTGACATCGGGAACCAGGCCGGGCTCACGGACCTGCTCGCCGAGGCCAAGGTCTTGTGGTCGGACACGACGGGGCGGGTGCATTTTTATCAGGTGCTCGCCTCGCCGGTCCCCTTCGTGTCGGATCGGTACTGGTTCCTCAAGGCCCAGAACACCTGGGACGTCGGCGGCCAAGACGGGCACCACAAGCAGACCTGGGACATGCTCGACCCGACGCTCTACCCCGAGGCCTACGCCTCGGTGCAGCGGCGGTTCAGCGACGCGGTGATCACCCCGCTCAACCACGGCTCTTGGGAGGTGCTGCCGCTCGGGCCGGGCAAGGTGCGCGTCATCTACCGCATCGTGAGCCACCCCGGCGGGAGCCTCTCCGACAGCATCGCCGAGGCCGTCACCGGGCAGACCTTGCCCGACAACATCCTCAACTTTGAGCGCGTGACCCGCGCGAAGATGGGGGGCTGAGCATGGCCGGGTCGATGGAGCTCAGCCGCCGCGCCCTGCTCTTCGGCGCCGCCGCCGCGGCCGCCGCGAGCGCCTTGCCCGGGGTCGCCTCGGCGTCCACTCTGAGCACGGGCCAGATTCAGGCGATGCTCGACGCCGACGGGGGCTGGACCCTGCTCGACGCCGACGCCGACGGGGTGAAGCTCTACCAGAAGTCCGTGACGGGCTACGGCGTGCTCGCCTACAAGGGGGTGCGCCCCGTGGCGGTGCGGCCCCAGGCCCTCTTTGACACGATCTGCGACGTGCCCGCTCACAAGGCGATCTCCGGCGGGGTGCTCGCCGAGAGCGTGGTGCTGCACAAGTCCGAGAGCGCTCTGCACTACTACCAGGTGATGCAGAGCCCCTCCTGGATGCCGATCTCCGACCGCTACTGGTTCTTGCAGTCGTCGATCCGCCGGGACATCGGCGGCCGAGCCGGGCACCACAAGCGCGCCTGGAACCCACTGGACGCCACGAAGTACGCCCAGGCGCATAGCGCCGTGGTCAGTCGCTTCCCCGACGCGGTGCAGGTCACGCTGAACAGCGGCTCTTGGGAGGTCCAGCCTGGGGCGACGGCGAACGACTCCGTGCTCATCTACCGGATCTTCTCCCACCCCGGCGGCAACATCTCGGACAGCGTGGCCTCCCAGGTCTCCCAGCGCTCGTTGCCGGAGAACATGCTCAAGTTTGAGGCCGCGGCGAAGCAGCGGGCCTGAGCGGCGCGGGCGCGCGACATCTCGCCGCGTCGCGCCTCGGGCCCTCGGGGATAGTCCATGATGAGAGCTCCTGGAGCGCCCTTGTTCACCTCGACTGAAATGAGCGCCGCGCGGCTGGCGCCCCTGGCCTTCGCCCTGTGCGTCGGCTGCGGGCCCGAGGCGCCGCCGACGGTGACCACGGCCTGGAGCGCGTCGGGGGCGGTGAGGCTCAGCCTGTCGTCGGACTCGGTGAGCTTGGGCCAAGACTCCTTGACCTTGACCGCTGAAGACCCGAGCGGGGCGGGGCTCACGGGCCTCACGATGCGTATCGAGATCTCGATGCCCGACATGGGCCACAGCGAGGGGGAGCTTCAGATCGCCGAGGTCGGGGAGGGCGACTACCTGCTCACGACGGACCTGGACATGACGGGGCTCTGGGTGCTCGACGGCGTGATCATCGGCGAGGCGGACGACCCGTTCTTGTTGGCGGTGGAGGCCTGGTGATCCTCGCGGCCCTCACCCTCGGCGGCGCGGCGCTCGCGGGCTCCTGCTGTGTGGCGGGCGCCAACGGGGATCCGCTGTGGCTGCTTGGCGGGGAGGTCGCCGCCGTGGGCGCCGGGCTGAGCGGCGCGAGCTTCTACGGGGCGCGCTCTTTGGGCGGAGACCTGCGCCTCGACGGCGCTGAGGGCCTCGACCTGCGCGTCGCGGTGCGCGGCGCCCGGCGCTTCGGGCGGCATGTGCAGCTCGGGGCGGAGCTGCCCCTCGTCGTGCGGCTCGGCGGGGAGGTGGGCGCGGTCGGGCCCGGAGACGCCCGGGCCTGGGCCATCGTCGAGCCCTGGAGCGCCGATCGCCGCCTCTCCCCGGCCTTACGCCTCGGCGTAGACGCGCCCCTGAGCGCCGTGGCGAACGGCGCGGCCACCGGGCTCGGCTACGGCATGGCGCGGGCGGGGCTGAGCCTGGGCTACGCCGGGGACGTGCTCGGGGTGCGCGCGGCGGGCACGGGGCTCATCCCCTACGCCACGGACGCCGAGAGCGCCCCGGGCCTCGGCGCGGAGCTGAGCCTCGGGGGTGTTGTGCGCCTGCGCCCGACCTTGGTGACCACGGCGTCCTTCGCCTGGTTGACCACCCGTCCTGGGGCGGTGAACGGCCTCGTCGTCGGCGCCGGGCGGGCGGACCTCAGCGCGTCGGCGGGCCTCGGCTGGTCCCTCACGCCGCTCACCCGACTCGACCTCGGCCTCAGCGCGAGCGTGCCGCTGCCGGGGCTCGGCCACAACGTCCCCCTCACCGTCGCGGGCGGCGCGTCGCTCACGAGGCGGTGGAGCGGGGGCGCGTGATGGTGGGCCCCATGACCCTTCGGGCGCGCTGGGCGGCGTTTGGGCTCGTCTCGTTGGCGGGGATGGGCTGCAAAGGGGAGGCGCCCGCGGAGGACTCGGGGGCGGCGGAGGGCTGGAGCTGGGCGCTGCCCGAGGGCTTCCCCGAGCCTTGGGTGCCCGAGGACAACCCCATGACCGAGGCGAAGGTGGCGCTCGGCCGGGCGCTGTTCTACGACCGGCGGCTCTCGCTGAACGAGACGATGTCCTGCGGGGACTGCCACCTCCAGCGCCTCGCCTTCACCGACGGCCTCCCGACGGCGGTCGGCTCGACGGGGGAGGCCCACCGCCGGGCGTCGATGCCCCTGGTGAACGTGGTCTACGCCTCGGCGCTCACCTGGGCGTCGAGCGAGACGCGGCGCCTGGAGGACCAGGCCCTCGTGCCGATCTTCGGCGAAGATCCCGTAGAGCTGGGCTTTGGGGGCCAAGAGGACGAGCTGTTGCGCCGCCAGACGGACGACGCCGCCCGGGCGGCGATGTTTGAGGCGGCCTTCCCCGGCGAAGGCGTGACCTTGAGCGGGCTCACCCGGGCCCTGGCGGCCTTCCAGCGCGCCATCGTCTCCGCGGACAGCCCCTACGACCGCTTCATCAACAAGACCGACCTCGGCGCCTTGTCGGACGACGCCCGGGCGGGGATGAGCCTGTTCTTCTCGGGCCAGATGTCCTGCTCACGTTGCCACGGCGGCTACCTCTTGAGCGACGCCGCCATCGACGCCGAGACGCCCCTCGCCACGCCGACCTTCCACAACAACGGGCTCTACAACCTCGACGGCTACGGCGCTTACCCCGAGGGCGACCAGGGCCTCATCGAAGAGACCGGGGACTACGCCGACATGGGGCGCTTCCGGGCGCCGAGCCTAAGGAACGTCGCGGTCACCGCGCCCTACATGCACGACGGCCACCTCGCCACCCTCGACGACGTCATCGATCACTACGCCCGGGGCGGCGAGGGCGGTCCGTACCAGAGCCCCCTCGTGACGGGCTTCGTGATCAGCGACGACGAGCGGCGGCAGCTCCGGGCGTTCTTGGAGAGCCTCACCGACGAGACGCTGCTCACGGATCCGCGCTTTGCTCCCCCGGAGTAGCGGGCTCGGCGGGCAGGATCCGGGCGAGGCGCGCCCCGGTCTCCCCCACGGGGATCACGGTCCAGGGCGGCGCACCGGCCCGGGCGAGGTCGAGCTCAGCGGCGTTTAAGGCCAAGGCCGCGAGGTTCGCCACCTGGGGGCGGCCGTCGGCGGAGAGCAGCACCGCGGGCCCCGGCATCGTGTCGAGGGCGATCCGGAGGGCGGCGCGGGCGTCGGGGTCGTGCGTCGGCGTGGCCCGGGCGTCGAGGGGCCTGTGGCGGTCGTCGAGGAGCTGGTTCACCAGCGCGCTCACCCGGCGCACCTCCTCGGGGCCCTCAAACACCTCCACCCGGCGCACGGCGCAGCCCTCCTGCACGCCCTCCAGGGCGGAGGCGAGCTCTTGGAGCGGGTCGTCGATGCGGGCGCGCAGGCGGCGGGTGAGCACGAGGCTCAGGCCGAAGCTCGTGAGGCCCAGGAGCACGGCGCTCCAGGCCCCGGCGAAGGCGCGCCAGCGCGCGGCGACGCTCGCTTTGGCCATGCCGTCGCGGTTCACCTCCGCGAGGGCCCGGGCGGCCTTCACCGTGTCCCGGCGGGCCTCGGCGTCGCCGTTGAGCGCGTCGGGGCCCCGGGCCTCCAGCACGTCCAGGAGCGCGGGCTCGGCGTCTTCGGTGACGTTGGCGCGCGCCCGGGCGAGGCCGTCGATGTAGCGCTGGGTGCTCTCCGGGCCGGGGTCGGCGATGGCGGCGAGCATGTCCTCCGCCGCCTCGATGGAGACGACGTTCTCTTGCATCACGACGTCGACGGCGGGGCCCATGCGCCCGAGCAGGCTCACGGCGGCGAGGGTCGTGAGCGCCTGCACGGCCAACAGCGCGCCGATCCCCAGGCGCAGCTCGGTGCGTAGGCGCATGGCTCAGCTCCGGTCGGCGAGGGAGAGCGCCGCGCCGGTCTGAGAGACGAGCAGCAGCACGTCGTCTTCACGGAGGGGGCGGCGGGGGTCGGGCAGGAGCAGGTGGGTGGCGCCCTCGCGGTCCTTCATGCGGATCGCGACGACGGTGACGCCGTGGCGTTTGGGCAAGGTCAGCTCGATGAGGCTGCGGCCCACGAAGCTCGGCGGGGTGATGAGCTCGGTGAGGCTGAGCCCGTCGCCCAAAGGGATGATGTCGGCCACACCTTGGTGCGCGAGGCGGGTGGCGAGGCGCTCACCGTAGGCCCGCTCAGGGTTCACGACCTCGTGGGCGCCGACCAGGCGCAGCACCCGCTCGTGCAGGTCGTCCGTGGCCCGGGAGATGATCTTCGGGGCGCCCATCTGCCGCAGCAGGGCCGTGACGAGGATCGAGCCCTCTCGGGCGTGCTCACCCAGAGACACCGCGCAGAGGTCACGCCGCGCCGGGGCGAGCCCGGCCAAGGCGGCCTCGTCGGTGGCGTTGAGGCACACGACGTCGGTGAGGTAGGGCGCCGCGGCCTGCACCCGCTCCATGCGGGTGTCGACGCCGACGACCTCGACGTGCTGGGCCACCAAGGACCGCGCCAGCGCGCTGCCGAACTGGCCGAGACCGATCACGAGGGCTTGTTTCTGGGCCATCTGCGCCTCTCTCTCGCTCTAAAGCTGGGGTTAGCCGACGGGGACGTTCTCTTCGGGCAGCCCCGGACCCGCCGTGGCGCGGGCCTCGTGGAGCAGCAAGAAGAGGGTGAGGGGGCCCACGCGGCCCATAAACATGCAGACGATGATGAGCACCTTGCCCACCTCATCGAGCAGGGGGGTGGCCCCGATCGTGAGCCCGACGGTGCCCAAGGCGGAGACCACCTCAAACAAGGCGGTGAGCGGCGGCATCGCCTGGGTGAGCAGCACGCCCAAGGCGGCGACAAACGCGACGAGGGCGCCGACGGTGGTGATGGCGACCGCCCGGTAGACCACGGCCACGGGGATCCGCCGCCCGAAGGCCTGGGCGTGCTCCCGGCCCTGCACCGCGGCGAGCACGGCGAGGAAGAGCACCGCCGCCGTCGTCGTCTTGATGCCGCCCGCCGTCGAGCCCGGCCCGCCGCCGATGAACATCATCAGGATCATCAGCACGACCGTCGCCGGGTTGAGCGCGGTGAGGTCGATGGAGTTGAACCCCGCGGTGCGTAGGGTCACCGACTGAAACCAGGCGTTGTGCAGGCGATCCGCCGTCGAGAGGCTGGCGAGGCTGTTCCCCCACTCCGCCCCGGCGATGAACAGCGCCGGGAACGCGAGGAGCGCCGCCGTGGTCACCCAAGAGAGCCGGGCGTGGAGGCTCATGTAGCCGCCGCGCACGAGCCGCGGCGCGGCGAGGATCACCGCCGGGCCCAGGCCGCCGCAGATGATGAGCAGGCCGACGACGTGCAGCACGCCGGGGTTGGTCTGGTAACCCACGAGGTTGTCGCTCTGGAGCGCGAACCCGGCGTTGCAGAACGCGGAGATCGAGGTGAACACCGCCCGCCACAAGGCGTCGCCCGGGGAGTCGCCCGCCTGCATAAACAGCGCCGTGAGCGCCGCGGCCCCGACGCCCTCGATGGCGAAGGTGACGCCCAAGACCCGCTTGAGCTCGGCCTGGAGGTGCCCGGGGCCCTCAGCGCCCAAGAGCCCCGTCATGGTGCGCTCGTGGCGCACGCTGAGGCGCTGGCCCAGGAGCGTGAGCGCCGCCGCCGAGAAGGTCATGATCCCCAGGCCGCCGACCTGGATGAGCAGGAGCAGGATCACCCGCCCGAGCCCCGAGAACGCCGTCGTGATGTCGATGACGCCGAGGCCGGTGACGCAGGTGGCGCTCACGGCCATGAACAGCGCGTCGATGAAGGGCACCTCCGCCCCGGCCGCCGCGGGCCCCGAGCTCAGCAGCACACCCCCGACGACGCAGATCGCGGCGAAGGTGGCGACGAGCACCCGGGCCGGGTCGCCGAGGATGACCTCCCACACGCCGGGCAAGGCCGGGGCGGCGCCCTCGGCGCGTCGGGTGGAGAGCAGGGCGCCCAAGGGGGCGAGGGTGCTCACGGCGATGGCCCCGGCGGGGCTGCGGCTGGCCAAGGCGGCGGCGATGAGGATGCTCAGCGCCCCGAGCACGGCGGGGGCGCGGCGGGTGAGGTCAGGGTTGTTCGCCGAGAAGCTGTACCGCAGGGCCAACCCCACGGCGAGGGACGGCGCGATCAGGGCCACCGCCGCCGAGGTGACGCTCCGCTGCACGCCGAGGCCCAGCACCACGCAGGTCAAGGCGGCGAAGGCGGCGCCCCGGGCCTCATCCCGAGGGGCATCCGCCCAGACGGTCTGCGGCGCGCGGGGGTAGATGCGGGTGAGCGCGGCCCCGGCGGCGAGCAACGTCACGAACGCCGCGCCGGGCGACATCAACAGCCCCGACGTGGTCACCCCGGCGACGAGCACCACGCCCAGCCCAGCGAGGTTGCGGCCTTGTCGGGGGGAGCGCGTGAGGCGCAGGGCCCCCACCAGCACGAGCAGCGCGCCCAGCCCCAAGGCCCCCACGGTGACGACGGTGCGGTCGGTCAGGGGCGGGAACGGATCCAAGAACAGCGCGAGGGGGCAGGCCGCGGCGATGGACCACAACGCGCCCCGCAGCCCGCCCAGCTCATCATGGCGTCGGACGCGGCCAGGCGTCGGGCGGTGGGTCGGGCTCAGCTCCATCGCCCGTCCCCTTAACCCGCGCGCCGTGAGGGGCCGCCTCACGCGCCACTCCTGACAAAAGGAACACGGGCGTCACCGGCGGGTTATAGGCCGCCGCGAAACCCGCTGTCCCCAAGACGAATCCACTGGAGCCACCGATGAACTTCCGCCCGCTCATCCTCCTCGCCGCCCTCACCGCCGTCGCCTTGCCCGCCGTGGACGCCTTCGCTGGCAAAGAGAAGGACAAGTCCGGCGAGGCCGCCGAGAGCAAGTACCCCGAGATCAAGACCACGGCGGTGGAGGACTTCAACCCCGCGTTCCTCAAGGCCAAGGCGATCCACGACACGCTCCAGGCCACGGAGAACAACCTCACCAAGGTGAACACCTCCTTGGCGGCGTCGCTCAAGCTCGACCAGACCACCTCCTTGGACAAGGCCCTCGCCGAGCTCAAGACCAAGGCCGGCAAGAAGCTCACCGTGTCGCTGGAGCGCGGCCGCGTGCCCAAGGTGACCCCCGAGGACGCCGTCGTCCCTGAGATCCAGACCGCCATCGACACCCTGAACACCTCCTTGGCGGACCTCGACAAGACCTTCCAGGACGTCGAGAAGCTCGCCCCCGAGGTCAAGGGCCTCGTCGCCGAGGTCGCGGCCTTCCCGGGCATGATCAACCCCGACATCTTCAAGCGCAACGGCGTGGCCGCGGCGGACATCCCCAAGGTCACCAAGCAGATCAACAGCAACATCAAGGCGATCAACGCCACCCCCGAGCGCCTCGCCGCGGTGACCGACCTCACCATGACCACCTTCGGTCAGGTCAAGGCCGCGTTCCAGTAAGCCCCTCGGCGGCCCCTGACGGATCGAATGCTCCACTCCTTGCTTGAGGCTCTGCCCCGCCCGCCCGCCGAGGCGCCGCCGCTCTTGGTGCGCGCCGGGCGGCCGGGGCTGCTCCTGACCGTCGCGACGGAGCTTCTGGAGCGCTGCTTCGCCGAGGGCGCCCACGCCGAGACCCTCCTGAGGCGGCGCTTCCGCGAGGATCACCGCCTGGGCAGCAAGGACCGGGCGATCCTCAAGGACGGCATCTACGCCACCCTGCGCCGCCATCAGAGCGCGGCCTTGCTCCTGCGCCTCGGCGGCTGGGGTGGCGACCGGGCGCCCTTGGCGCTGTGGTTAGCGCAGCTCGTGCGGGAGGGCGGTCTGCCCCCGGAGCTCGCCGCGGAGACCTTCGGGTCGGCGGTGTTTGAGCCTCTGCGGGACGACCGGGCGAGCCTGCGGGCCTGGGCCGAGTCCACCCAGCCCGACGACGTGACCTTGCTGAGCGTCATGGGCTCCTTGCCGCGCTGGCTGGCGGAGGCCTGGCTCGACGAGCTGGGCCCCGTCGAGGCCGCCCGCCTGGTCTCGGCCTTGGCCGAGCGCGCGCCCATCGGGGTGCGGGCGAACCGCCTGAAGACCGACCGCGCCGGGGCCCAGGCCGCCTTGGCCGCCGAGGGCATCCCCTCGGAGCTGGGCACCTTCGCCCCTGACGCCCTGCTCGTGCGGGAGACGGCGAACGTCGCCGGGGGCCGGGCCTTCCGCGAGGGCCTCGTCGAGATCCAAGACGAGGGCAGCCAGCTCATCGCCGCCATGGTGGAGCCCCCGCCGAAGGGCCTCATCGTGGACTTCTGCGCCGGGGCTGGGGGCAAATCCTTGGCCATCGCCCCCGACCTCCGCGGCCGCCAGCGCCTCTGGGCCTTTGACGTGCGCGCGGACGCCATCCGTCGCGCCCGCCAGCGCGCCGCCCGGGCGGGGGCGAAGTTCGTGCGTTTCGACGTGATCCCCGCCGACGGCCCCTTGCCCGTGGCCCCGGCCAGCGCCGTCCGTGTGCTCGTCGACGCGCCGTGCTCCGGCACGGGCACCCTGCGCCGCCACCCCAGCCTGCGCCAGCTCCTCGCCGACGAGGACCGCGCCGCCCGCCGCGCCGAGCAGCTCCAGATCCTCTCCCGCGCCGCCACCTTGGCCGCGCCGGGGGCCCGTGTGGTCTACGCGACCTGCTCCTTGCTGCGCGCCGAGAACCAGGGCGTGGTCGAGGCCTTCTTGGCCGACCACCCCGGCTGGCGGCTCCTGCCCCTGCGGGAGCTCTGGGGCGAGGCCCGGGCCGCCGCGCTCGGCGACGGGGAGAGCCTGGTGCTCACGCCGCACCGGCACGGCACCGACGGCTTCTTCGCGGCGGTGCTGGTGGCGCCGGGCTGATGGGGGCCGCGCGGGTGCTTGGTCGTATCGCCCCAAAGACGACGAGTAGACCGAAGCCAAGACGACGCCGCCGCTTGAGGCCGTGTCGCTGGTCAAGAGCGCGGTGTGCGGGCCCCGACGTTGGCTGAGGTGGCCCATTGAACGATCGTGCTGTGTGGCGCTCCCAGAATGGACGAGCTGCGTCTTCAGACCCTCACCGCTACGGGCTCACCACAAGCTCGGACATCATGCCATTCTCGCCATGCTGCAGAATATGACAATGCTGCACCCAACGTCCGGCTGCGGATCCGTCACCCGCAGGATCGGAGAGCTGTACACGAAAGTACAACGACGCGAACGGTGGAATGAGCGTGGTGTCCTCAAACTCATCATGACTCCACGGCACACGCACCGCGCTGTTGTCCTCCGTGGCGTGTTCGGGGTCGGGCCAGAACACGAGCGCGTAAGGCTGGTAGCTGAAGCCGTGCAGGTGGTAGGGATGCGCCATCATGGAGTTATTGCGCACCTCCCACTCGATCGTGTCGCCGATCCGCGCTGATTTTGCGCTCGGCGCCAGCGGCTGCTCTGGCCCCGCCATGTGGTCGGGGTGCCATGAGACGCCGTTCATGCCGAACCAGGTCGTCATCACCAGCTCGCCGCTCTCGTCTTCTTCGTGGGTCATCTCTTCGTCTAATGTGGTGCCCGCCTCGTCAAACCACTGCGCGTTCGCGGGGGTAGCGACCGGCTCAATCGAGCGCCCCACGGCGGCGAGCAGCGGTGTGCCGTCCGCGAGCGTGATGGGTGACTGTTCACCAGCGACCAATCGAAATCTCGCGACCTCAACCCCAGGACGGGTCCCGTCATCCGCGGCGTCCCCCATGACCATCTCACCGTCCTCCATCCACATCTCGTGTCGTCCTCGCGGGCTGTCCTCCCAACGAAGCGGCCACTCGTCCCCTACGACTCCATCCGTGATGAGGACAACATCGGCGCGCTCACCAGGGGCGAGGAGCACCTCGCCGCGCTCATAGCCCAACGCGACCTCCGCGGGGCCCAACGAGGCGCCGGTCTCAACATCAAATCGTTCGCCAGTGACGGACCCACCCTCGACGCGGGCGTGGTTGAGCAGCCCACCTTCGCCGCCCACCCGAATCAGCGTGTGGCCTGGCACAGACACCCGCCAGAACCGCGTGATGGAGCTGTTGATGAGCCGAAGCCGCACCGCTGAGCCCGCCACGACATCAAGCGTAGGCAGCAGGTGGCCGTTGACGAGAAGCTCGCGGCCCTCCGTACCGTTCATAATCTCCATCGCGTTTGTGGACTCGGCGGAGGTGACGATCCCTTGAGATGTCCAGGTGTCGGAGAGCACGAGCACACGATCGTCCTTTGGAAGCACGCCGCGCGCGATCAGCTCGTCCTCTGCTGGATCGACAACAATCAGCGGCCCATAGAGGCCGGAGAAGATGGCCTGCGCCCCCCGGATGTGGGGGTGATACCAGTACACGCCGGGCCGGGTCGCGCGGAACTCATAGGTCTTCTCTGCGCCGGGCATGATCCCGCGCTCGGTGATCGGCGTTCCGTCCGAGGCGTTGTAGCCCTCGATCCCGTGCCAATGAACGCCGCTCGACCAGTCATGGCCATCGGGCAGCCCGTTCAAAAAGCGGATGCTGACCTCATCCCCTTGACGCACACGAATCTGCGGCCCTGGGATCCCGCCGTTGAAGGTCAAGAACTCGGTAGGGGTCCCCGTTCGGTCCAGCGTGGTCGCCGACGCCTGGAGCGTCCCCACAAATCGCCCCTCGGTGCTGTCTTCGTCCGCGAGGAGCGCTGGCTCGATGAACGACCGCACCTCCGGCGTCGTCGCGGGGCGACATTGACAGGCGTACACAAACACCAACATCACCAGCGAGACCCGCGCAGGCGATGATGACGCGCTCGGCGAGAGTTTACTGAACATAGGCCAGCTCCCAAGCGCAGCCGTCCTCGCATACGCCGGAGATGGCCGCCGCTTCGACGCTCCCCGTACAGCCCTCAAAGTCGCCGCCGCTGAGCGTGACGGTGGCTCCTGCTACCGCGCCGCCTTCGGGGAGGTTGCCGTGGCTCATGCTCCAATCGGCGAGGGAGAATGTGCAGCTCGCCGCATCGGCGGTGAGGGTCGCGGTCATTCGCATCCCGAAGCAGGAGCCGGAGGTCTCGACCGTTCCCGATGGCACGGAGGCGCAGCTCTGCGTGGTGTCCTCCTCCTCAACGGCGACGTCTTTGGACTCAGGACTAGCGCCACTACAGCCGGTGAGCGCGAGGGTGAACACGAGGATCAGGCGAGAGGACATGAGCACTCCGAGCTAGGTATACAAATTCATGCAAGAGTTATGCCGTGCTGGGAATGACCTTCTCATGGGCAGTTTCGGCGCGGACTGTGACGACTCCCGTTACTGCCGTGACACGAAAGGTCACAGGTCTACGCTTGGGATGGGGAGTGTTGTTTAGTCCGGTGGTAACACCCATCGTCCCGCCACGCCCCCGCGACGTAGGACGGAGACAGCTCAATCACCCGCGTCGCGGGGAAGTCGTTGATCCACCCCAGCACGTCATACAAGTACACCCACGGGTCAAGCCTGTGCAGCCTGCAGCTCGCCACGGGGGAGCATAGGCTCGCCGCCGAGGCCGCGTCGCCCTCGGAGCCCACGAAGAGGACGTTCGTTCGCCCGGTGACGGTCTGCCTCAGGCGCAGCTCGGAGGTGTTAGGGAGTTTTTCGTGCGCGGGTGAGGTCGATGCCGTCCGAGAGCGCCGCGAGCTCGGCGTGGTCCATCATCACGCGGTCGCCGCGAACGGGCGGCAGCACGAAACGGCTGCGCTCCAGGCGTTTGTAGACGACGATGAAGCCGCCGTTGTCTCAAATGAGCGCCTTCAGTCCGGTGCGGTCGCGGTTGAAGAACACGAACAGATGGCCCCCTATGGGGTTGTCGCCGAAGCGGCGCTGGACCTCGGCGCACAGACCGTCGATGGACTTGCGCAGGCTCAAGGGCTCAAGGGCGATGTGGATCTGGAGTCTGTGTGTTATCAGCACGACGCCTCCATGAGACGGCGCAGCAAAGTAGCGTCGAAGCCTAGTGGGACGTGGATGCGGTGGCCGGTATGGGCCAGCTCGACGATGAGGGTGGGGCTGGAGGGCGAATCGGAGAGCTCGACGTGGGAGAAGGTGGGCGGGGGGTACTTGAGGTGCCAGCGGCGAAGGCTCGTGAACGGGACGCCGTGCTCCCTGGCGAACATGGTGAGGCCGGACGCGCGCCATTGGGCGACGAGGGCTTGGCGCTCGGTGATGGTGACGTGGTGTGGCATGAGCGCCCGCTTCACACGGCGCGGGAGCGACGGGAAGAGGGGAGCGCCGGGGGTACGGCGTGGCGGTCGCCTACGCGGCGGCCCTGGCGTTGTTCGAGGTGGTGGGCGACCGCGTGGGTCAGGTCAACGTGCTTCAGGCCCACGGTGACCTTCGTCGGACCGAGTCCGGCCTCGCGGGAGCAGCGGCCGACTACGCGGCGTCCCTGGCGTTGTTCGAGGTGGTGGGCGACCGTGTGGGTCAGGCCAAAGTGTTTCAGGCCCACGGTGACCTGGAGCGGGCCGCAGGCCGCTTGTTGGAGGCGCACGGACCTTACCTCTCGGCGCTCTCGCTCGATGAGCAGACCGGCTCCCGGCTCGGGCAGTCCGACGGGCTCGCCGAGCTGGCTCAGGTGTTCGCGCTCGCGGGGGACGCCGCCCAGGTGGCTGAGGTCCACAACCCCAGCACGATCGAACTGGTTGAGCATGTTCTCGCTTGGGTTGAGGAGGCGATGAGGCGGCGAGAAGACGGGATCTGGTGGGGATCAAGTGCAATGAGGTCGGCGACTTGCGGCCCCCCCAACGAAGGGGAACGGTCGTGGCGGCGACGAGAGCCCAAATCCCGAGCGCCACGTCGGCCCACTCCCACCCTGCCTTGAGCCCGAGTCCCCACGACCAGCGTGGGGGTCGGACCCGCGTGTGGGGTGAGCGGGTGACTCTCGCGGGAGCTTCGGAGGCGACCGAAGCGCGTGACGCGCGAGAGGTCGCCGGAGACGCAGCGAGCTCCAGCCCCGGACGGGCTGGAGTGAGCGTTCCCGCGAGAGACACCCCGAGCACCATCACGATCAGGGTCCGGCCTCCACGCGTTCGCGCCGCCACGACGCTCACCGCCGGTCACCCCCACCGAGAGCCCGCCCCCGTTCGCCCCGCACGACCAGGGTCCGACCCCCACACCCTCGCGCCGCCCCGACGCTCACCGCCGGTTACCCTCAACGCGGTGCCCCCCAATTCACCCACCCCCCGCCTATCCGCCGAAGGCCCGTTGAGGTACCATGCCCCCGGAGGTGTTCATGTTCAACGGTTGGCAGCCCAGGTTGATCCTGGGGATCGGGCTGGTGTTCACCCTGGGGGCCGATGAGCCCAGCTCCGCCGCGACGCAGAACCGCTTGGTCGCCTGCGGGCAATCGGAGACCTTCGAGGAGAAGGCCACGGCGGGCCAGACCGGCTTCTTCACCATGGAGGCCTGCGACTGCGGCCCGGGCACCGCCGCCCACGTCACCCTGGTGAAGGACGGCATCACCAAGGACCTCTGCACGGCCACGGCCGGCGGCTTCTGTATGTGGACGGTGCCCCCCGAGGGGGCCGATGGCCAGATCGTGCTCGGCTGCGACGGCACGGCGGGCTCGGGCTCGGGCTGCGTGTTTGCCTGGTCGAACGACCGAGCGCGGCCCACAGTCGTAGAGTGAGGAGGCCGCCGCGCGCTGGCCCCGCGTGACGAGGCCCGGCGCGCCGCGCTACACTCCCGGCTCACCCTCGCCCCGGCCTCGCCTCTGCGCCCCGAGCACGAAGACGCCGCCCTGCACACCCTGCTCGCCGCGGACCCGGCGGCCCAGGCGGAGTGGCTGCGCGCCCGGGGGCTCCCGGCGGTCACGCTCCTGTCGCTCACGAACGCCTGCGCCAACCGCTGCTTCTTCTGCGCCGGGCCGGGCACAATCACCGTGCGGCCCGAGGACGTCACCCCCGCCGAGCGTATCCTCCGGCACCTGCGCCAGCGCCCGGCGGACGTGCGGCGCCTGCTCATCGGCGGCAACGAGCCGACGCTGCACCCCGACTTTGAGGGCGCGCTCCGGGCGGCGCGGCGCCTGGGCTACACCCGGGTCGAGCTGATGACGAGCGGCACCACCCTGGCCGCCGGGGCGAGCGCCTGGCGGCACCTGGGCCTCGCCGAGGTGGTCGTGCCGCTGTACTCCGCCGACCGCGCGGTCCACGACGCCGTGTGTGGTGTGCGGTGCTTTGACCGGGTGATCGCGGGCCTCGACGCCGCCGACGGCGCCGGGGTGAAGGTGAGCCCCCACACCGTGGCCTTGCCCGAGACCCTGGACGGCCTGGATGCGCTGGCCCAGCTCTGCCAGGATCGTTGGGGCGCGCGCCTCGCCGTGGGGCTCCTGCGGGAGAAGCCGGTGTTTGACTGGGCCGCCCGGGCGCCGCGCCTAGACGCCGTGCGGGAGGCCCTGGCCAAGACCGGCCACGGGCCGCTGCCGCTCGTGGCGCCGCGCTGCCTGAGCGCGGCCTGGACGGCGGAGCGGGCCGAGGAGGACGAGGCCTCGCTCTTGGCCCGGCTCTACTTCATGACCCAGCGGCGGGAGCACCCGCCCGTGTGTGAGGGCTGCGCGCTCAAGCCGCGCTGCCCCGGGGTCGTCGCGGCCTACGCGGGCGAGGCCGAGGCCCTCCGGCCGGTGTGGCGGAGGGCCTGAAGGGATCAGGCGCGGTAGACGTCGATGCCCAGGAGCACGATGTCAGTCTTGGGCTTGTCGCCGGGGCCCACGGGGCTGTTGCAGATGGCGTCGACCACCTCCAGGCCCTGGATCACCTTGCCGAAGACGCTGTGTTTGCCGTCGAGCCAAGGCGTGGCCACCTGGCACAAGAAGAACTGCGAGCCGTTCGTGTTCGGGCCCGCGTTCGCCATCGACAGCACGCCCTTGCCCGTGTGGCGCAGGCTGGGGTCGAACTCGTCCTTAAACTTCCAGCCCGGGCCGCCGCGGCCGGTGCCCGTGGGGTCGCCGCCCTGGGCCATGAAGTCCTTGATGACGCGGTGGAAGATGATGTCCTTGTAGAGGGGATCCTTCGACTTCACGCCGGTCGGGGTCGTCCACTCCACGGCGCCCGTGGCCAAGGCGACGAAGTTGGCGACGGTGCGAGGGGTCTTCTCCTCGTAGAGCTCGGCGACCATGTCGCCCTTCGTGGTGCGGATCTTCGCGTGGAGCTTGCCGGTGCCGGGGATCATCTCCTGCACGCTGGGGGCGGGAGAGTCGGGCGCGTTGCGAGAAAAGAACGACATGGGGTACCTCCGTGTTGGCCGATGCCCTTATCCTGCTTAGGTCTGAGCTGCCTCGCCTGGAGTCCTGATGCCCGCATCGCCGCCCCGCGCGCTCATGGTCTGCACGGGCAACCTCTGCCGCAGCCCCATGGCCGAGGCCCTCGCCCGGGACTACGCCACGCGCCGGGGCATCCCCCTGGAGGTCCGCTCGGCCTCGGTCATGGGCCTCAACGGCCAGCCCGCCCACCGAAACACCGTCGCCGTGATGAAGGAGGTGGACATCGACGTGAGCGGCCACCGCGCCCAGCCCGTCACCGATGAGCTCGTGGCCTGGGCCGACTACATCCTCGTCATGGAGCTCGGCCACGCCAGCGCCCTGCGGGACCGCCACCCGGGCAGCGAAGACAAGATCATGATGTTGGGGAGCTTCGGCCGCACCTTGGAGATCCCCGACCCCATCGGCTTCTGGAAGCGACCCTTCCGCACCAGCCGCGAGCTCATCCGCCGCTGCGTCGAGGGCTTCATCGACCAGCTCCCGCCGCCGCGCTGAGCGGCGGATCAGAGCCCGGTGATCTCCTTGGTGTCGCAGTCGACCCGCAGCCCGACCTCGGCCCCAGGCTCGATCGAGAGGGACTTCACCGGCGCCCAGCCCGGGTTCGGCGAGTCGTGGGGGCAGACGACCTTGATCTGGTAGGTGCCCGTGGGCAGCTCGTCCCGGTAGCGGCCGGCGCGCTTCTCGACGCCGCCGACAAAGATCGGCGGTGAGGTCTCGCCCGAGCTGGTCGCGACCACGGCGAGGCTGCCGACGCCGGAGGTGATGACCGGCGGGTCGGGGACACGCTCGCCTGGCATGAGCCCGTCGCCCTCGTCGGGCTCACGGTCACGGTCACGCCGCGAGCCGCCGCCCTGGTCGCGGCGGTCGGGGTTGACCGGCGGGGCCGTGGTCGCGCCGCCGCCGTCGGGCTGAACCGGCGGGGTGGTCGTGGTGGTGGCGCCGTCGGGGTTCGTGGGCGGGGTGGTCGTGGCGCCGTCGGGCTTGACCGGCGGGGCGGTGGTCGCGCCGTCCGGGTTCACGAGGGGATCGGTGAGGACCTCCTCGGTCACCGCGCCGCGGCCGTTGATGTCGAGGTGCCGCATCGCCAGCTTGGCGAACACGAAGGTCAGCACGAGCACGGCGAGGCCGATCATCGCCAACATGCCCGTCGAGATGCCCTCCTCCTGCGGCTGGAGGAGCTGCGGCGGGGCGTAGTCGTGGGGATAAGGCGCGTACTGACCGCCAACAGCGACCGGGAGCCCGCCGCGGGGGTCGATGACCACCTGGGAGGCCATGGGCGAGTTCATCATCCCGCGCAGGGGAGGGGCCTGCACCGCGGGGTTGAAGGTCGGCTGGGACTGGCTGACGTTGCTCACGTTGGAGTGGTACTGGCCGCCGAAGCCGCTGGGCTCGGACACCCCGGAGACCTCGGAGACGTCGACGCCCGCGTCCGCCGCCATGCTCACGGCCTGAGCCTGGGGCGCGCCGCGGGGCTGGGCCGGGCCGATGCCGATGACCACCGCCGCCACGTCTTTCCCCGGGCGCTCTTTCCGCAGGCGATCGAGGGCCAAGAGTGAGGACTGGAACTGGAGCACCTGATCGCGGGCGAGCACAGGATCGGGCACGAGGCGCGCGAGATCCTGGGCCAAGGTCATCGAGGTCTCGTGGCGCGCGTAAGGATCCCGCTGGAGCGCCCGGACGAGCACCGGGGCCAAGGGGCCGTGCACACCCATGAGCCGGGCGGCGCGGCGGGCGCCCTCGTCCTGCTCCATGAGCGCGCGGAGCACCCGGGGCTCCTTCTCGGGGAAGAGCGGCTGGAGCATCGCGAGCTCGTAGAGCACCGCGGCCACGCCGTACTGGTCGGCCCGGGCGCTCACCTCGGCGCCGCTGGCCTGCTCCGGGGACATGTAGCCCCAGGTGCCCTTCACCGCGCCGCGGGTCTCGGCGGCGATGAGCGCCTTGGAGATGCCGAAGTCGAGCACCTTCACCACGCCCTGGGGGTTCAGGATGAGGTTGGAGGGCTTCACGTCGCGGTGGACGAGGTGCAGGGCGTTGCCGTGCTCGTCGCGCACGGTGTGGGCGTAGTGCAGGCCCTCGCAGATCTGGCGGCCGAGCTCGGCGATCACGGCGAGCGGGATGTGCAGGCCGTTTCGTTTGCAGTGGGAGATGGCGCGCCGGAAGGTGAGGCCCTCGACGTAGTCCATCACGATGTAGAAGACGTCGCCTTCGCGGTCGAAGTCCTGGATCTGCACCACGTTCTGGTGCTGCAGCATCGACCCGATCTTCGCCTCGTTCAGGAAGAGCTGCTGAAACTTGGCGTCGTTGGCGTGCTCGGGGAGGATGACCTTGATCGCCACCTTCGGGGCGACGCCCGCGAGGCTCTCGCGACGCGCCTCGTACACCCGCGCCATGCCGCCCGTCGAGACGCAGCGGATCAGGCGGTAGCGCCCCAGCCGATCCGTGACGATGGACTCACCGCCAGGGGATTGGGCGCCGGGGGCTTGGGTGCTGGGCGTGGTGTTGGGCGCGCTCATCTCCATCCTCAAGAGCGTTCAGCGGGCGTACAGCAGGAGACGCGGACGCGAAGGGCGTATCCACAAACTCTCGCACAACCCAGCCAGGGAGTCAACCTCTCACCCCGCTCACATCCGATCCAAGGGCTGAATGCCAAGGAGCTTGAGCCCTTGGCCGAGCACCCGGGCGCTCGCCTCGATCACGTTCAGGCGGCGGGCGCGATCCTCCGGTGCGGCGGTGAGCACGGGGAGGTCGTGGTAGTAGCGGTTGATGAGCCCGGCGACGTTGAAGAGGTAGTCGCAGAGCGTGTTGGGGCGGCTGCCGTCCATCGCGCTCACGATCACCTCGTTGAGCCGGGTCAAGGCGACGGTCAGCTCACGCTCGACGGGCTCGACGGGGGTGAAGGGCGTGAGCGCCCAGTCAGTGATGCCGCCCTTGGCCTGGAGGCTCCGGCAGCGCGCGTAGCTGTACATCAGGAACGGCGCGGTGTTGCCGTCCAAGGTCAACATCTTCTCCCAGCGGAAGGTCACGTCGGACTGGGGGTTCTGGGAGAGATCGGCGTAACGCACGGAGGCGACGCCGACGGCCTCGGCGATCTTGGCGCGCTCGTCGTCGCTGAGGTTCGGCGACTTCTCATCCACCAAGGCCCGGGCGTGGCGCGCGGCCTCATCGAGCAGGTCCTTGAGGGTGATCACGTTGCCCTTGCGGGAGGACATCGTGCCGTCAGGCAGGCTCAACAACCCGAACCAGCAGTGCACCAGCTCGGCTTGGGTCCAGCCGAGCTTGCGGCAGGCCGCGAAGAGCTGCTGGAAATGGAACTGCTGGCGGGTGTCGGTGACGTAGATGATGCGGGACGGGGACCAGCGGTCGAGGCGGTAACGGGCCGTGGCGAGGTCCGTGGTGCCGTAGAGCGCCGCGCCGTCGCGCTTGCGGATGAGCATCGGCGCCTTGGCGAGGCCGGGGCCGTCGGCGTCTACGAAGGGGATCACCACGGCGCCGTCGCTGAGCTGGGCTATGCCCGAGGCCAGGAGCGAGTCCACCATGGGCTGGAGCATGTCGTTGTAGGCGCTCTCCCCGAGCACCTCGTCGAACTGGATGCCGAGCCGGGTGTAGAGCTCGTTGAACTCCTGGAGCGAGACCTCGATGAACTGGCGCCAGAGCGCGCGGTTGTCGGGATCCCCGGCCTGGAGCAAGGCGGTCTCGTGGCGCGCCTGGTCGGCGAGGCTGGGGTCGGCCTCGGCCCGGACCTCAAAGTCGGCGTAGATGCGCTGCAGCTCGCCGATGGGGTCCGCCTCATACGCCGCGGCGTCGAGCCAGCCGCGCCAGGCGACGATGAGCTTGCCGAACTGGGTGCCCCAGTCGCCGATGTGGTTGTCGGCGATCACCTCGTAGCCAGCGAAGCGGTAGAGCTGGTGCAGCGCCGCGCCGATCACCGTCGAGCGCAGGTGCCCGACGTGCATCCGTTTGGCGACGTTGGGGCTCGAGTAGTCGATCACCACCCGGCCCTGGCGCTGGGCGAGGCCGAGCTTGGTGTCCTCACACTGGGCGACGAGCTGGGCGCCTAACCAGGCGTCGTTCAAGGTGAAGTTGATGAAGCCCGGCCCGGCGATGGACACGGCGCGCACGGCCTCGTGGGCGGGCAGGCGCTCGACGATGGCCTGGGCCACGGCGCGGGGGTTCAGCTTGTTGGCCTTGGCGATGCGGAAGGCGCTGTTCGACTGGTAGTCGCCGTGGGCGGCGTCCCGGGTGGGGGCGGCGGGCTCAAGCTCGTCGGCGGTGTAGCCCGCGGCGAGGGCGGCCTCCCGGACGAGCTGGGTGATCAGCGACGGCGCGTTCTGCGGCGGCACGTTCTGGGGCGACATGGCGACTCTCGGCGGTTGGTCAAGGCGCCTCCCTATCGGGGCCGCCTCACCCTCGCCAGCCGCTCAGGGCGCGGACGAGGGCGGGCAGGCCTTGAGCATCGTCGTGAGGGCCTCCTGCGTCGGCACGAAGCTCGGCTCGCCGTTGCCCATGGTCAAGAGCGGCCGACCCGCCTGGAGCCTAGCGCAGGCCTGGGGGCGGCTGACGGCCTCGATGGCCCGGGTCCACATCGAGGTGAAGGCCTCGTGGCAGGGCGCGGGGGCCGCCAGGGCCTCACAGCTCGCCGCGTCGGCGGGGCGCCCCAAGAGCTGGGTGGAGCGGAAACGTTCCCCCCAGAACAGCCGCGCGGCGTCGGGGGCGATGGTCGCCTGGGCGAACAGCGCGATCCGGGCCTCGGCGGTGGCGGGGGGCTCATCGACGGAGAGCCGCGCCTGCTCCCGGACGAGGTGGAAGTTGCAGGGCCGGGAGAAGCGGATGCGATCGCAGATCTCCGTGGCGGCGGTGACCTCCCCTTGGGCCGCGAGGCGCTCGGCGACGTTGAAGCGGCACTCGTCGGCCCAGACGTCGGCGCCGAGGGTCACGCAGTCGCCCTCGCCGATGTCGGGCTTGCGGTCGAGGACCTGCACCCCACACTGACCGGCCTGGGTGGGGTCGGAGAGGGTGCGGCACAAGGAGAGGCCCCGGGCGATCGGCGTCGTGGGGTCGAGGGCCTGGCGCAGCCGGGCGGCCTCGCTGGGGTCGGCGCAGGCGCAGAGGGTGAGGAGGAGCCCCAGGACCAGGGGCGGGGCGCTCAGCCTTCGCATGAGCCCGGCGCGCCGCCGCAGGTGCCGCAGGAGGCCGCCTGGGTGGACTCAAGGCTGGAGCGGGCTCGCGCCGCCTGGCCATCGATGTGGCCGCCGAAGGTCGAGAGGCGCCGCGTGATCGCGCCGTCGCCGTCATACCCCAAGGCGCAGTCCTCGCCGCAGCGGGCTTGGTCCGCCTGACCGTGGCGCTGAATCACCTCAATCACCGCGCCGCACCGCGCGCAGGAGTACTCTACGAGGGGCATGACGAACCTCTCCTCACGACAGACCCAGTTTACCCCGGGGCGCCTCGCTTGGGTGGCCCTCGCCTTGGGGCTCGGGGGCTGCGCCGTCGGCGTCGACGCGCCGCCTCGCCCGGGCACCCCCGCTGCCGAGGCCGCCGCGGCGCTCTCTGAGGTGATCT
>JAKLKD010000352.1 GCA_023150845.1 Myxococcota bacterium | reverse complement strand
AAGGCCCCGCCCGGCCCCTCGACGCGGCGTTAGAGGCCGCGATGGAGCGCCTCGGCCTCGACGCGCCGGAGCTCTGGCGCCTGGGCCGCCTCGTGCACCCCACCCCGGTGAGCGCCCTGCGGCGCCGGGCCGGGGCGACACCGCCGAGCCCGAGCGCGCCGACCCTCACGGGCCCCCCGGCCCTGGTCGCCGGGCCGCTGCAGCACCGCTACGAGCGCGGCGGCCCCCTCGCCTTGGACCTTCCCAGCCTGAGCCTGCGCCCCGGCGAGCGTGTCGCTTTGGTCGGCGGCAACGGCGCGGGCAAGTCCACCCTGCTCCTCGCCCTGCGGGGGGCCCTGCCCGCTGGGCCGGTGACGGTCCAGGGGCGTGTGGTGCATGTCCCCCAGGATCCCGACCTCTCCTTGCTCTGTGAGACCGTCGCGGAGGAGCTCGCCTTGGGCCCCGCCGAGGCCGGCCTCCACGGCGCGGCGCTCCAGGCCCGGGTGCGGGGGGCCGCCGAGGCCCTGGGGGTGGACTCACTCTTGGCGCAGGCGCCACACGCGCTCTCCCGGGGGCAGCGCCAGCGTGTCGCCGTCGCCGCCGCCGTCGCGACGGCCCCCGCCGTGCTCGCCCTGGATGAGCCCACCGCTGGTCAAGACTCCGCGAGCCTGGAGCGGCTCATGCTCGGCCTGCGCAGCTTCCCCGGCGCGCTCATCTTCGCGACCCACGACCTGCGCCTCACCCTACGCCACGCGACCCGGGTCATCGTGCTGCACGAGGGGCGCGCGCTGCGCGACGGCCCGCCGGAGACGGCGCTCCTGGACCTCCCCGAGCCGACCCCCCTGCCCTTGCCGCCCCTGGCCCAGCTCTGCGCCCAGCTCGGCCTGCCGCCCTTGGACGCGGAGACCCTCGCCGGCCTCGTGGAGCCAAGGGAATGATGGACCCCCGCGCCCGGCTCCTGCTCATCGTGAACGTCGGCCTGCTCGCCGTCACCTTGGAGCGCCCGATGAGCCTCGCGCTCCTCGCCTTGGCCGCGGCGGCGCCGCTCACCCTGCGCCCGCCCCCGGCGCGGTGGTTTGTGCGGGGTGGGCTCATGGCCCTCGGCATCGTGTGGAGCACGGTGCTCTCCCAGGGCCTCTTTTACGCCGAGCAGCCGCGGGTGGCCCTCGCCTGCGTAGGCCCGGTCTGCCTCTGGCGAGAGGGTGTGCTCTGGGGCCTCGCCCAGTCCGCGCGTTTTCTGGCCGTGAGCTTCGCGGGCCTCGCCTTGACCCTCACCACGCCGCCGGATCGCCTGCTCGCGGCCTTGGTCGCCCTGCGGGTGCCCTTCGGCCTCGCCTTGATGGGCGCGACGGCCCTGCGTTTTGTGCCGGAGCTGGGCCAAGAGCTGCTGATCGTGCGTGACGCCCGGGCCCAGCGCGGCCGCCCCGTCTACCGCCGCGGCCCCGTCGCCTGGCTGCGCCTGGAGCTCTCGATGCTCCGCCCGGTCATCGCCCGGGCCTGGCGCCGGGCCCAGTCCCTCGCCGAGTCCCTCGACACCCGCGGCTTCGACCCCCTCCAGCCCCGCGTCTCGCGGCGGCCCCTCCGGTTTACCTGGCGGGACGCCGTCATCGTCACCCCGGTCACGGCGCTCACGATCGGCGCGCTCATCACACGCATCCTCACCCTGCTCTACACGACAGACACCTGGTACCACCCGAGCCTACGGGCGCTCTACGCCTTCGCCCGGCGCTGGCTGTAGCGGCGGGCTCAGCCCAGCTCCGCGCCGATCCACGCGGCGAGGGCGAGGGCGCCGAGCCCGACGGTCAGGGCCGCGCCGAAGCCCACCGCCAGCGGACGTAACCCCAGCCCACGCAGGGTGCTGAGCCGCGTCGAGAGCCCGACCCCCGCCAAGGCCGTCGAGAGCGCCAAGGTCGCGGCCTGCTCCCCGAGCAGCTTCGTGAGCCCCCGCCAGCCCTCGGCGGACCAGATCCCCAAGGCGCGCCCGCCGCCCTCCAGGCCCCAGTCACCGGCCGTGCGGATCGCCGAGAGCAGCAAAAAACCCAGCACAAAGGTCGGGAACAAGGCGCTGAAGCTCGGCGCCGGGGTGTTTGGGGCCTGGGCCCGCCCGCGCCGGTAGAGCCAGGTCAGCCCCGGCACGACGAGCACGAGGAGCGCGTTCCGCGTGAGCTTGATGACCGTGGCGATCTGCAGGGCCCGCTCGTCGCCGTAGACCTCTCTGTACGCGATGGCGGCGCCCATGACCTGGCTGGTGTCGTGAATCGCCGCGCCCAAAAAGAGCCCCGCCGCGCCGGGGTTCCCGGCGAAGAGCGCGTGGGCGAGGGCGGGATAGAGCGTCATACCCAGGAGCCCGAAGAGCGTCACGTTGGCGACCGTGTAGGCGACCTCCCGCTCATCGGCCTCAACACCCGGCGCCACGGCGAGGGTGGCCGTCACCCCGCAGATCGCCGTCGAGGCCGCGGCGAGCAGGCCGAGGCGCTCGCTCACCCCGATCCACCGGGCGAGGAGCCGGGCGCTGACGAGGCCGAGGCTCACCAGGACGAGCACGACGGGCACCCCCAAGGCGCCCACCCGCAGCACGTCAAGCGCGCTGAGCTTCACGCCGATGAGGATCACCCCCAGGCGAAGGACGTGCTTTGAGGCCCACTCCAGGCCCGGGGCCAAGGCGGCGAAGATCCGCGGCGCGGCCCCGCCGACGGTGTTCGTGACCAGGAGGCCCAAGAGCACGGCGACGGGGATCGCCGAGAGCGGGCTCACCCCGGCGGGCAGGCCCCCCAAGGCCAACAACGACGCGCTCAGCCACGACGCGAGGGGCGCCGCCACGAGGGCGAGGCCGAAGGCGGCGGCGAGGCCGGGCACGATGCGGGGCAGGTCGGCGGGGCGAGACATTCATTGGTCTAACCAGTTCCTTCGCCGCGCGGGGGCCATCGAACCAGGGCGAGCCTTATGTGACACAGACGACCCGGACCAAAAAATGTTCAGCGCCCACTCGGCCACGGACAGGCCGCGCCACCCACCCTCCATCGGCAAAACGCCATAAAACACAGACAAGCAGCCCCCCAGACCACCCTTGCGATAAGGAGCCCGTTCCACTATGTTTCAACCATGAAACATCACTCTGACCTTGAGGCCTGGCTCCAACGCCGCGCGCTCATCGAGCCCATCGCCACCCTCGCGTCGCTCGTGCCCGACGCCGCGGTCATCATCACCGACGCCGATCGCCGGGTGCTGTTCTGGTCGGCGGAGGCGGAGCGCCTCTTCGGGTTCGCCGCCGACGAGGTCCTGGGACTCCCCTGCCCCGACGGCCTGCTCTGCGACGGTGTCGAGCGGCGCCCCTACGGCGCCTCCGCCCGGGTCACCCGGTCCGACGGCGCGACGGTGCGTGTGCGGCACTTCGCCCGGGTGCTTCACCACGACGACCAGCCCGACGGCGCGATGCACGTCTTGGCCCTCGACACGAGCGCCGTGACCCAAGGCGGCGTCGAGCTGCTCACCGCCGGGGCGACGGAGTTCCACGGCCTCGTCACCCGCGACCCGGCGATGCTCCAGGTCTTCCAGATCATCCGAAACGTCGCCGAGACCGAGGCCACGGTGCTCGTCCGCGGCGAGAGCGGCACCGGGAAAGAGCTCGTCGCCCGGGCGATTCACCTGGAGAGCCGCCGCCGAGACGGCCCCTTCATCGCCGTCAACTGCGCCGCCTTCACCCCGTCCCTCCTCGAGAGTGAGCTCTTCGGCCACGCCAAGGGGGCCTTCACCGGGGCGGTCAGCGCGCGGCGGGGCATCTTCGCCCAGGCCGACGGCGGCACCTTGTTCCTGGACGAGGTGGCGGAGCTGCCCTTGGAGCTCCAGGCGAAGCTCCTCCGGGTGCTGCAGGAGCGGGTGCTCGTGCCGGTCGGCGCCAACGAGCCCGTCGAGGTCGACGTGCGGGTGATCGCCGCCACCCACCGCGCGCTCCGGGAGGAGGTGCGCGCCGGGCGCTTTCGTGAGGACCTCATGTTCCGCCTGCGGGTGGTGCCGCTCTTTTTGCCGCCGCTCCGTCAGCGCCCGCTGGACATCGAGCTGCTGCTCCGCCGCAGCCTCGACGAGCACAACCGCCGCGGCCGCCGCGGGGTGACCTCGTTCTCTCCTGAGGCCATGCAGGCGCTCCTCGACCACCCCTGGCCCGGGAACGTGCGAGAGCTGCTCAACGTCGTCGAGTACGCCTTCGCCGTCGGCCGCGGCCCGGTGATCAGCCTGCACGAGCTCCCGCCGGAGTTCCGTGAGGCCCGGCCCCAAGCCACGCCCCGACGGGCCCCGCCGAGCCCCGAGGAGGATGAGCGGGCGCGGGTTCGCGCCGCCCTCGATCGTTGTGACGGGGATCTGGATCGTGCCGCGGCGTCCCTCGGCGTGAGCCGGACGACCTTCTGGCGGCTGCGCAAGCGCCTCGGCCTCTGATTCGCCGCGCACACACGCGGCTTCGCAGAGCGTGACGGAGTCGCGCTATACTCACGCCTCGCGCCCCCCAGGAGCCTCGATGTCGCTCGTCCTGCTCACCGTCCTCGCCTGCGTCGAGAAGTCGCCCGTGGACACCGCCCCGCCCGAGGACACCGCGCCGGTGGAGGGCTTTGGCGATCTCGCGCTGCGGATGCAGATCGACGACGACTACGGTGAGGCCCTGCTCGCCGACGGGGAGTCCCTCGTCGGCACCTTCC
>JAKLKD010000351.1 GCA_023150845.1 Myxococcota bacterium | reverse complement strand
GACACGGCGCTGGGGCCGGGGCGGCGCGGGGCCTCAGGCGGAGACGGCGGCGCGGCGGCGCGCTCCATGGCCGGGCCGACGGGGAGGTCGGTGAGCGCGCGGAGCAGCTCGACGCCGACGGCGGCGGCGGGATCCACCAAGGCGGGCTGGAGCTTCTTGAGCAGAGCCGCGACGTCGAGCCCGGCGAGCTCCCCCTCTCGGTCGAGCATGAGGTGGTAACGGCGGCGCCGGGCGGGGTCGCTCAGGACCTCCCAGGCCTCCCGCACACCGTCACGCTCGGCCTCGATGGCCGCGGCGTCGAGGTTCTTGCTGCGGGCGGCCCGGAGCTTCTTCACGAGCTTCGCCAGCGCGCGATGGTACGCCTCACGCACCTCCTCGGGGGAGGCCGTGGGCTGGAGGCCGAGCCGCTCGTAGAAGCCTGCGCTCATCGTCGTCCTTTACGCGATCCTCTCTTATTGGCCCATCTCGGCGCTCAATGCAAGGCGCAGCGCCACGCAGAGCCGCTCCTCTTCGCCGGGGAGGATGGTGCGGGGGTCAAGCACCAGGGCGTCGCGGCGCACACGCGCCACCACGGGGGGCGCGCCGCGGCGCAGGCGGGCGGCGAGGGCCTCGACGTCCCCGCCGCGCAGGGCCACCACCGTCGTCGGCAGGCCCTCTCCGGGCAAGGCCCCGCCGCCGGTGAAGCCGACGTCGGACTCCAGGCCGAGGCGCCAAGGCGCGGGCAGCTCACCCAGGCGCCCCGCCAGGTCCGCCGCCGCGGGCCCGGGATCCATCCGCAGCATCCGCACCGTCGGCAGGGCGTCGAGATCCCCGGCGAGCACGAGGCGCAGCGTCGCCTCCAAGGCGGCCAAGGTGAGCTTGTCGACCCGCAGGGCGCGGTAGAGCGGGTGCTCCCGGCAGGCCGCGATGAGCCCCCGCTGCCCGGCGATGATCCCCGCCTGGGGCCCGCCGAGGAGCTTGTCCCCGGAGAAACACACCAAGGCCGCGCCGTCCCGGAGCGCCTCGCCGACGACGGGCTCATCCCCGAGCCCCGGCACGAGCGCGCCCGAGCCGAGATCCTCGACGAGCGGCGGCCCCAAGGCCGCCAGCGCCGCCGTGGTCGGCCGCTCGGTGAAGCCGATCATCTTGAAGTTGGAGGGGTGGACCCGCATGAGCAGGGCCGTCTCCGGGCCGATCGCCCGGGCGTAGTCCGCGGCGCGGGTGCGGTTCGTCGTGCCGACCTCGCGGAGCCGGGCCCCGGACGCCGCCATGATGTCCGGCACCCGGAAGCTCCCGCCGATCTCGACGAGCTCCCCCCGAGAGACGATCACCTCCCGCCCCTGGGCCAAGGCGGTGAGCACGAGCACGACGGCGGCGGCGCCGTTGTTCACCACGATCGCGTCTTGGCAGCCCGTGAGCGCCTGGAGCGGCCCGCGGATGCCGTCGAGGCGCCCGCCCCGCTTGCCCGAGCTGAGGTCGAGCTCGGCGTTGGAGTAGCCCGCGGCGACTTCAGCGATGGCGGCCTGGGCGGCGGGGGCCAGGGGCGCGCGGCCGAGGTTCGTGTGCAGCACGATGCCCGTGGCGTTGATCACCCCACGCAGCCGCGGCGTGGCCTGGCGATGGGCCTCGGCGATGATCCGCTCCATGACGTCGGGGAGGACGAGCTCAGGATCCTCAGCGAGGGCCCGGCGCAGCTCGGTGAGCACGGCGCGGGCGGCGCGCAGAGCGAGCCCCCGGGGCATTGCGGCGAGGCGCGGGTCGCGCAGGGCCTGGTCGACGGAGGGGAGCTGACGAAAGCGCTCTTGGGACATACGCGGCTCCAGGGGGCGCCCGGATAGACTCTAAGGATGCTCTCCCTGTTCTATCTGCTCGTGGCTCTGGCCGCGCTGTCCCTGGGCGTGCGGGCGACCCGTGAGCGCCGCGCCCACCCCGCGGCCTTACGTTTTGCGGGCTTAGGCGCGCTCACCGCCCTCACCTACGCGCTCTTCGCGCTCTACCTGCTCACGGGCTGGCTGTGGTTCCGGGTGCTCTTTGTGGCCACGGGGATCCTGCTCCCCGTCGCCAACCTGAGCTTCATCGAGCACTTCTTCCCGCTCACCGACGCCGAGCGCGGCGAGACCCGCCGCCGGAGCTGGAGCGTGAGCCTCGCCGTGGCGGCGCTCTACATCGGCGTCTCGGCGGTGATGTCGTCCTCGGACCATCCCTCGTTGCCCCAGGACTGGCTCGCCGGGGCGCTCGTCTTCGTCGCCTTCGCGGTGACCCTCAGTCGCTTACGTCAGCGTTACATCCTGGCCACCCGCATCGAGCGGGCCCGAATCTTCTACCTCGCGCTGTTTTTGGGCGGCGCGGCGCTGTTCACGGCCATCGAGGGCGCGTCCCGGCTCTTGGACGGCTCGGACTTCGGGGTGCCGACGGGCTTCAACGCCGGGCGCCAGGGTTCATTCCCGCCTGTCGGCGCCTTGTTCGCCGGGCTCTACCTCTACTTCTTGCACCTCGTCCTGCAGATGCGGCGCCTGCTCGATCTCCACGAGATCAGCGCCCGGGTGGTGACGACGGCGCTGAGCACCTTGGCCCTGACCGTCGTGATCGGCGTGTCCGTGGGCCTCGCCGGGCCGACGAGCGGGGACGGCAGCTTGAGCCTCGCCTTGGCGCTGCAGCGGCTGTTCATGATGTTTGTGGGCGGCCTCGTCTTCATCTGGATCGCCGAGCCCAGCCTGCCCCAGCTCAAGAACGCCGTGGCCCGCTGGGTGAACGTGCGCGGCTGGCAGCTCTCCGTGGTGCTCGACGACCTGGGGGAGACCTTGCCCCAGCTCACCTCGGTGCGGGACCTCACCGAGACCTTCGTCGAGCGCCTCTACGCCTCCGGCCGTGTACCCGGGGCGGCGTTTTATGTCTACAGCCACGACCGGGGGCGCTTTGAGCTGCTCGCGGCGCGCACGACGGACGCCGAGCCGACGCTCTTGAGCGCCGTGGCGCCCCAGCCCTTCGTCGAGGGCTTTGAGGCGGGCCGACCGGCCTACACCCGCGCCGAGCTGACCGCGGTCTCGGCCCGCCGCGACGCCCCGCCCGCCGCCGCCGCCCAGCTCCGGGTGATGGACGAGATGCGGGCCGACCTCGTCTTGCCGATGTCTACGGGCAGCGCGGTGCTCGGCTGGCTGGCGCTCAAGGACGAGGACTGGTCCGACGGCTTCTCCCAAGAGGAGGTCACCCAGCTCGGCCGCCTGATGTCCCGGGCGGCGACGGCGGTAGAGAACCTGCGCGGCTTCGAGGCCAGCAAAGAGCAGGCGCGCCTCGCGGCTCTGGGCACCATGGCCGCGGGCTTGGCGCACGAGATCCGAAACCCCTTGGCGGGCATCAAGGGCGCGGCCCAGCTCCTGCGCGGCATGAGCCCCACGACGGACCAGACCGAGTTCTTGCAGGTCATCGTCGACGAGACCGACCGCCTGAACAAGGTCGTGACGGACTTCTTGGACTACGCCCGGCACTTTGAGCTCAGCCGCGCCCCGACAGACCTCAACCAGCTCGTGCGCCAGTCGATGAGCCTCCTGCGCGCGCAGGGCCTCCCCGACGGCATCCAGCTCATCGAGGCCTTGGAGGAGCCCCTGCCCACCTTGGCCTTAGACGGCGACAAGCTGCGGCAGGTGGTGCTGAACCTCCTGCGCAACGCCGTGCAGGCGATGCCCGAGGGCGGGGAGCTGCGGGTGAGCACGGCCCAACGCGCGCCGGGGCCCAAGGCCGAGCGTGGCCTCGTGGAGCTGTGTATCCAGGACGAGGGCGAGGGCCTGAGCGCCGAGGCCAAACAGAGCCTCTTCATCCCCTTCTTCACGACCAAACACGACGGCACCGGCCTCGGCCTCGCCATCTCCCAGCGCATCGTGCGTGCGCACCAGGGCGAGCTGCGCGTGGAGAGCCGCGAGGGTGAAGGCGCGCGCTTTGTGGTGTCTTTGCCCGTCATCGAGGCCGCCGACCCGAGCTGAGCGGCAGCGGTTGGCGCCTCCACCAAGATCGTGTGATGAGCGCGGCCCCTTCGCACGGAGTCCGCGGATGTCCCTCGCCCTCTACGGTCACCCCTTCTCGTCCTACACCCAGAAGGTGCTGATCGCGCTCTACGAGAACACGACGCCCTTTGAGTTTCGCTGCATCTCGCCGGACCACCCCCAGCACCTCAGCGACTGGCTGGCGCGCTGGCCCCTGCGGAAGTTCCCCGTGCTCGTGGACGGCGACACCCAGCGTGTGGAGACGAGCGTCATCATCGAGCACCTCCAGCTCTTCCACCCCGGCCCCGTCCGCCTCATCCCGCACGATCCCGCCGAGGCCCTGGACGTGCGCTTCATGGACCGCTTCTTTGACCTGCACGTCATGAACGCGGCCCAGCTCGCCGTCGACGGCGCCCTCACCGGCGACCCCATCAAGCGCCGCGACGGCATGGCCCTGGCGGTCGAGAAGCTTGAGCGGGCCTACGCCTGGGCCGACACCCAGCTCGTCGGCAAGACCTGGGCGGTCGGGGAGGCCTTCACCCTCGCCGACTGCGCCGCCGCGCCGTCCCTCTTCTACGCCGACTGGACCCACCCCATCGCCGAGGGCTACGCCACCCTGCGGGCCTACCGCGCCCGGCTGCTCGCCCGCCCGTCCGTGGCCCGCGCCGTAGACGAGGCCCGGCCGTATCGCCCGCTGTTCCCCTTGGGCGCGCCGAACCGGGACTGAGGGGGCGACGACGGCCTCTTCACGCCCCCAGCTCCCGCTCCATCCGCGCCACGGCGAAGT
>JAKLKD010000350.1 GCA_023150845.1 Myxococcota bacterium | reverse complement strand
GTCCTCGTGGGAGACGATCTCGACGCTGGGGCTGGCGTTGATGGCCTTGAGCGACTGGTCGGAGCAGGCGGGGAGCAGCAGAGCCACGGCGATGAGCCGCATGGTCACCTCACTGCGTCCAGTTTACCCCACCTTGACAAGATCGCGAAGGCGCAGACCCGCAGAACGTTCAGCCGCTCAAGAAGCGGAGCAAGGCGTCACGGCTTAGGGGCCGCGTCAGGACGACGACGCCGGGGATGTCCGGCTGCTCGTTGTCGTGGACGATCGCGACCTTTCGCTCCAAGGCGGACCAGCGGCGCGTGATCTGCCGCCGCAGGAGCAGGCCTGAGCGCCCGGCGACCTGGGCGGCGGTGAGCACAGCGTCGGGGCGCTCCAGCTCAATCTCCCGCAGGGCGTGGTCCGCCGAGCCCGCCGTGCGCAGCTCCACGCCGTCGGCGTTTATGAGGCCGCGCACCTCGTTGAGCAGGTCGGTCCCCGGCGCGACGATGAGCAGGCTCGTGGAGGCGCGAGCCGCCGGCCGAGGCTCCGCGACGGGGAGCTCGATGATGACGGTGTGCCCCCGGGTGTTGGCCTCGGGCGGAAGCACCCGACCGCCGTGCTGGCGCACACACCAAGCCGCCGCCAACAAGGAGAGCCCGACCCCTGGGATGGGCTCCAGGGCGCCGTTCGCCATGGATCGGGCGAGCTCTTGCATCCCCCGGATCGTCGCCCGGGCGTTGTCATGGAGCTCGAGGCGCAGGGCGCCCTCAGTCACGAAGACCCGCAGCTCGACGCGGCCCCGGCGCTGGACCACTGAAGGGGAGCATAACAAGAAGGCCGAGACGATCTGCTCGAGCTGCTCCCGGTCACCGACCACGACGGCGCCGGGGTTCACGACGCCCAAGGACACGTCGGCCTGGCCGATGCGCCGCCGCACGCTCTCGACGACCCGCTCGACCATCGGCGCGACGACGATCCGCTCTCGGCCCAAGCCGCTGGGGCGGCCCAAGGTGAGCAGGCTGCGGACGACGGACGCGATGCGCTCGGCGTGGTCGGCCACGACGGAGAGCTGGGCGTCGAGGGCCGGTGTCTCGGCGAGGTGCACGGCGCGGATGAGCTCGACCCGGCCGAGGATCACGGCCAGTGGGTTGTTCACCTCGTTCGCGACGGCGGCGGACACGCTCGCCAAGGCCACGCCGTACTGGCTCGCCGCCCGCTCTTCTTCGTCGCTGAGCGCCTGCCCGAGCTCATGAATCGTGACGAGCAGCGCCCCGGCGGCGAGGGACTCCGGGGCCCGGGCGACGCTCAAGGAGAGCACACGGCCATCGGGGAGGCGCCCGGTGCTGCGACCGACGAGGGGCGGCTCACCGCTGAGCAAGACGGCCAGCCGCGCCGATCCGCCGACTAAGACGCCCAGATCTCCCGCCACCCCGACGCGCCGGGCGGCGTCGTTGCTGCACAGCACTCGACCGCCGGGCTCGATGAGCGCCATGGCGTCAGGGCAGCAGACGAAGCCGAGGCCGAGCTGCTCCTCTAGCCCTTTGGCCACGCCGGACGCGAGCTCGGGGACCCCTGGGGCGGAGATTTCTTCGTCGCGGCGCACCACCGCACTCCGTGGCAAGTCGGCAAGAATAGCACCAAGACGCCATTTGGTGACGCACTCGTTACTGATAGGCCTCAGTTGCCGACCGTGGGCGCCGCGCTGAGCGCGTCAAGCAAGGGATCGCCTCGGACGGAGCGTCGTCGTCGTCAAGAGATCCGCGATCGTCCAAGGATCTCGGCGATCGGCGCTCAGCTCGCGCGGTCGTCCGCGCCGCGAGCGCCCTACCCCTCAGATGGCCACACACACCGCGTCGCGCACGATCTGAACAGGGTAGGTGCGGACCTTGTCACCCGGCGAGGTCAAGCAGCCGCCGTCGCGGATGTCGAACTTCCAGCCGTGGTAGGGGCAGGTCAAGGTGTGGCCGTCGAGGGCGCCCTCGCCCAGCGGCCCCTCGGCGTGGGGGCAGGCGTTGGAGAGCGCGTAGTACTGGCCGTTCACGTTGGCGACGGCGATGGCCTTCCCGGCGATGATGACCTCGATGACCTGGCCGGACTTGAGGCCGTCTTTGTGCAGCACGACCTCGTAGCCGTCGGGCGGGGTGACGTCCTTGGGCGCCTCGACGCCGAGGTTCAGGGCGCGCTCCGCGGCGACGGGCCGTCGATCTTGGGCGGCGGGGGCCTGGCCGCTCGGGCCGCGGTCGTTGGTGGCGCCAGCGGCGCCCCCTGGGCTCAACATCCGCCGCAGGCGCGCGCGGAGTCCGTTCTCGCGGCCGATCACCAGGTCTCTCAGCAAGCTCATCGAAGGCTCCAGGGGCGCAGCGGAACGCACTTTGACAGGCTACATACCACGTTCAGTGGCCAAGGGCGTCGCGGCGTGCTTGAATCGCCCTCCGAGGCAGCAGGAGTCCAGGATGATTCGTGACCGCGTGAAGGCCATCGTGAAGCGCGCCGCGCTCAAGGCGTTCGGTATGGAGTTTGACGCCGAGGCCCGGCAGAGCTTCCGCCCGCCCGCTGGCGCGGAGACCTTCGACGCCACGAAGATCCCGCGCATCGTCGATGGCAGCGGCGACACCCCTGGCCCAAACCACAAGGAGCTGATCGGGCGCACCTGGCTCGCCGCCCAGGTCGTCGGCGGTGTGCCGGGCATGCTCCTCGACATCCGCCCCCCCGAGGAGTGGATCGTCGGGCACCTCCCCGGCGCGGTGCTCCTGCCCGGCACCCAGATCAAGACCCGCCTGGAGCTGCTCCCGGCGAAGACCGAGCGCATCACCGTCATCGACGCCACGGGCGCCTTGGGCAGCGAGCCCCTCGCGGCCTGGCTGCGTGAGCAGGGCTGGACGATGGCCCGGGCCCTGGTCGGGGGCTGGGCGGAGTGGATCGAGCACTCCGAGCCCATCGCTCGGCCGGCCCCGGTGCCCGGCGCGCGCCACCAGCTCGGTGACACCGTCGCCCTCAAAGACGGCCGCCAAGGCGTCGTCCAGGGCGTGCGGGTCGGGCCCCAAGGAGAGCGTCTCGACGTGCTCCTGAACCTCAACGAAGACCGCGTGGCCCTGGATGTGCCCCTCTCTGAGCTCAAGGCTTGACGAAGCGCGCCCCAGCGTCCCGGCTCCCCTCCGTCGTCCTGATGAGCGCCGCCTTGGCGCTCTCCGCCCTCGAGCTGCGCGCTGAGGGGCACACCGTCGGCGTGGTCTTGCCGGGGCCGCCCCCCGTCGCCCCTGGCGGCATCTCCCACGCCCCCGCGCCGACCCTCGCCGCGGGCATCGACGCCTGGGTGCGCGGCGACGAGGCCCGGGCGCTCATGGCCTTGGAGGGCTGGCGGGCGAGCGAGGCCGGGCCTTGGGGCCGGGAGCGCGCCGCGGGGCGCTTCTTGCTCGGCTGGATCCTGATGAAGCAGGGCCGCGACAACGAGGCCTCGGCGGACTTCGCCTACGCCCGGGCGGCCAACGGGCCCATCGCGCCTTGGGCCGCCTGGTACGAGGCCGTCGTCGACCACCGCCGCGGGCGCTCCGGCGTCGCCGCCCGGGCCTGCGCGTCGTACCGCCAGCGCTGGCCCGAGGGCCCCCACGCCATGGACTGCCTCATCCTCATGGGGCAGGCCTACACCGCCGACGGCCAGCGGGGGCCCGCGCTGGCCGCGTACCAGGAGTGGCTGACCCTCAACCCCGACCACCCCCGGGGCGAAGAGGTCGCGCTCGGCATGATCCTCGCCGAGTCGTTGCGCGACCCCACCAAGGCCGCGCTGCAGCTCCGAGACCTCACCTACCGCCACCGCTACCACTGCAACGCCGAGACCGCCGCCGAGGCGCTGGAGGTCTTGCTCGAAGAGAAGAAGGTCGTGCTGCCGCCGATGGATCCCGTCGTCGAGCAGCAGCTCCTCGCCGTGAGCCTCCGGGACTGCGGCTTCGCCGATGAGGCCTGGGACACCTACACCCGGCTCGCGAAGGAGCAGGCGGACGAGGCGGGCATGGCGGAGTGGGTCGCGTCCAACGCCGAGCGCTTCGCCTGGCGCACCCGGCGTTACGACGCGCTCATCACCCAGCTTGAGACCACCTACAAGGCCGCCCCCAACGGGGAGACCGCCTGGCTCTTGCACCGGGCGAACGTGCGCGCGGGCCGCTGGGGCGCCGCGTCGGACTGGGGCGACATCGGCCTCACCCAGCACCCCACCCATGGCCGCTGGCGCTCCGCGGCGGACGAGCTGGCCCACACGAACCAGCTCGCCGGGCGCTACACCCGGGCCCGGGAGCTCTGGGAGCCCCTCGGCAAGACCGGCGGGTCGAGCGGGGCGACGGCGCGGTTCTACGCGGCGTTCTGCAGCCTGCGCCTCAAGGAGCACGAGGACGCCGTCACCCGCCTCGACGCCGTCGTCGCCGAGGGCGGGGAGTGGGAGATCGCCGCCCGTTACCACCGCGCCCGGGCCCTCGACGCCTTGGGCAAACGCGCCGAGGCCCGCGCCGACCGCGCCGCCATCGAGAAGGACGCCCCCGAGAGCTGGTACAACATGCTGCTGCGCAGCAAAATCACCAGCCCCGAGGCCACCCGGTCCCAGCGCAGCGTCTACCGGGCCGGGCGCTGGGACGGGCCGCCGCCTCCCGCGCCGCCGCTAGAGCCCCCTGCCCTCCCGACGCGGCCCGGCGTGGTCTCGGCCCTGAACCCTCGCGCCACTGAGGAGCGTCCCCCGGCGGCGCTGGACTGGGCGGCCTTGGCCTGGCCGAGCGCCGCGCCGAGCACGACCCCCGCCGCCGCCCCGACGACGG
>JAKLKD010000349.1 GCA_023150845.1 Myxococcota bacterium | reverse complement strand
ATCTGCGCCCCCGCCAGCGGATCGTTCACCGAGGTCAGCCCGCCCTCACCCTCGCAAGGCCCCTCACCTTGGTTGGGCGGTGCGAACACCCGGACGTTGTCCTCAACGCGGGCCACGTTCTCCGCATCCAGGCTCAGGAGCTCGGTCAAGGTCGTGGCCTTGTGGGCGGGCACGGTGACGACGTAGGCCCCGAGGAGGGTCGGCGGGGCGTCGGCGGGGGCGTTCGTGAGCAGGGGCTCGGCGCGGGCGTCGGCGAGCTGCAGCGCGAGGCGCAGGCTGGGCTCGTCGAGGGAGTCATCGACGCCGATGACGAGGATGAGCTCGGTGAGGCTCTGCGCCAGGGCCAGACCGGGGTTGAGGAGCACGACGAAGAGCAGGATGAGCAGGCGAGCGAACGTGACCAAGGGGCACCTCAGCGGGGGCTGAGGGCTCATGGCCTGAGCGTGTGCATTGTGCCGGTCTCGGCGTTTATCCGGCCTTCGGCGCCGCCTCGCCACCGCGCCCGGCCGCCAAGGCCGCGAGCACGGCGTCTACACAAGACTCGCCGAGGCCCTTCGCGTGAGAGGGCCCGAACTCTTCGCCGGAGGGGCTGCGGTAAGGCATCTCCACCGTGGCTGCCAGGGCGCCGAACCGGGTGACGAGCTGCTTGGTGCTCACGCCGAGGTGGCCCTCCCCGGGGGCGACGGGCGGCGCGCCCTCTTTGAGGCTCATCAAGGGGTCGAGCTGGTGCCAGGCGGCGCGGAAGGCGTTGAACTCGGCCTGCAGGGCGTCGTCGAAGCGCAGCGCTCCTTGGCCCGAGATGAGGTAGGTGTAGGGCACCTCCTCGTCGCCGTGCACGTCGAGGGCGATGGCGACGCCCTCCTTGTCCATTCGGCCGCGCACGAGCTCGACCTCGGGGGCGTCGATGGGCTCGGCCCAGGCGCGGTTGAGGTCGACGCCCCGGGCGTTCACCCGGTGGTGCCCACGGGCGCTGCCGTCGGGGTTCATGTTGGGCACAAGGCGTAACGCGGCCTGGGTGAGCAGGCGGTTGACGGGCTCGTCCTCGGGGTCGGCGAGGCGCGCCAGGAGCCCCTCCATAAACCACTCCGCCATCACCTCGCCGGGGTGCTGCCGGGCGAAGATCCACACCCTCGGCGCCTCGGCGTCTTCACGGCCCAGGCGGAGGAGCTCGATGGGGCGGCCGTCTGGGGTGCGGCCCAGCACCTCACGGCGCACCCGCGGGGAGGCGACGGCGCAGGCGATGAGGGCCTGGTGCCGGGTGATGGGGTAGGCCGCGAAGGTCGCCAAGGCGATGCGGTCCGTCGTCGCGGTGTGCTCGATGCGCAGGACGCCGTCGCGGTACGAGGTGCGCTCGGCACGGGCCCAGGGCCAGCCGCCGTCCTGCACCGCGGCGGAGAAGCCCTCCCAGCCCAGAGGCCAGCTCGCCTCCCCGGCGTTCAGAATGTTGACGACGATCCTGCGGTTTTTTACCTGGAGGAGCTCAACGTAGAACCACTGGCGGTGCCCCGAAGGGTCAGGGCGGAGCTTGAGGTTGATCTCCCCCTCGGGTGTGATCTCGACGAGATCGGCGTTCCCGCTGTCTTCCGGGGTTCGGACACGCATGAGCGACTCCTTACGGGGCGATCATACCGCGACCGCTCAGGCGCCTCGGGCGGCGTCGATGACCAGGGGCCGCGCACGGTGCGCCAGAGCATAAATGGTGTGGCTGGGGTTCACGCCTAGCGCGGTCGGGAGCACCGAGCCGTCGATGACGAAGAGGTTGTCCTGGCCACGCACCCGGTGATCGGTGCCGACGACGCCATCCTTGGGATCGGCGCTCATCCGGCAGCCGCCCATCTGGTGGGCCGTGAAGATGGAGTGGGCGAGGGGACCGTAGCGCCGCTCCTTGAGCGAGGGCACGTCTTGGGGGCCGCGCAGCTCCAGGGGAGAGGGGTGCAGGGTCACCGCACGTTTGGCGCCCCCGGCGAAGGTGGTGCGGGCGAGGATCTCGTGCGCGAAGGTGAAGCACTCCTCCAGGGCCGGGGTGGTCGGGTAAGAGACGCCGATCCGGCCGTCGCGGCGGAGGGTGACCGTGCCGCCCGGGGTGGACTCGCTCAGCCCATCAACGCAGATCGCCAGCATGACGCCGACGTGGCGGAGCTGGGACAAGAAGTCGATCTGCATCTTGCCGAAGCCGTAGAAGCCGCTCGCGGCGAGCATCGGCTGGAGCGGCGGGGCCTCCATGAAGAAGCCCATGGCCGGGCCACGATCGACGAACTGGTGCGAGGCGATGGACTGGGGGGCGCCGCTCCAGCCCTCGATGGGCTGCTCGTAGATGGCGGGCATCGCCACGACGGGGTGCAGCAGGGTGTTCCGCCCGACCAGCACGTTCGGGTTGATCTCGCTGCGTAAGAGGAGCGCCGGGCTGTTGATCGCGCCGCCGCTGCACACGAAGACCTTGGCCTTCACGGTGAAGCCGCCGCCCGCGTCGGGCTGGGCGTCGGGGCGCTTCACCCGGGCGTTGAGCGAGGTGATCTTGGCGCCCTCGGCGTTGAGTCGGACGGCCTGGGCGTGGTGGATGAGCCGCAGCCCGGCGCCTAAGGCGTCGGGGATGGTGGTGAGCAGCATCCCCTGCTTGGCGTCGTGGGGGCAGCCGAGGCCGCAGTAGCCGCTGTTGGCGCAGCCGCGCACGTTTCGTTTGACGGCGTGCACCTGGTAACCCAGGGCGCGGCAGCCCTCCAAGAGCCGCCGGTTGTTCTCGTTGGCGAGCTCCTCCGGCCACTCCTGGATGTTGAGCCGGGCCTCCATCGCCTCGAAGTGGGGCAGGAGCTTCTCTTCGCTCAGGTCCTCCAGGCCGTAGCGATCGGCCCAGTGGCGGAGGATACGCGCCGGGGTGCGGTAGCACGTCGTCCAGTTGATCGTGGTGCCGCCGCCGACGTTTCGCCCCTGCAGGATGGTGATGGCGCCGTCGTCCGTCGCCCGCAGGCCACGCTCTTGGTAGAGCATGGGGTAGGCGTTCTGCTCCTGCAGGTCGAAGTCGCGGCGGGTGTGGTAGCCGCCCTCCTCCAGCAGGATCACGTCGAGGCCCGCCTCGCAGAGCCCGGCGGCGACGGTCGCCCCGCCCGCCCCCGAGCCGACGACGCAGACGTCGCAGGTGAGGGTGACGCCGTCGGTGAGGGTCTCGGCGGCGATGATCTGCCCGCTCATGGGAGCTCCTTCACGCCGAGGTGGGCGCCGGGGCCGGGGTAACCCACCAGGCGCCAGATCTCCGGCGACGACCAGTAGGTCGCGGTGCAGAGGCCGTTGAGCGCCTTGTAGATGGTGCGCCGGAGCGTGAGCGAGGAGCTCTGCCAGCGCTTGAGCGTCTCGTCTTGGGCCTCGGCGTCGAGGCGGGTGAAGGTCGCGGGGCGGCCGTCGAGCAGAAGCGCCGCCACGGCGTTCTCCAGGAGCAAGAGCCCCATGCCCAGCTCGACGGCGAGGCCGGGCTCGGCCTTCCCCAGGTTGGCGTCGATCTTCTCCGGCACCCACAGATCCCAGGCGCTCGGGAACCGGTGGTCACCAGGGACGATCCGGTCGGCCACGGCGGCGAGCACGGCGAACTGCCGCTCGTCGAGGGCCTGGAGCGGCGCCCGGGGGCTCCGGGGCGCGGTGCGGGACAGCGAGACGCCGATCCCGCCGATCGAGAGCGCGGCGAGACCGCCGAGGCCGAGGCCGAGTGCGCTGCGACGTGAGAGCTTCATCGCCGCAGTATACCCAAGCGCCTCAGCCGCGGTTGAGCTTTGGCTCAGCCGTGGTCGTGGCTGTGGTCATGGCCACCGTGGCCATCGGGGCCGTGGGGGTGGCCGTGCATCTGCTCCTCCTCCGTCGCGTCGCGGATGTCCACGACCTCGACGTTAAAGCGCAGGGGCACCCCGGCGAGCGGGTGGTTGAAGTCGACGACGACCTCATCGTCCTGCACGGCGATGATCCACAGGGGCATCGGCGGGCCGCCCGGGGGCTGGGCCATGAACTGCATCCCGGCGGCGACGTTGGCGCTCGCGGGGAAGGCGCTTCGGGGGATGGACTGCGGGCCGGGCAGCTCGCGGGGGCCGTAGCCGTCCTCGGGCGCCACGATGACCTCAAACTGCTCGCCGACCGCGCGGCCGGTCATGGCGTTCTCGAGCCCGGGGACGATGTTGCCCGCGCCGTGCAGGTACGGCATGGGCTGGCCCTCCGTGGACGTGTCGATCACGTCCCCCGCCGGATCCCGGAGCGTGTAGTGGAAGAGGACCACCTTGCCGGTGGTGATCACGAGGGAGGGGACGGGGATCATGCGGGGCTCCAGTGTTGAACGACGGGAGGAACGTCGCACGCTTTGACGACCGCGGCCACCGAACGGCGGCGCTAAGCGGCGACGATCGGCCAGACGCCGAGGATGAGCGCGTCGAAGACGAGGTGGGCGGCGATGGGCGCGCTGAGGCGATCGGTCAGGATCCTCAGGCCCAGCCAGCCGAGCCCGCAGGTCAGCGCCACGGCGACGAGGGCCGGGGAGCCCAGTCCGAGCTGGGCGAGGCTGTAGCTCGCCGTCACGACGGCGAGGGCCCGGGGCGCGCCGAGCTTGTCTCGGAGCGGCAGCCAGAGCGCCTGCCGCCAGACCAGCTCCTCGGTGAGCACGACGAGGGCGACCAGGGCCGCCCGGACCGCCGGGCCCGGCCCCGCGCCGAGGCGGGCGTAGAGGCCGAGCAGCTCCGCCTCCAGGCCAGGCCAAAACGGAGACACGAGCCAGAAGCCGAGCTGCGCCCCGGCCGCCATGACGAGCCCC
>JAKLKD010000348.1 GCA_023150845.1 Myxococcota bacterium | reverse complement strand
GGCTTGGAAGCGCGCGGGGTCGGCGAGATCACCAAACCGGGGGGCGATCTGGATGAGCCGCGGCAGGAGCTCGGTCTCGTAGAGCGGGATCGCCACGCGGGGGTGCTGGCGCAGGAGATCCCGAAAGAGCTTCGTGCCCGAGCGAGGGGCGCCGACGATGAACAGAGGTCCGATGAACATGCCTTGGCTCTAACTCCGCCTGTGGAGAAGAGCGCGGGCGAGGCGCTTCGGATCTCTCTGCCGTGGCTCAGGGCGTGAGCTGGCTGCGGTAGATCGTCCAGGACCCCACCAACGCGCCGTCGATGTCGAGCACGCTCACGCTCAAGGTCGGATCGGCCCGGGCGGTGTCGACCTCCACCATGACGAAGGACGGGCCGTCGTCGTAGCAGGTGACGAGCTCGCTCGATGACTTGCAGGTCGAGGTGTCGTTCGCCATCGGCGACGAGGTGAGCTCGGGCACGTCGTAGCCCCCCGGCGCCGCGGCGACCTCCCGCAGCTCGCTGCGGTGGATGTCGCCGGACAAGAAGACCACGCCCTCGATCACCGCGACCTGCTCCATGAGCCAGGCCTGGGAGTCGGGGAAGCTGCCCCAGGAGTCTCCGGTGCCCTCGGCGGTCATCTGGCTGCCGCTCACGACAAACTTAAAGGTGGCGTCGGAGGCCGTGAGCGTGTCCACGAGCCAGGCCGACTGCTCCGCGCCCAAGAAGCTGCCGTCTACGCCCCGCCAATAACGGTCGTCGAGGAGCACAAAGAGCACGTCGCCGACGGTGTGCGCCGAGTACACCCCCGGCGTGTCGGTCTCGCCATAGGCGCCGTTGCCCCAGTGCTCGGCGAAGGCACGAAGCGCGACGTCTTTGCCCGGCGCGTCCCCCAAGGTGTTGTTGCCGGTGAAGTCGTGGTCGTCCCAGGTGGCGAGGATCGGCGTCGTGCGCATGAGCTCGGCGCGCTCGGGGCGGCTGTGGGCGTGGCGGTAGTGCTGGCGGTGGCCGCCGAGGGAGTCGGTGTTGCCGTAGTGGTTGTCGCCGACGAACAAGAAGAGGTCGGGGGCGTAGCGGGCAACGACGTCAAAGATGGGCTGGTCGTCGGTCTTGGTGCAGCTCCCGAAGGCGAAGCGCAGCTTGCCCGACGCGCCCTCGGCGGGGGCCGTCGTGAACGACCAGGGGCCGTGCCGCTCGCCCTCGATCTCAAGATCGTAGAGGTAGGTCGTGTTGGGGCTGAGGCCGTCGAGGCGGGTGGTGACCGTGAAGTCGTCCTCGGCCAAGGGCCAGAAGGTCGCGGCGGGTTCGGCGGCGCCAAGCTCAGCGGCGCTCGATCCGAGGCGCAGGTCGACGCGGCGGGTGGCGTCGGCGCGCAGCCAGATGTGGGTGAAGTCCGCCCCGGTGGCCCCGACGATGGGGCCGTGGGTGAGGGGCTCGGCGAAGCAGCCCAGGCACGCGGCGCTGAGGCCCGTCGGGTCGGTCCACTCCATGACCTCGCCGCTCCCGGCGTCGTCGCCCAGAAGCACAGTGAGCCCGTCGTGGCAGTGCACGGGCTGGCCGTCGAGGGAGACGGCGACACACTCGGGCTGCCAGCGGTCGGCGCCGTCGTTGATCTGAATCGTCACCTGCTGAACGTCGGCCCGGGACAGGCTGAGGCCCTCGCTGACGAAGACGTCGACGGCGGCCTGCTCGTTGTCGTTCCAGTCGGCGTTGTCCATGACGAAGCAGTCCGTCTCGTTCACGCAGACCGTGATTCGCTCGTCGGTGCCCGCGTTCTCCTTGTCGTAGCTGCCCAGGGTGACGTGGAGGATCTCGACCAGATCGTCAAAGACCGGCCCGGTGTCCACGGGCGGATCGCTGTGCGGCGAGTCATCGGAGTGAGCGGACGACTCGGCGACGCTCTCGTCGATTGGCTCGGTCTCACCGTCAGAGACGCTGTCGTTGACGGCGGACTCGAGGGCTTGATCGTCGGGTTTCGGGTCGGGGGAGCAGGCGAGGAGGAGGAGGAGCATTCGGCCCTATACTCTGCGCCGTGGCATACGGCGAGGGCCAAGCGTGGGCCGCCTGTCTCCGCGGACGAGCGCCGCGCTACGATGTGGGCCATGACCCCGACGCACCTCAACGCCCTGCACCCCGTGCGCCTCGACGCGGCGGGCCTGCCCATCTTCGGCTTCTCGATCTCTGGGCTCGCGACCTGGCTCATCGCGCCGACCTTAGGGGTGTGCTTCGACATGGGGGAGTGCCCCCTGGAGGCGCTCTCGATCGACCATGTGCTGCTCACCCACGCGCACGGCGACCACGCCCGCTGTGTGCCGCGGCACTGGCAGCTCCGGCGCATGATCGGAAACCCCCGGCCCAGCCGTTACCTCATGCCCGCCCCACTCGTCGGCCCCTTCGCCGACTGGATCCGCGCCGAGGCACGAATGGAGGGGGTTCAGGGTGAGGTGAGCTTGCCCGAGCTCGTCGGCCTGAGCCCGGGGGAGGTCGCGCCTCTGCGCGACGACCTGCGGGTGACGGCCTTCGCCGCGTCCCACACCGTGCTGAGCCTCGGCTACACCGTGAGCGAGCGCCGCAAGAAGCTCAAGGCGGCCCTGGAGGGGATGCCCGGCGACAAGCTCGCGGCGCTGCGGCGCCAAGGGGTCACCCTGCACGAGGACCGGCTCATCCCCAAGATCACCTTCATCGGCGACTGTGTGGCGTCTACGCTGCGGGACGAGGCCCACATCTGGCGCTCCCCGGTGCTCGTGATCGAGACGACCTTCGTGGAGCCCCAGGAGGAGGCCCTCGCCGCGCCGCGCGGGCACACCCACCTCAACGAGCTCGCCGCCGTGCTGCGGGAGCTCGGCGACGCCCCGGAGGTGAAGGCGCTGGTGCTCAAACACTTCTCGATGCGGGTGGACCCCGCCCGGGCCCGGGCGCTCATCCAGGCGACGCTCCCCGAGGCCAGGCGCGACCGGATCTTGGTGCTCTTGCCGCCGGAGAGCGCCGCTTAGTCTTGCAGGATCGCCGCGGCGATGGCCTGGCCGATGATCGCCGCGCCCTCCTCGCTGGGGTGCACGGCGTCGAAGTCATAGGCGTCGGGGGTCTGCTCGGGGCTGATGAGCAGGGCGAGGTCGACGTATCGTAGGGCGGGGTTCCGGTCGGCGAGGGCGCGCTGCCGCTCCTTGTAGGTCGCCAGGGTGTCGCCGCAGGTGTCGAAGCCGTAGGAGGCGTCGTCGGGCATCGTGTAGTAGCCGACGAGCACCGGCGTGGCGCCGTCATCGAGGATGCGCTGGGTGAGGGTGGGGAGCGCCCCGGCGCCGCCGTCGGCGGTGATGAGCTGGTCGAGCACCTCGTCACAGGCGCCGCACTCGCAGAGCTGGTTGAGATCGTTGGCGCCGCCGTCGAGGATGACGTGGTGGTAGTCGCCTTGGGCGGCGTCGTACTGGCCCGGGATGTTGTCGTCGCCGCTGAGCAGGCGCGTACCGCTCACCGCGAGGCTCTCCACCGGGGCGCCCAAGGCCAAGGCCGCGTGGTCTGGGGGCGCCTGACAGCTCCGGCCCCCCCAGGCGAGGATGCTGTCGCCGACGGCGAGCACCCCGGGCGTGCCCTCCAAGGCGGCGACCTGAGCACACATCTCACGTTTACAGCCGAGGCCCAGCAGGGCGACGGAGAGGAGCAGGGGGAGCTTAGACGTCATCGAGGCCCTCGAACACATGGTTGGGCGTCAAGGTGACGCTGAGGGCGTCGAGGACGACGGGGGTGTCGCCTGTGGCCAGGGTGTACCGCCAGCCGTCGCCGTCGCGGCGGTAGTGCTCGACGGTGCGTCTCTCGGGGCTCACCAGCACGTAGTGCTGAAGGCTGGGGATTCGCTGCACGAGCATAAATTTTCCGCTGCGGTCCCAGAGCGCTGTGGACGGCGAGAGCACCTCGACGATGAGCGTCGGGTTGGTCGCGGCGTTGGGATCGCCAGGGTGGGGCGCGCGTGGGCCGCAGATCACCGTGGCGTCGGGGAGGATGGTGTCGTCGTCGATGCGCACGCGCAGGTCGCTGTTGAACGTTCGACAGGGGCTCCGTTGAAGCCCGACGCTGAGCAGGGTCGTCACCCGCACGCCGACGTAGCTGTGCTCCGGCGTGCCCCCGGCCATCGCGAAGATCTCGCCGTCCACAAACTCCAGGCGGTCCTCGCTGGCCTCTAGGCGCTCAAGGTACTCCGCGTAGCTGATGCCGCTCTTCTTCGCGGGCTCGCCCATCGAACACCTCCGTGAGCCCAGCATAACCCCATCCCCTGGCCCCGTCGTTCAGCCCGCCGCGGCCTCGCCCGAGCGCAGGAGGGGAACCTTAGACGTCATCAAGGCCCTCAAAGATGGTGCTGGGCGTCAAGGTGACGCTGAGGGCGTCGAGGACGACGGCGGTGTCGCCTGTGGCCAGGGTGTACCGCCAGCCGTCGCCATCGCGGCGGTAGTGCTCGACGGTGCGTCTCTCGGGGCTCACCAGCAGGTAGTGCTGAAGGCTGGGGATGCGCTGCACGAGCATAAATTTTCCACTGCGGTCCCAGAGCGCTGTGGACGGCGAGAGCACCTCCACGATGAGCGTCGGGTTGGTGACGGCGTGGGGGTCATCCTCAGCGGGCTCGCGGCGGCCGCAGAGGACCGTGGCGTCGGGCAGGAGGGTCTGGCCTTGAACCCGCACGCGGAGGTCGCTGCTGAACGCTCGGCATGGACCCCCGCGCAGGCCGTCTCTCAAGAGGGCGCCCACGGCGAGCGCGACATAGCTGTGCTCCGGCGTGCCCCCCGCCATCGCGAAGATCTCGCCGTCCACGTACTCCAGGCGCTCCTCGCTGGCCTCCAGGCGCCGGAGGTACTCGTCATACGGGACAGGGTTCTTCACCGCGGGCTCGCCCATTCG
>JAKLKD010000347.1 GCA_023150845.1 Myxococcota bacterium | reverse complement strand
CTTGGCCAGCCAGCTCCGCGGTGAGGCCGCCCGCGCCGAGTCCGCCCACGCCGAGGCCCTGCGGAGGGCGTTCGCCGAGGAGCGCGCCGCCCTCGACGCCGAGCTGCAGCGCGCCCAGGCCGCCGTAGACGCCCTCAGCGCCGAGCGCGCCGCCTTGACCGAGGCCCTGCACACCCGCCGGGCCGCCCTGGCCGAGCGCCTCACCTGGCTGCGCCCGGCGCCGCCCCCTCCCCCGCCTGAGCTCGACGACGCGCCCCTCGTCGCCGCGCCCTTCGTCGGCCTCACGAGCGTGCAGCGGGAGCCGCTCATCGAGCGCCTGGCGGGCCGCGACCTCAGCCCCCTCCAGGTCACGAACACCCTGCTCTCGATGCTCACCGGGCGCTGGACCTTACTCACCGGGCCCCCAGGCGTCGGCAAGAGCGCCTTGGCCCGGGCGCTCCTCACCCGCCTGGGCCACGGGCCTGACTCGGGGCGTGGGCTTGAGCTCGTCGTGCGGCGGGACTGGCAGGATGACGCGCCGCTCTTTGGTTTCTGGAACCCGAGCACGTCCCGCTGGGAGCCAAGCTCGGAGGGGCTCCTGGAGCGCCTGCTCCGCGCTGAAGACGACGCCGCCCGGGGCCTCGGCGGCCTCTACCCCGTGCTCTTTGACGAGCTGAACCTCGCGCCGCCGGAGCATTACCTCGCGCGGCTCTTGTCGGCCTTGGAGGCCGGTGAGCCGACGATCCGCCTCTACGACCGCGAGCTGCGCCCCCACAACCGCCAGCGTTACCCCCAGGCGCTGCGTGTGGGCGACAACGTGCGGCTCTTGGCGACGGTGAACCACGACGACACCGTCGAGCGCCTGAGCCCCCGGCTCTTGAGCCGGGCGAGCGTGCTCCGAATCGAGCAGGACGGCGCGACCGCCGCCTTCGTGAGCGCCGAGCCCCTCGACGAGCCCGCGCCGCGCTGGGACGCGCTCCAGGCCGCGTTCTTGGGCCGCCCCGCGCCTTTGGGCGCCTTGGAGGGCCTGCTGAACCTGCTCACCCGCCAGCGGCTCCCGGGCGCGCCGACGCCCCGGGTGATCTTGGCGATGGAGCGTTACCTCGGCGCCGCCGAGGGCCTGATCCCGAGGATCGACGCCGAGGATCTCCAGCTCTGCCAGCGTGTGCTGCCGCCCCTACGCGGCGTGGGCCCCCGCTGGCGCGCGACCCTCGACGAGCTGACGCGGCGCCTACAAGACGGCGGCTGGCGCAGGGCGGCGGCCCGCGCCCGGGCGCTCCGGGAGCAGGGCGAGGCCCAGGGGGACTGGTATGACTTCTTGCAGGCCTGAGCTCGCCGACACGCGCCGCTGGCGCAGGAGACCAGCATGACCGGACTGGATCCCCTCTTGATGACGATGGAGCGGCGGCTCACCACCGGCCCAGCCGAGCTGATGATCTTCGCCGACGTCGCCATCGGCGGCCTGCACCGCCTCGCCTGGCTGGGCCCGGACCCCCAAGGGGACCGCGCGAGGATGCACAAGTACGCGCGCTCCGTCGTCCGGGTGACCGCGGAGCCCCTGCCCGTGGTCTCGGCGATCATCGACTGGTGGCGTGTCGTCACCTTCGGCGTCGAGCCCGAGGGGCGGGCCCGGGAGGTCGGCGCCGTGCTCAGCGGCCCCACCGGGGCGGCGCTCCAGGCCTTCATCAACCTGCCGACCCCCCAGCCGCTCCGCCGCCTGCGCCAGAGCTACGCCGCCAAGACGATGATGAGCCAGCTCGACGCGGTGCTCGCCGAGCCTGTGTCGCTCAAGGTCGCCCCGGCCGCGCGTATCCTCGGCGACGCCCGGGCCGAGTGCGCCGCCTTGCTGCGCGCCGCCCGGGCGCTTGAGCCCATCCCGACGGGCCTGCGGGTGCTCGCGCTCAACCAGACCACGGCCCAGGACTGGGCGGAGACGACCGTGCCTGAAGGCGCGCTCAAGCGCGGCTCGACGGTGTTTCACGCCACCGTCGACGCGCTCATGACGCTCCGGGAGCGTGTGGCTGTGGTGCTCGCGGGCTGGCCCGCCGAGGCGCCGCCCACGCCGACGCTGCCGGAGTCTTGGCGAGAGGAGCTGAAGGCGGCCTGCGGCGCCCACCATGAGCTGCCCGCGGCCCTCGTCGCCGATCTGCTCCCCGAGCCGACGACCCGCCCGGTGTTCGCGCTGAACCCGCGCCGCTGCCCGGAGCTCGGCGACGAGAGCAAAGCTACGGATCGTGTCTTCCTCCTCGGGCTCTACCGCGAGTCCTTTGAGGCCACCAAGACGCCCCTTCGCCCCTGGATGCGGGAGACCCTCGCCCAGATCGAGGCCCATCGAAAGGAGGTCCGCGCGCTCCACGCCGAGCTGGGCCCGCTCGCCGACGACGCCGCCCGCGACGCCGAGCGCCACTTGGACGACCTCGACCTCGAGCGATTCAACGAGCGGCTCTCCGCCATGAACCTCGCGCTCAGCGAGCGACGGCTCCACCAGTCGCGCCAGCAGGTGTTTGAGGTGTTTCGCCGCATGGAGGCCCAGCTCCGAGCCCAAGGGGAGGAGCTGCCCGCCGAGCCCGCGGCGCTGCGGCGGCCCTACAAAGAAGCGCCCGTCGAGGCGCCGCCCGAGGAGGTCCCGCAGCGGCGTCGGCGCCGGAAGGGCGAGGCCCGGCCCCTGGACGGAAAAGATCCGCTCCAGAGCTTTGACGAGGCCGCGCTCGCTGAGGCCGCCCCGGCCGGGCCGACCGAGACCATCGCTGGGATCGACATCGACGTGTTCAGCGATCCTTCGTGGTCGAAGGCTGAGCGAGAGCGCGCCACGCGCTGGGCGCGGACGATTCACGATCGTTTTGGGGCCGCCTTGGCGGTGAAGGTCAAGCGCCTGAACGAGCTGGAGCGCGCCCTGATCGTCCTCCAGCGTGAGCTGACCGACGAGCTTGAGGCGATCGAGGCCCGCGTCAACCCCGAGCCGGGCGCGACGCCCGCGACGCTCGCGGAGCTGGACGCGCTCATCGGGGAGACGCAGGCCCTCGTCGAGTCGCTCCGCGCCAAGGAGGACCCCACCCTCGACGACGCGCTGCGCGGGCTGCGGGACGGCCTCGGGGTCAGCCCGTGGTCCTGGGGGGCGATGGGCTTGTTCAACCGCCTGCTCGCCCGGCGGGCGCTCGGCCTCGACGTCAGCCGCCAGCGTGAGGTCATCCTCACGCTTCACGAGCGGGCGAAGCGCGCGCCCGAGGCGCCGCTGGCCGCGATCTGCGGCGTCCACGAGGGCGCGTTGATGCCGGTCGTGACGGTGCTCGGCGGGGCGCAGGCCGACACCTTGGACCTCGGCCCGACCCAAAGGACACCAGACGGCGTGCTCTGGGCTGAAGGTGAGCCCGAGGACGCCGCCGAGCGACTCGCCGCCTGGGCCTGGGCGGGCGCCGCTGAAGACGCGCGCCGCCACCCCACGCGGTGGATCTACGTCCACGAAGGACGCACGACCTTCGTGGGGCCCTGGCGCTGGACCCCGGCGGGCCTCGCCCCGGTGCTACCGACCGGGGAGGTGCTCGAGCTTGAGGCCGACGTCGCGCTCACCGCCCAAGGCGCCGTGGCGCTCCATACCCTCGGCACAGGCGGCGAGGACGCCGACCGCGGCCAGAGCTGGCTGCTCGCGGACCCCCTGAGCCTCGCCGAGCTTGAGCACCTCACGGCGCCCCGGCGGGACGGTGCCGGTCCGGGCTGGGTGTTTGAGGCGCTTCATGGCGGGGATGACGCGGCGAAGCTCGCCGCCTGGCTGAACGATCCCACCCCGCCCCAGGCCGCGGCGCGGCGCCTCGATCGGCTGGAGGCGCTGATGGAGCGCGCCGAGGTGTTTGAGGCGCTCCGGGCGGACACGATGCGGGGCTCCGCCGCGGCGAAGGCGCTCCGGGGCGAGCTTGAGGTGGAGGCCGCCGCAGCCCGGGCGGCCCTAGAGGCCCGGCTCCGGGCGGAGCACGCGGCGAGCTTGAGCCCGCTCAGGGAGGCCCTGGCCGCGCGGTCGGCGTCGTCTGAGGCGCTCAAGGCCGAGGTCGCCGCGCTCCACGAGGAGCTCACCACCCTCGACACGCTCTTGGGAGATCCGCGCCTGGAGGTCTTGTCCAAGGCGCTGCCCGGGGTGACGAGCCTGCCGCCCGCCGCGCCGCCTCGGGTGGCGCCGCTGCGCGCCGAGCGGGAGCAGGAGCCCGTCGCCTTGACGCTGCAGCAGGCCATCTGGCGTGTCGCCGGGCACACCTGGTCCTTTGAGGACGTCGCGAACCTGCTCATCGGCCTGCTCACCGGCCGCTGGACCTTGCTCGCGGGCCTGCCAGGCGTCGGCAAGAGCACCTTCGCCCGCAGCGTGCTCACCCGCCTCGGCCACGGCCCGGCGACGGGGCGCGCCCTGGAGCTCGTGGTGCGCCGGGACTGGCAGGATGACGCCCCGCTCTTCGGGTTCTGGCACCCCACCGAGCGCCGCTGGGAGCCCTCGTCTGAAGGCCTGCTGGAGCAGCTCCTCCGGGCCCGGGACGACGCCGACCGGCGCCTCGGCGGCCTCTACCCCGTGCTCATCGAGGAGCTGAACCTCGCCTCGCCCGAACATTACCTCGCCCGGCTGCTCTCGGCGACGGAGGCCTCCCCGCCCCGGCTGCGGCTCTACAACCCGGAGCTGCGCCCCGAGAACGCCGCGCGTTACCCCGCGGCCTTTGACCTCGCCCCGGCGACGCGCCTCGTGGCGACGGTGAACGTCGACGACACCGTCGAGCGCCTCTCACCGCGCTTCTTGAGCCGGGCGAGCGTCATCTGGATCGAGCCCCGGGCGGGGGCGCCGCGCTGGCGGCCCGAGGACGACCTCATCGACGCGCCGCCGGTGAGCCTGCCCGCGCTCTTGGCCTCGGTGGATCGCCCCCTTGCGCCGCTGGGTGAGCTGGAGGCCGTCATCGAGCACCTGCGCGGCCTCGGCCTGCCCGGCGCGCCCACCCGACGGACGATCACGGCGATT
>JAKLKD010000346.1 GCA_023150845.1 Myxococcota bacterium | reverse complement strand
GGCGCGGCACCCGGGGCAGCTTCGCCACCGGGCCGCGGTCGATGACCGGGCGGGCGTCGACGGCGACGGCGGGCAGCTCGGCGTCCTCACGCTCCGGCGAGGGCAGGCGGGTGCGCCGCCGGTCGGGGCGCACGTTCTTCGCCGCGGTCTCCCGGGACGGCGGCGACCGGGGCTCGACGGCGAAGGGCGGCGGGGAGAGGTCACGCCCCGGGGCTTCCTCGGCGTCGTCGTGCGCGCCCTCCTCCTCGGGCGGGTTGAGCGGGACGAGGGCGTGGCGTGCGCCGTCGTCCCGGGGCTCGATGTGGTAGAGCCGCATCGCCTGGCCTTGGGGGCGAAGCTCGGCGCGGAGGAGGGCGTCGTAGAGGGCCTGGCTGTGGGTGGCGAGGATGACCTGCACCCCGACGCTCGCGAGCAGATGCGCGGCGTGGGCGGCGACCTCGATTCCCGTGTCGTCGAGGGAGACGTCGGGGCCATCCCACAAGAGCGTGCTGCCCGGGGTCAGCTCGCCGTTCTTGAGCAGCCGGGCGATCATCGCGAGCTTTAGCAAGCCTGGCGAGGCGTAGGCGCGGTCGAGCAGGATGAGCTGCCCGCGCCGAGCGACGTAGAGCTGGCCGTTCCGCGGGAGCACCTGGCCGCCGATGAGCCGCTCAATGGGGTCGAGCACCTCCCCGAGCGGCGGGCGCACGGCGCCGCTGGTGAGCCTGCGGCTGAGCATCCGCAGCGTCTCAAGGCTCGCGAGGTCGAGCGAGGCCCGGGAGGCGTCGTCGGGCTCGGGCAGGAGCGTCATGAGCTCCCCCGACGGCAGGTAGACCGGCGGGCGCGGCAGGTGGTCCTCGGGGCAGAGCAGCAGCTCCACCTCGCTCGGCGCGTGGCAGAGCACGGTGAAGTCAAGCTCACCGAGGCCGCTCAGCGTGAGGCTCACCCCGCAGCGTTTGGAGCCCCGGTTGTGGTGGGTGAGGCGCAGAGGGTCGCCGGACATCGTGCGGAACGCGCCGTTGAGCCCCCGCAGGAGCGCCTCGGCGACCAAGGCTGGGCTCGGCCGCGGCGGCCCCTCACCGCCTTGGGGCCGCGCGAGCGCCGCCATCGCCGCCCAGGCCAGCTTGAGCAGGTGCGTCTTGCCCGAGCCGTTCGGGCCGAACAGCACCGTGAGCGGCCCCGGGCGGAGCGTCGCCTCGGGAAATCGCGTGAAGTGCTCGACCTGGAGCTGCTGCAGCATGTTTCGCCTGTTCGCCGCGCCCAGGCTTGGCCGCCGTGAGCGCGGGCGCTCAGCGCCAACCCGACCAGCGCGGCCTCGCCAGAAGTGGGGGACGAGGCAGGCTATCGAGCATAGCTACGCTGGGCAAGGCAAAAATTGATCGAACCGCCAATGGCGCAGGCGCCAGATCTCCCCTGGCGCCCCGCAGGCGTGCTGGCTGTCCGCTAGGTCAGACTTTGACCGCTCGGTTTGAATCAGGCGGAGAGGTGAGCGACGAGGAGCTCCTCGATCTGCGCGTCCTCCTCTTGTTGGGCCAGGGGCTCGCCCGACGCCGCCAAGGTGTCGCCTTGGCGCACGACGCTGTCGCCGCGTCCGTCCTGGGTGAGCCCGAAGAAACGCGCCCCGGCTGGGGCCTCCCGAGCCAGCTCCCGGAGCATAAACGCCCCGTGGGCGGCCACGAAGACCTGAACACCGGCCTGGGCGAGGCGCACGAGCGCCGCCGCCATCACCCGCTGGCCGCGGGGGTTGAGCTGCTCATCCGCGCCGTCGATGAGCAACATGGCGCCGGGGTCAAGGTGGTGGATGAGCATCAGCCGGGCCAAGGTGCCGAGCTTGAGCTGCCCCGCCGAGCTGGCGCCGACCTCGAGGTGCCGGGCCGTGCCCAAGGCGCGTAAGAAGAAGCCGTGGTCGTCCTCCAGCACGACCTGGCAGCCGATGTGGGCCTCGATCGGCGCCGCGAGGGCGTTCACCCGGGGGTCGCGGGGGCCACGCTTGAGCGGGCGCTCCAGGAGCTGGCAGGTGCGCTGCGTCGGCGCGTCAAGGGGGCGGCCATTGGCCCGGGGCGGGGCGACGCTCAGCAGCTCGTAGCTCGGCATGAACACCGGGACTTGCAGCGTCGGGGCGGCGCTGGGGCGCTCATGCACCTGGATGACGCCGTCGGGGCGACCGGTCTGGTTGCTAAAGCCGAGGCTCTCCCCGCCGCGCCAGGTCGCCCGGGCGCTCATCAGGCTCGTGCCGCGCTGGCGGCGGGCGATGCGGCCCGGATCGCCTTTGAGCGGGCCGAAGGCCCCGATGATGCCGTCGGTGAGCGTGCGCTGGAGCTCGTCGTCCGCTCCACCGGCCGCGCCGGCTTGGCCCATCGCCCAGATGAGCTTAAGGAGATGAGACTTGCCAGCGCCGTTGTCCCCGTGCAGCACGTTGAGGCCGCCGAAGCTAAGGGTCGCCTGCTCAAAGACGGAGAAGTTCTTCACGAGGAGGGTCTGGAGCATCGCCATCGCGGTCGCCTAATGAAAAGGGTCAGCTCACCCTAACCCGAGGTCGACCGAGGCTCGTGAGCCTGTGCTTCAGAATTAAGAGCAATAGAAGATTTGTAAGACAGCCGTCAGGGTGTGGTCGTTGTGATGGGGACGCTCAAGGTGAAGCGGCTGCCGCGCCCAGGCTCAGACTCGACGGTCATGGCGCCGCCCATGCGGGTCATGAGCTGCTGGGCGATCCAGAGGCCGAGCCCCGCGCCCCCGGCGCGTCGGGTGTCGCCGCGCTCGACCTGGCTGAACTTGCGGAACAGGCGCGGCACGGCCTCGGGCGGGATGCCTCGGCCGTTGTCGGTGACGCTGAGCTCAAGCTGATCCTCGCGGCGCTGGCCCTCGACCTGGATGAGGCCGCCCTCGGGAGTGAACTTTTGGGCGTTGGACAAGAGGTTCCCGAGGACCTGCCGCAGCCTGAAGGGGTCCACCCGGGCGGTGAGGCCCTTGAGGGCGCCCAAGGAGAGCTCCAGGCGCTGCCCGCGGGCCTCGACGCTGGGGCGCATCGCCTCGGCGACCTCGGCGGCGAGGGGGCCCAAGGCGACGGTCTCAAGCTCCAGGGGCAGCTCATCACGATCGAGGCGTGTCGCGTCGAGGAGGTCCTGCACGAGGCGCCGCAGGGCCTCGGACTGGTCCCGCACGGTCTCTAAGGCCACACGCTGCTTGTCGCCGAGGGGGCCGAGGCGCTCGGCGAGGAGCAGGCGCACGAAGCCGTCGATGGACGTGAGCGGGGTCTTGAGCTCGTGGGTGACCGTCGAGAGGAAGTCCTCTTTGACCTGGGCGATCTCCATGGCCTCGCTCACGTCACGCAGCACGACGATGTAGCCCCGGCGCACGCCCAAGGCGCGGTTCTTCGCCGGGAAGACCCGCAGGGAGAGGTGCCGCGCGCGGTCGGAGCGGGGGAAGATCGACAGCGGCAGCGCCGTCTCTTCGTTGAGCGCGGCGCGGAACAGGCGCTCGGGGAGCTCGGGGAAGACGGCCTTGAGGCTCACCCCTTGATGGAGCAGGGCGCCGACGCTCGGCAGGCCGTCGAGGAGCACGGAGGCCTGGGGGTTGTACTCCAAGGCGCGTAGCTGGTCATCCAGAAAGATCACCCCGTCCCCGAGGGCACCGAGCATGGTGCGGCTGCGCTCGTTGGACCGCTGGGCCTCACGCATCGCCTCTTGGAGGTCCTGGCGCATACGCTCCAGCGCGCGGCCGAGGTGCTCAAACTCCTGGGCGCCGCCGATCTCGCCGACGGGCTCGTCGAGGCCCCCCTCGGCGAGGCGCCGGGCGGCGACGGTCAGGCGTAAGAGCGGCACGCTGAGCACCTGGCGGAGCTGCAGCGCGCTGGCGACGACGCCGACGGCGACGATCATCGCCAAGGCCAAGATGAGCGGCAGGGCCCGGACGATGCCCTCGGTGGGGCCCTCGCCGGGGAGGTCGTTGAGGTGGGCGACCAAGGCGCCGATGACGCCGACGAGCACGACGGCGTTCAGCGCCGAGGCGAGCAGCACGACGCTGAGCCGAAAACGCGCGGAGTCCTTGGGCAACGCGCCGTGGGAGGGCGCGTCCTGCGCCTCAAGATCCGGGGTGAGCATGGCGAGAGTCTACAGGATCCCCCGGCGCGGCGCCGCCTCACTCAAAGGGCGCCCGGAGCTCCTCCCACACGACCCGCTCCCAAGGCCGCGCCCAGAGGGTCAGGGCCTCGACGACGCTCGGCGGCAAGGCGTGGCCCACCCGACGCTCCAGCAGCTCCAAGAGCGTCGAGACGGGGACGTAGCCCAGGCAGCGCTCGAGGTCGGCGCGGCCGAGGCGCAGGCGGTCCACGACGTCCCGGCTCACCGGGCTCGTCGCCAGCTCGACGAGGAGCCGCTCCCAAGGCGGGAGCGCCCCCGGGGGCACGACGAGCTCCAGATCGGCGCTCAGGAGCAGGCGCGGGATGGGCCCCGAGGGGTCGAGGCCCGCCCACACCCGGCCCTCCGCCGTCGCGGCGAGCACCCCCGGCGCCCGCAGCACGAGGCCCAGGCGCGCCAAGGAGTCGATGGCCCGGGTGAGCAGGCGGCCCTCGATCTCCTCAAAGCCGTCGTCGTCGTAGAGGGTCGGCGTGGCCTCGGGAGGGCAGGGGTAAAAGCGTGGGCCGATCTGCCCCCAGGGCGCGTAGAGCACGTCGCGGTGCTGCTCAAAGAGCAGCTCCCGGAGCACGACCTCGTCGATGGCCTGGTCTCCGGCGGCCCGGAGCGCCGCGCGCAGGGCGGGGATGAGGGGCCGGGCGTCCTGCTCCACCACCCGCCGGGCGAGGCCGTCGAAGCGCGCGGACGGGCCCTGGCTCAGGAGCCGCTCGACGCGCTGGGCGGGAAGGAGCGCCCGGGTGAAGGGGTCGTGCTCCCAGAGGCCGAGGGCCTCGGCGACCCGCACGGCGAGCTGCCAGCGGGGGCTCGCGTCGGCGAGGCGCCCGGCGCGGCTGAGGCCGGGGTCGGCGAGGCGTCGGCCCAGGCGGC
>JAKLKD010000345.1 GCA_023150845.1 Myxococcota bacterium | reverse complement strand
AGGGGCCGACCATGGCGATCAGCTCCCCAGCGAACACGGTGAAGTTCACGCCCCGGAGGATCTCCCGCCGCCCGATGCTGCGCCCGAGGCCCCGCACCGAGAGCGCCTCGAAGCTGCGGTCGGCCCGGGCCCAGAGCTTGTCTTCGTTCACCGTCAGGCGCCAGGGGCCGACGCGGATCTGGCTCTCCGCCGAGACCGGGGCCGAGCTGACGTGGTGGCCGTCGACGAGCAGGGGCCGGCCGCTGCCGAGGTCCGTCACCCGCCAGCCGTCGGGGCCCTTGTGCAGCACGCAGTGCTGGCGACCCACCTGGGGGTCGGGGAGCACGATCTCGTTGCCGGGACCGCTTCCCAAGGTCACACGCTCTCCGCTCAGGCGCCAAGAGAGCGCCCCGGCGGCGTGGCGGGCGTCGTGAACGGCGAACAAGGAGGCGCCGATCATGCCGTCGAGGTTCAGCGCCTCGGCCAGCTCATCAAGGGCCCGGGCCTGGGGGGAGCGCACCCCTTTGGGTGTGGCCGCCAGAGCGAAGAGCAGGTCGAGGAGCGCGACGGAGGCCTTCGCCCCCCAGAGCTCAGCGAAGCCCGCCGGGTCGAGCTGCTCGGCCTGAAGCTCGGAGAGCTGCTCCAAGGCGAGCTCCCCGAAGCGCTCGCCGAACACCCGCAGCTCCTCTTTGGACAAGGACTGCCCAAAACGCGGCGAGCGCGCGAGCTCCAGGAGCACCTGCAGCTCCCCCTCGGAGATGCCCGAGGCGCGCTTGAGCTGCTCGGCGAGCTGGGGGCTCTCCAGCACCACAGATCGGCCCAGGCCGCGCAGGGCGACCTGGAGCATGTCCGCCGCCAGATCAGCGTTGGCGCCGGGCTTGAGACCACCGTCCTCAAGGGCCTCCCGGAGCGCGCCGCGCAGCTCTGCGGTGCGAGGCACCCCGGTCACCCCTGGGTTCACGGCGACTGTCGCCAGGTCACCGCCATCCCGATCGCGGCCTTCGCCTCTTCAGAGACCGTGTCCGCGGCGTGTACGGCGACGTAGTAGGTCGCCGTCGCCGGGGCGGTGTAGCTCAGGACAGGCTGGCGGTCGACGACGTCCTCGTTCACGAGCACCTGGCCGTCGGCGTCGTGCAGCACGAGGCGCACATCGACGGCCTGGGCGTCAGCGCAGGCGAAGATCTGGTACTCCGCGCCCTTGTAGAGCGTCACCGAGTACACCCGGGACTCCCCCTCCCGCAGCGACGCGGAGGTGGAGGTACGCACCGACCAGCCCTGGGCGTAGCCCTCGAGCATCTTGTTGCGCAGGCAGTCGTCGGCCTCCCCCGCCACGGCGGAGCTTACAAGCGACAGCACGCCCAGGAAGAGCGCAGGGAGCGAGAAGGGCAGCAGAGAGTTGTTCACGGGGCCCTCGCTCACAAAAGATCGAGCACGGCGGCGGTGCTCTGGTGAATCTGGCGGACTTCAGCCTCGCCGAGGCGCTCCGCGGCGGTGGCCGTGGCCAAGGTCTTGAGGGACTCGCGGAGGATGGGCATGAGCTGCTCTTGATCGGGGCGCTCCGCCGGGGTCTCCTCGACGTACCGCTGGAACCAGGCGACGACGCCAGGGTGCCGGAGGAGGTCCGTCGCCGTGTCGTAGTTGCCCCCGGCGATGATCGACGAAGAGACGAGGTTCGCGCCCTCAAGCCATGAGCCCGCGCGGATGAGCGGCACGGCGCGGGGGCCGAGCTGGGCCTCAAGCTCGGGCAAGGTGCCGCCGGAGAGCGCGTCGAGCTCTTGCACCAAGGCGTCGCGGGTCAGCGCCTCGTTCTGCACCCGGGCGGTCATCTCGTCCAAGGCGCTCAAGGCGTCATCCTTCGCGCCCAAGGCCACGAGCCCAGCGCGGATCTCCTTGAGCAAAGAGACGAGCTCCGGGGTCTGGGCGGTCTGGACGATGAGGAGGAGGTCTGCGAGGGCCACGCCGGTGCGAACCGCGAGGCGGTCCCGGTCTTCCCCGGCGGCCTTGAGCGGGCGCGGCTTCACCAAGAGGCCCTGGGGCCCGAGGAGCCCGGAGCGTTTGAGCGCGGCCTGCATCTCCAGGGGGCTCGGCACCAGGGCCACGGGCTCGGCGGCGGCGAGCTCCCCGGCGCTCAGCGCGGCGACGGGCTGGGGCGGCGGGGCCACCTCCGTAGGCGTAGGCTCCGGCGCCTTCACGGGCTCAGCGGGGGGCGTGTCACAGGCGACGAGCGCGATGAGGAGCGAGAGCGTCAGAGTCAGGCGCATACGAGTTGGCTCCGGCCAGGTCGGACTAGGAGAGAATCTATCAGGCTGCGGATCTCCCCGTGAGCACGATCGCCGCCCCTTTGCACGGCGCGGCCATGAGATCCCGCAGGCCGAGCCCCGTCAACAGCGCCGCCGCGGCCTCCTTCGTGCGGCGCACGGTGCGCCAGCCGAGCACATAGTCGAAGAAGAACCGATCCGAGGAGGGGCGCAGCAGGTCGAGGATCACAGTGCCGCCCGGGGCCAACATGCCCAAGGCGACCCGGGTGAGTGAGGTGAGCGCGAGGTCGGGGACATACTCCAGCACCCCGCTCACCACGACGAGGTCTTGGGGCGAGAGGTGGAGGTTTGTGCGGCCGAGGATCGTCCGGGTGACGTCCTCGTGCACGAGGCGCAGGCTCAAGGCCGCGCTGCGGGCGATGGTGGCGTGGTCGAGCTTCTCTAAGACCTCACGATCGCCGTCCACACAGTTCAGCTCGCCGCCGGACTGCATCATGAGCCCGATGGCGCTGGGGATGCTGCCGCTGCCGCAGTGCAGCACGGTCACCCGGGCGGGGCGATCCTCGGGCAACAAGGTGCTCACGGCGCTGAGCGTCGCCCGCTGGCGCTCCCGCTGGCCCAAGGCCGTCGATGAGCTGAGCAGCGCGGCGTCTAAGGCCACGCCGACGGCGTCACTTCCTTGGGGCATGCCGCGCTCGATGTGGCGCAAGAGCGCGGGGCTCCCGGCGCGACCGCCCGGGCGGGCGATCGTGAGCTCGGCGGTGTGCGCCCGGACGAGCCAAGGCGTGAGCTCCTTGCCCAAGACGTCCCCGGCGGCCTCGGCCTCGCTCTGGCTCAAGCTGGCGAAGGTCTGCCGGGCGGCCTCCATGAAGCGCTCCCAGGCCTCGCCCATGAGCCGGACGCCCGTGGCGCGGTCCTCGCGGCGGATCGGCCCCTCCAAGGCGAGGAGCTCGGCCTTAAACAGCTCGGCGAGCTCTTGGCCCGGGCGCGCGCTCAGGCCGCCGAGGGAGGTGTTTGAGCTGCGCAGCGCCGTGGGGTTGGTGCGCCCACCTTTGCCCAGGCGCCCGGCGAGCATCAGCGCCAGGGCCCGGTAAAAGTCCCGGGCCATGACGGGGTTGGCGTCCAGGGCGGCGCGTAAGGCGGCCTCGGGCCAGCGGGAGAGCACCGTCTCCTCAAAGGCGCGCACGTCGGCGGAGCGCGGCTCCCCGGCCAAGAAGCCCAGCTCCCCGACGACGGCGCCGGGGCCAAGCACGTCGAGGATCATCTCCGGGCGGCTGCGCGAGTCCACGACCTCGACGCTGCCCCGCTCCACCCGGAAGATGTCGCCGCCCGCGTCGCCCCGCCGGATGAAGCGGGTGCGCGCGGGCACGACCGTACGCTCGGCGAGGCGCTCAAGATGAGTGAGGGTCTCAGGCGGGAGGAGCGTGAACAGCGACATGATGCGCTGTCATAACGCCCTCAGGCGCGCCTCGGCGCTCACTCCGGGTAAGAGGCCTCGGCGAAGACACAGGCCGCGGCGTCGCCACGCTCGGGGTCACCGACGTTGTTCTGGTACCAGACCTCGGCGAAGCTCGTGTCCCAGCACTCGCTGGCCAAGGCCGTGAGCCCGCCCAAGGATCCGCCCGTGAGCACGGCGTCGGAGCGCCCCTCCCCCTCCGCCGTCCAGCGGCTGCGCACCACCCAGGCCTCGTCGGTGCCCTCGCCGTCGATGTCGTCGAGCCAGGCGAGGTCGAGCTGGCCGGGGCCGCTGTGCTCCTGCTCGTAGGCGTAGAGCGCGTCGATGGTCTCGCCGCCGGCCTCACCGAAGCCCTCAAAGGCCGCCGTAGCCGCCGCCCCGGCCTCATCGACGACATAGTCGCTGTAGAACATGCCCTGGCCGCCCTCGTTGGGGTCCAAGGAGTGGATGAGGCCGAAGTTCACGGCGAAACGACCGGAGTAGGCCTCGTCCGTCGAGCCCGCGTCCACCTCGCCGCCGATCACGATCTCGTCGGCGTCCTCTCCGGCGCCGCGGGGGCGCTGCATGAACACCCAGGTGTAGCCGCCGTCGGCCTCCTCACGGACGTAGAGGCTCGTCTCGACAGGGTCCAAGGCATCCGCCCAGGGGCCCCAGACCGCCTCGTCGCCCGCCTCACTCACCGTCGTCGGCGGGTACTCCACGACCAGGGCCGCGAGGCCGAGCACGCTGCCGATGAGCCCGTTGACGTCGTCGGTGACCTTCGCCGTGAAGAGATACGCCTCGGACCACTCGCGGTCTTCTTCGCCCGCCGCCTTGGCGGAGGCGCTCTGCGTGGGCATGTTGATGAGCAAGCGCTCATCGGGAAGCACCCCCGCGAGCCGGTCCGCCGGGCTGGCGGTGCAGGCGGTGAAGCTGGCGAGCAGAACGAGCGGCGCGAGGAGGTTTCGGGCGGTCATCATCGTCTCCGGATTCTCTTGGGGTTCTGCCTTTTTGACCCCTATCCTCGCCGCTCCTGAAAACGAATCGCCCCCCGAGCCGCTCATTTTCGATAAACTTCGTGCATTCGTGGAGGATCGCCGTGGAGCAGGAGATCGAGGCCCTCGTCGGGCGCCTACTGGCCGCTGATGATGACGAGCGTGAGGAGATCAAAGGTCGGCTCGTGGAGCTGATCAAGGGGCCCGGGGGCGTAGGCGCCCGCGAGCTCATCGAGAACGCCGGGAAGGGCCAGGTGCTTGAGGTGAAGTGGGAGATCGAGGAGGTGCTTGAGCGCACCGCGCCGCCGAAGCCCGCGCCG
>JAKLKD010000344.1 GCA_023150845.1 Myxococcota bacterium | reverse complement strand
GTTCCGCTACCAGCTCGACGACCAGCTCGGCTCGGCCTTGCTGGAGGTGGACGACGACGGCGGGGTGATCAGCTACGAAGAGTACCACCCCTACGGCACGACGGCCTGGTGGGCCGAAGACGCGGCGATTGAGGTGAGCCGCAAGCGGTATCGGTACACTGGGAAGAACTAATTTTTCTGGGCGAACCGCTAAGAATGCCCGTTCTTGGCCCATCCGCGGGGCCCCGTGGCGCCCCACGGGGCCCTGGCGGGGCACAGGTGGCACAGCGCCCCTGCGCCCACCCGCATCTGTAGACCGCTCCAGGACCTCCCAACTCGGTGTGCGCCACGGCCCCTGGTCGCTCTGCTCTTCACCAGGAACTATCGCCGGCATATCCTGCGCTCCCCGTCGCTCATGGCGTGCCCAAGCCCGAGGACGCTCTTCAAGGCGCCCTCGGCCGCGCGCCGCCACCAGTTGGCCCCCACACCAAACCCAGCCCGGCGAATGACGTAGGTGCAGTCTCCCTCAGCGAGCGCCTACTGTGACAGTCTCCGCGCGCGGACAGACCGCACCCGCACCTCCCCCCTCCCCCCTCTGTACGTCATCCCCCGCCACCCACGGGCCTCCGACACACACGAACTCCCCATCCCCCTTGACCCCGCCTCCCCCCTCTGCTCCACTCGCCACGCCCGGCGCGGGCTTGCGCGTCGGCGAGAAGGAGCGTAGCGCGAATGAGCACGAACCGGATGGACGTCTTTGACCTGCGGCGGGCCGTCGTAGAGGAGTACCGGGGCTTCGCCACGTCGTTCACCCGGGTCTTCGCGCCGGACATCAAGGCCCAGGTGGACCGCATCTACGACGAGGGGCGGTTCTGGCCCGAGCCGCTGGTGCAGCTCAACCCCAAGTACCAGCCCGGCGGCTCGGTGGCCGAGCTCTGCGCCCAGGGGGCCCTGCACCCGCGCTGCGCGGACATCTTCAACATCAGCCTCTACCGGCATCAGGCCGAGGCCGTGAGCCTCGCGAACGCCGGGCGCAGCTATGTCGTCACGACGGGCACGGGCTCGGGCAAGTCCTTGTGCTTCTTCGTGCCCATGGTCAGCGCCATTCTGGCCGAGAAGGAGCGTGACCCCACGCCCCGGACCCGCGCCATCGTCATCTACCCGATGAACGCCTTGGCCAACAGCCAGCGCAAGGAGCTGGAGAAGTACCTCGGCGGCGACGACACCCAGCGCGCCGTCACCTTTGAGCGCTACACCGGCCAAGAGTCCGCCGAGGAGCGCCAGCGGGTCGCCGCCAACCCGCCGGACATCCTGCTCACCAACTTCATGATGCTTGAGCTGCTGATGACCCGGCAGGATCCCCTGGATCGGAAGGTCATCGGCGCCTGCGCTGGGCTGCGGTTTCTGGTCTTGGATGAGCTGCACACCTACCGCGGCCGACAAGGCGCCGACGTCGCGCTCTTGGTGCGCCGGGTGCGGGAGCGCCTCGCCGGGGCGGGGCTGCAGTGCATCGGCACCTCGGCCACGATGAAGTCTGTCGGCACCCAAGAGGAGCGCGCCAGGGTCGTCGCCGGGGTCGCCTCCACGCTGTTCGCCGCCGAGGTCACCCCCCAAGACGTCGTCCGTGAGCACGTCGAGCGCGTCACCGATGAGCTCAAGACCGCCGAGACCGAGCGCGCCAAGCTGGGCCCCGCGCTCGACGCCGGGCTCCCCGAGGCGCTCACCGACGCCGCGCTCTTCGCCCACCCCCTCGCCATCTGGGTCGAGACGCGCCTGGGCATCACCCGCGACGAGTCGGGCCCCTGGCACCGCGCGCCGCCCCTCACGCTCTCTGAAGCCGTCACCCGGCTGAGCGAAGAGAGCGGCCGGAGCCCCGAGGTCTGCCGCAAAGCCCTGCAAGACCTCCTCCTGCGCGCCAGCGCCCCCGAGCGGGAGCGGGCCCCTGGCGGGCTCGGCGAGCGGCCGTTCTTCGCCTTCAAGCTCCACCAGCTCATCTCCGGCGCCGGGAGCGCCTACGCCACCCTGGAGCCGCCGCCCCACCGCCTCGTCACCATCGACGGCCAGCGGTTTCACCCCGACGCCCCCGAGAAGCGCCTCTACGGCCTGCGATTCTGCCGCGCCTGCGGCCAAGAGCTGCACCCCGTCGTGCTCACCCGGCAGGACGGCGGCCGCTTCGCCCACGACCGCGACGTTGACGACACCGCCGTCTGGGACGAGCAGGCCGATGAGAAGGACCGGGATCCCAACGCCGATGAGGCGGGCTTCTTGATGTTGGCGCCCGGCGACCCGGAGTTCTTGTTCCGCGACGAGGTCGACCACTACCCCGAGACCTGGCGGGAGCTGGACACGAAGGGCAACGCCCGCCTCAAGCGCGACTACAGGGGCCGCCGCGCCGTGGCGCTGTGGGTTCACCCTGACGGTCGGGTGGACGGGGAGTCCGTCGGGGCCCATGGCGGCGGCGCGCCAGCCTGGTTCTTCCCCGGCCGCCACGGCTTCTGCCCCCGCTGCGGCGAGACCCACGCCGGGCCCTCCCGCGACCGCAACCGCCTCGCCTCGCTCTCCGCCGAGGGCCGCTCGTCCGCCACCACCACCCTCGTGATGAGCGTGCTCCGCTGGATGCACCGCCCCGAAGGATCGGGCGTCGCCGAGCACACCCGCAAGCTCCTCGGCTTCTCCGACAACCGCCAAGACGCCGCGCTCCAGGCCGGGCACTTCAACGACGCCCACTTCGTGAGCCTCTTCCGCGCCGCCGTCTGGGGCGCGCTCCGCGCCGCCGGGCCCCAAGGTGTACGCGCTGACGCCTTGCCCGCCGCGGTGCAGCGCGCCTTGGGCTTTGATCGCCGCGACCCCACCATCCGCGCCGAGTGGATGGCCGAGCCCCACCAGCGCGGCGCCAACGCGCTCGACGCCGAGCGCACCCTGCGCGACGTGCTCAGCTACCGCCTCTGGCACGACCAGACCGGCGGCTGGCGCTTCACGAACCCCAACCTGGAGGCCCTCGGCCTCTTGCGGGTGGAGTACAGCGGCCTCGACGAGCTCGTGCGCAGCGACGACGAGCTCCACGACGCCCCGGAGCTCCTGCGCCGGGCGAGCCCCGAGGCCCGCCTGCGCGTGATCCGCCGGGTGCTCGACCACCTGCGCCGCAACCGCGCCGTGGCCTCCTTGGCCCTGGAGCCCACCACCCTGGACCAGCTCCGCGCCCGCTCCGAGCGCCAGCTCCGCGCGCCCTGGGGCATCAGCGTCGATGAGCGCCCCATCCCCGCCTCGGCCCTCATCTTGGGCTCCACGGGCAAGGGGGTGGTGAGCGCCCGGGACGAGTCCCTCATCGTGCGCGGCGGCGCCCGCTCGGCCTTGGGCCAGGCCCTCAAGCGCAAGAGCCTCTGGGGCGACGAGCCCAGCGTCACCAAGCTCAAGATGACCGAGTTGGACGAGCTTCTGGAGGGCATCCTGCGCTGGTGCGCCGCCGTGGGCCTCGTCACCTCTACCCCGACGGTCTTTGACCTCTCCGGCTGGCGGCTGAACGAGTCCGTGGTGACGTTTCACGCCGCCGTGCCCGCGGAGCGCCGCGACAAGCACGACAACCGCTACTTCGTCGACCTCATCCGCACCCTCGCCGACACCCTCGCCCAAGCCCAGCACCCGCTGTTTGGCGTCGAGGCCCGGGAGCACACCGCCCAGGTCGACCAGGACACGCGGCAGACCCGGGAGAAGCGCTTCCGGTACTCCCCCGACGAGCAGGCCGAGCTGGCCCAGCGCGCCGCGGGCGGCCCCCGGGCGGTGGAGTCGGCGCGGTTTCTGCCCGTGCTGTTCTGCTCACCCACCATGGAGCTCGGCGTCGACATCTCCGAGCTGATGGTGGTGTACATGCGCAACCTGCCGCCCACCCCGGCGAACTACGCCCAGCGCAGCGGCCGCGCCGGTCGCGGCGGGCAGGCCGCCCTGGTGCTCACCTACGCCTCGGCCCAGGGCCCCCACGACCAGTACTTCTTCCGCCAGCCCAAGCTCATGGTGCACGGCGAGGTCCGCGCGCCCAGCCTGGAGCTCGCCAACCGTGAGCTCGTCGAGAGCCACCTCCAGGCCATCTGGCTCGCCTGCACCGAGGCCGCGCTCAGCCAGAGCGTCGCCAAGCTCCTGGAGCTCAACGCCCAAGGCCAGCCGCTCACCGCCGCGCTGCACGCCGAGCTCACCCGCCCCGAGGTCGTCGAGGAGGCCGTGCGCCGCATGGTCGCCGTGCTGGAGAGCCTCCAGGACGCCCTCACCCCCGAGTCCGCGCCCTGGTTCCCCGGCGCCCGCCCCTTCGCCTTGGAGATCGCCACCACCTGCGCCCGGCGCTTCGACGAGGCGCTCATGCGCTGGCGCGCGCTCTTCCGCGACGCCGAGACCCAGCGCGACATGGGCTACAAGCTCATCCAGAACCACAGCGCCCCCGCCCGAGAGAAGAAGCTCGCCAAGATCATGCTCGCCCGCGCCATCGACCAGCTTGAGCTTTTGAGCCAAGACGTCGAGCACGGCGCCTCGAACGACTTCAACACCTACCGCTACCTCGCCACCGAGGGCTTCTTGCCGGGCTACAACTTCCCCCGGCTGCCGCTTCTGGCCTTCATCCCCCGGGCCGGGGAGAAGGGCCGCCCAAGCGCCCTGCAGCGCCCGCGCTTCTTGGGCCTCTCGGAGTTTGGCCCCCGCAGCCTCGTCTACCACGAGGGCCGCGCCTTCCGCGTCACCCGGGTGCAGCTCCCCGTCTCCGCCCGCGTAGGCCCCGGCGACGAGCCCCAGCTCCCCACGGGCTCGATCCGCCTGTGCAAGGCCTGCGGCGCCGGGCACGAGGACGAGGAGCGCAGCGCCTGCCTCGCCTGCCACGCGCCGTTCGTTGAGGTCGAGCGTGTCTTGAACACCTTCCGCGTCGAGAACCTGGAGACCTGGCCCGTCGAGCGCATCACCGCCAACGACGAGGAGCGCCGCCGCCAAGGCTTCGAGCTGCGCACCACCTTCATGTGGTCGCTGCGCGACGGCGTCACCGACGCCTGGGAGTCCGAGGCCCGGGACGACGTGGGCCCCTTGGCCACCTTGACCTACGGCCCCCGCACGAAGATCACCCGCATGAACCTCGGCCTGCGCCGCC
>JAKLKD010000343.1 GCA_023150845.1 Myxococcota bacterium | reverse complement strand
GATGCCCAAGACGAGTTGCCAGTCTACAACGTGAGCTGGTTCGCATCAGTGATGTTTGCAGAGTGGGTGGGGGCGCGGCTGCCGTCGGAGCTGGAGTGGGAGTACGCCTGCCGTGCAGGAACGACGACGAGGTTCTGGAGTGGTGATACCGATGACGACCTGGAGCGGATTGGGTGGATTAATCGGAACAGCGGTAAACACCCCCACCTCGTAGCGCAGAAGCCGAAGAACGCCTGGGGCCTCCACGACGTTCACGGCAACGTGTCAGAGTGGTGCGTCGATGTCTACGACCCAGAAGCCTACTCCCGCCGCGCTGACGGCCTGACCGTAGACCCTCAGCACTTGACCTTCGCCTTCGGCAGCAACTTGCCGCAGTTGGCAGAATTCGCCGATCGTGGCGTGACCTATGTCCTGCGCGGCGGCTCATGGCTCTTCAGACCTGTCTATGCCTGCTCCACGTTCCGGTATGGGCATGAGCCCTCGGCCGCGCACATAGCGATTGGCTTTCGCCCGATGTTGTCCAGGCAAGAGCCACCATAGACCTTGCCCCAAACCGTGCTTCCACCTCCGACCAAGCACCTCCTCCTGCTCAGCCGCCCACGTCCGACGCACAGGATCAGTACATCCAAGGCGACCTCCTCAACCCCGGCGCCTTCCACCCCCGCTCATCACACCCCACCCCCCTCACGCCATCTAGCTCCTCCATCCGCCCGAGCCCGCCATGTCCCCCGAGCCCGCCCTCAAGCTCCACGCGCTGATCTCCTCCCTCTTCACCGCGCCGGAGCTGCGGGCCTGGGTGTGGCTTCACGACGCGGCCCGCCCCGTCCACGACGCGCTGCCCGGCGAGCTGGCGTCCAAGGATGAGCTGGTGCAGGCCCTCCTCGTCGGGCTCACGCACCGGGGGCTCATCAACGACGCCCTGTTCGGCGCGCTCGTGGCGGTGCGACCGCTGCGAGAGGCGGAGATCCGCGCGGTCGCGGCGCTCGTGGGCTGCACACCGCGCGTCACGGCCCAAGGCGGCGCCCCGCTCAAGCCGCTGAGCCGTCTGGAGCAGGTCGTCGCCCTGGAGGAGCTGCTCTTAGAGCGCGCCCGGCACCTACGCGACGGACGATTCCCCGTAGACCTCGGCGCCCGCATCGACGCCCTCATCGCCGACATCATGGCGGGCGGGCGCCCCAAGGCCGGGGAGGTCGTGGCCAAGGCGAAGCTCATCAAGCCCGTCGGAAACGGCAACTTCGGCACCATCTGGCTCGCCGCGGACGAGGAAGGGCGAGATGTCGCCGTCAAGGTGTTCCACCTGGAGAAGCTCGGCGAAGGCGTGATGCTCTGGCGCTTTCGCCGCAGCATCAAGGCGATGAGCCACCTCGCCGCCGACCGGCGACGGCCCTCCACCATCGCGCCGCTCCTGGACGTCGAGCCCGACGGGCTCGCCTTCTCCATGCCTTACCTCTCCGGCGGCAATCTGGAGACCATCGGTCAACGCGGCTGGACCTTGCCCGTCAAGCTCGACTGTTTTCTGAACATCTGCCGCGCCGTCGCCTTCGCCCACCAGGTCGGCATCATCCACCGCGACATCAAGCCCGCGAACGTCGTGCTGGACGCCAGCGGTCGCCCCGTGCTCACCGACTTCGACATCTCCGACATCAAGTTCGCCACCAAGCTCAGCAGCGCCGGGGGCCTCGGCACACCCATCTTCGCCGCCCCCGAGCAGCTTGAGGAGGGCGATCAGGCCGACGAACGCTCCGACGTCTACTCTTTGGGTCGTCTGCTGCACTTCATGCTCTTGGAGCGCAGCCCCGGTCACCAGATCGAGGCCGACCCCACCTTAGAGAACCTGCGCGCCTTCCCCCAGGCCCTGGTGACCATCGTGCGCCGCGCCTGCCAGATCGACCCCGTCCGCCGATACCCGAACGTCCGGCGGCTCATCCAAGACATCGAGGAGCACCAGACCGGCTGGGCGGCGGCTCGCGCTCAGGCCCGACGCGCGGGGCGCTGGGTGCGGTTGAATTGGGCGGTGCTGCTCATCACGAGCCTCATCAGCGGCGGGAGCCTCGCGGGGGCCTGGATGCAGAAGCAGGCGGCGGAGCAGCAACGACAGGCGGCGGAGAAGGAGGCCGCCCTGGCGCGCCTTGGCGAGCTTCGTGCGGGGGGCGTGATGCTGAGCGCCCAGATTGAGGGGCTGCAGTCGGACCGTGAGCGGGTCATCGCGCAGATGGAGGCGCTGGGGTTGGGCGACGCGGCTCGCGCTGCGCTCCAGGCCGAGGTGGACACGCTCACCGCACAGATCGCCTCGCTGGTGGCGCAGCTGGACCCCAACCTGGCGAACATGGCGGAGGTGATGGAGCAGCTCCAGCGGGAGATGGCGCAGTACACGCAGGGGGAGACGGCGCAAGCGGAGGAGGCGTCGCCAGCGCCCGTGATCTGCGACGTTCAGCCAACTGGCGGCCCGACCGGCCAGACCTACAAACCCGAGATTGAGGGCCTGGACATGGAGTTTGTGGGACTCTCGGCGGGGCGCTTCTGCATGGGCAGCCCCGACGGGGTTGGTGAGGAGAACGAGCACCCGCAGCACCCGGTCACGGTGTCGGGCTACATGCTTGGCAAGTCCGAAGTGACCCAGGAGCAGTGGCGGGCAGTGGTGCTGGCTGCCCAGGCTGCGAACGATGTGGACACGGCGGAGCTCAAGGCGGCCCCTTCGAACTTCAAGGGGGACACCCTGCCCGTGGAGCAGGTGAGCTGGTGCGACGCGGCGCGCTTCGCCAACGCGCTCTCGCGGCTTGATCAGCGCGCCCCCGTCTACGAGATCACGGGGAGCTGTGACGTACGCTGGGTAGACGGCGCCAACGGCTACCGCCTGCCCACCGAGGCCGAGTGGGAGTACGCCGCGCGGGCAGGCACGTCGACGGCCTACGCCACGGGGGACGACGAGGCCGCGCTGGCGCGGGCGGGTTGGTACGACGGCAACAGCGGCGGTAAAACGCGCGGCGTGTGTACGGCGCCTGAGCAGCCTTGGGGGCTGTGCGACCTGCACGGCAACGTGTGGGAGTGGGTGTGGGATGGGTACTCGACCTATGGCCGTGGGGAGGTCAGCAACCCCCGAGGCGGAGGTGGCGCGTCGCGCGTGTTGCGCGGTGGCTCCTGGGGCGACTGGCTCGTGGACGCGCGCTCCGCGGACCGGTACGGGTTCACGCCCTCGCTCACCGTCAGGAACCTCGGCTTACGCCTGTTGTTGTCCTCGCCCGAGCGGCCATAGACGGTGGGCCCTCTCGGCGCGTCGGTGCTGCCTTCCGTCAGAGTGATGACGTCGGCCTCCACGGGTGAAACCTCTATCGCGGATCGAACCATGGCCTGCGTGCTCCCCGTGTACGCTTCACGACCGCGGTTGCCCGACGCCGCGCAACACTCGGTTCCGGCGGATGGCCGGTCTTTGCCGGGTGGGGTTTGCCCACTGGGTTCTTTAGGGGGGGGCAGCGGTGTTTTCCCTGCATCGCGTCGACAACAACAGGCGGAAACCGATGTGCCAGCCCGAGTTCGAGGGCTTATTCCCGTTCCGGCCCGCGGAACGCGCGTCCCCGGGCCCGTAGTACCAGGAGCCGCCGCGCACCACCCGCGGCGCGTCACGGTCGGCAGATTCTGCCGACATCGGCAGGAGGTTGCCGACGGCGAAGGTCAAGCCCCGAGGGTCTACGGTTAGGCTGCGGGCGCGGCGGGGATACGCTTTGCCGTCGTAGGCATCGACGCACCACTCCAGCACATTGCCGTGTACGTCGTGGAGGCCCCAGGCGTTGGGGGGCTTCTCTGCGATCGGGTGTGGGTGTCCCTGCGCGTTGCCACCGGTGAACTCGGCGTCATCCGTCCACCCCACCCGCGCGAGGCTGGCCTCGGTGTCACCGCTCCAGAACTTCGTTTGCGTCCCCCCCCGGCAGGCGTACTCCCACTCCGGCTCCAGCGGCAGCCGCGCCCCCACCCACTCCGCGAACATCACCGAGGCGAACCAACTTACACTGTAAACCGGCAGCCTGTCCTGAGCTTCGGGCCTGAGTTTGCCGCCGAAGTCATCCCGCGCTGCGTCGTGGCTGGGGTCAAACAGCCGGTACATCGCCCAGGTCACCGGCACGCCCAGCATCTGAAAGCCCGAGGTGAAGGTCACGCGGTGGATGGGCTTCTCGTCGTCATGGTCGTTGCTGCCCATGTCGAACGACCCCGCCGGGATCGGGCGCCACCAGGGCTTAAGCAGCGCCAGCAACTCCGCGCGCTTCGCCGGGTTCAGGTGGCTCAGCACGTTGTCCGCCGCGCCCTTCGCCGCACGTTTGGCGTCCTCCACCGAGCCGTCGAGCACTCCACCGGCCACCTCGCCGCGCTCAATCCGCCGCAGCACCTCACGCACCCAGAACAGGTCATGTCCGCAGGTGGTGGACTTGGCGACCTGCTCCAAGAGGCCTACGGCCACGGCGAGATCCTTCACCAAGGCCGGGATCTCCTCGATCACCCTCTGGCGGGCCTGGAGCTGTCTCTGCTCCCACCCCAGCCCCAGCTTGAGCGTCCCCCGCACCGTCTCCGCGCTGATGCCCTCGGCGTCGGCCACCACCCGCAGCAGGAGCGCCGTGTTGCCCTCCTGGGTGATGCGCCGCACGAGGCCATCCGCCCCACCCGGCCCCAGGCGACCGCAGGTCAAAGCCAAGACCTCGGCCCAGCGCTCAGGGCGGGCCTTGCCCTCGGCGAACACGCGGGCCAGCTCACCCGCGCCGCTCGCCACCCCCGCCGCGACGGAGCCCATGTCGCGCTCCAGGGCCGTCGCCGCCAAGAACTCGCGGAAGGTGCGGTGGGGGAAGCTGTAGGCGCTCGCGTCGCGGACGCGGCCTGTGTCGGGGATGAGGAGGCCCGTGCGCTCGGCGACCTCAGCGATGAACTTGGCGGCGCTCGGCCAGTGTTTGCCCAGGCGCTCGGCGTTTCGGGGGTCGGCCTCCAGCGCGGCGACCAGCTCCCGAGCGCGGTACGCCTCACCCTCTAAGCCGTGCAGGTGCAGGGCGGCCCAGCCGAGGAGATCTAGGGTGAGCTCAGGCTCCCGCATCGGCGCGACAGGCGCGGCGTCCTCGTTGTTGTGGTCACCGGTGAGAAGCAGCTTGATGGCGCGCTCGTAGAGGTCACCTCGGCGGCTCGGCACGTCTTGCCCGGCGCGCAGCAGGAGGCCGACGAGGGTGAGCAGCAGCGGGTTCTCGGCGAGGCGGCGCAGGCGTGGGGTGCGGCTCAGGCGCTCTAAGGCGGCGGTGACCTTGGCGCGGTCGGTGACCCAGCGGGTGAGCAGCTCGGTCTGTTGTTCGGCGGCGAGCGGGCAGATCGTGAGCGTCTTGAACGCCGCCGAGGGCTCCTTGTAGCCGATGGGGCGGCTGGCCACGATGACCTGGCTGTGCTCACCGACATCGGCGGCGGCGCTGATGACCCAGCGGCGGGCGGCGAGGAGGTCCACGGCCTCGTCGAGCCCGTCGATCAAGAGCACCGCCCGCCCGGCCTGGGCCTCGGTGAGCAGGTGCTTGGCGAGCTGGGGCGCGTTGAACGACGCGCAGAGCGCCGTGATCGCTTGGGTGAGGCCATGCTCCAGCTCGGCGACCTTGAGGTAGATCGGCAGGGGGCCGTCCGGCTCGCTGAGCAGCTCGACGGCGACGTGGCGCAAAAGCGTCGTCTTGCCGCTGCCGGGGTCGCCGAGCAGGCCCCAGCGGCGGTGACGGTGTTTGAGCACGTCCGTGAGCGGCACGCGCCCGCGCAGGTCTTCGACGCTGGTGGTGAACTTGAGCGCGGCCTCGCGGCCCTGACCGTGGAGGGCGTCGGGGGCGCAGTCCAGATCACGCCCGCTCGTGGCCAGGGTGACCTCGACGTAGACCCCGGCGATGGTGCAGGGGCCGTCCGTGACCCGGAACACGTCCGGGAGCTGGTTGAGCTGGTCCTTGAGCAAGGCGGCGTAGTGGTCGCGGTCGGTGCGGACGGGCGTGGGGTCGTCGGTGGTGTCTTCGGTGGGGTCGTCGTCGGGCGGGGGCTTCGGGGGGTTGGGCGAGCGGCGCAGGGGCAGGATCGCCACGCCGTCGGGGGCTTTCTGATAGCGGTTGCGGTCGGGGATCCAGTCGTGGCCGTCCCAGGCGCGGAAGTGGACCTTCGCGACGCCTTGGTGGGGGTCGAGCTCTAGAAGCTGGTAGGCGTTCGCCCACTTGGCGCCCGCGTAGGAGGCTCCGGCGGCGAGCTGGAGCACGTCGCGGTCGGGATCGGAGGCGATGCGGGCCTTCTGCTGGTGGAGGTGACCGTGCAGGATGACGCCGCAGCGGCGGCGGAGCTCCTCTTCGGACTCCTGGTCGTGCTCGCCGAAGAAGTCCCAGGGGTGGTGCATCAGGGCGATGGTGAGGTCGGCATCGTCTGCCCCGGCGAGGAGCTGATTGCATTGCCAGCGGCTCAGGACGAGGTTGCCTCGGTCGGCGTCGGAGGCGGAGAGCCAAGCGGAGTTGAGGCCCGCGAGGTGGACGGTGAGGCCCTGAATCTCGCGGCGCTCGGACCACCAGGGGGCGGTGAGGCCGGGGTGGAAGGTCTGGGCAAAGGTGAGGTAGGCGGCTTGGCGCTCCAAGAGGGGCGCCCGTTCCTTCTCGGAGCCCAACACCTCGGCGATGGCTTGTTGGGGGTCGGGGTCGCGGAGGAGGCCGTCGGCGACCATTCGGGCGCTGCGGCTGATGCTCCCCCGATGGACGTCGTGGTTGCCGGGGACCACCCGGATCGCCGAGGCCGTGACCCCCGCCGCCGTCGCGAGGGCGCCGGTGAGCCACTTCGCCGCGACGACGTACTCCTCGGCGGTCCCCTGGTTCGCGATGTCGCCGGTCACCACCACGAGGTCAATGTCGCCGACCTCCCGACGAAGCCCCGCCACGTCCTTCGCCAGCCGCTCCAGCACGGTGCCCGAGTCCCAGGCCGTCTTCGCCGAGAAGTGCAGGTCGCTGAGGTGGAGCACGCGGACGGGCTGCCAAGGGAGTGGCGCGGGGCGCGACTCCACTTTGGCCGGGGCAGGCGCGCGGGCCTGCCGGGGGCTCACCTCGGGGTGGACGGACGGCGCGTCACGCAGCGCGGCGCGGATCTCCTCGGCGCGGGCCTCACGCACACGCAGCAGCAAGGCCCGGAGCTGAGGCCTGACGCCATGTTGGTCGATGGCGACGACGAGATCGTGGAACCAGGCGTCCGGCGCCTGGTGCTCTGCTGGCGGGAGCCCGCCGACAAGGGCAGCGCCCCAAGGCTCAAGCCGCAAGAGCCGATGCAGCTCAGCCGCGCCGAACAGCGACTTGAGGAGGGCAACCACCGAACCATCAACGACGGCCATGAGCAGCTCCGAAGGGCGGGATCATAACCCACGCCTGCCGCGCTCACCCCGCCACCCCCACCGCGCACCGCGCAACCGTCTTCCCCGGCACCTCCTCCTCCGTCGCCCTCGGGTGCTTCGCCCGGCACGCCGCTAGGGTCTCGCCGATCGGCGCCTGCGCGACGATGAACCTCCTTGGGTTCCGCACGAGCGCCGCGTGCTCAACCGGCACGACGGCGGCCCAGCCAACGGGGTCCGTCTCACGCAGCGCCCAAGTCCATCTGACCGGCTGAAACGGGCACATCGCGCAGCCCGACCTGCGGGCGTGGCTCAGGCCGTGGCGGATCAAGATCGTGTCCTCGTCGGACTTGCTCACGCCCAGCTCGACGAGCGAACACGCCTCGGTCACGAGCCGGGGCCCGTCGCCATCATCCTGCGGGTGCCCGAGGTGCGGCCGGGGCAGCTCGTCCGCCGCGATACCGCCGCCTTGTTATCCAGGCAGCCACTGGTCATGGCGCGACGGACAACATCGCGCTCGACCATACCGAAAACGTATTCAGTCCAGATTGGGCGCACTACTCAGAGAACTGACTGTAGGTGGCTCACATCCATCAAGCAGGAGGAGGCATGGCCCGCTCATGGAAATATATGAATGTCGTGTTCCGAATCGACGGTGACGCCGTCGAACTCAGGCAGCGCGAGGATCCCAACTTGTTCATCACGATCAAGGAGATCGTCGATACTGAGGCCGAGGCCGTCGCAGAGGTAAAGCGGCTCGACGCCCTGAACGCGGGCAAAGGAGCTCGGTACTACTTTCAGTCAGCGAAGTACTTCACGAGCGGTCGCCCATCATCGGATGGCTGAGCGTGCGCGCCGAGAATGGCCTGCTGGGGCTCGTTCTGCTCCAGAACGCCTGGCAGAATTTGAGCCCAGTCACGCTGGGCGCGCTCATCGGCGATGGCCCCGGCTCGGGCAGGGTCACCCCCGGCGGCGGGAGCTGGCGCACGGTCCCTGCTGACGTGTACCGCCTCTTCAGGCGTCCCGGCGCCGTCGCCCAGAACAATCACCAGCGCCTCCTCCGTGAGCAGCTTGAGTCCGCCGACGAACTCCTCCGGCAACTCAGCGGCGGGTGAGGGGAGCGCGGTGACCGAGCGCGCGAGGTCTCTCACGCTCGCCTCCGCGTCTTGCGTGCGCCCTGACTGAGCGGCGCCCTGCGCGCTCCTGGTGTCGGACTCTGCGCTGCGCCATCAGGAGTCGCGCGTGGAACGCACGGAGGCGCGTAAGACC
>JAKLKD010000342.1 GCA_023150845.1 Myxococcota bacterium | reverse complement strand
GGCCGCCGCGCCCGTCGCCGCCGCGCCCATCGCGCCCCCGGCGGTGCCCCAGGCCGCGGCCCAGCCCTCGGGCGCCGAGACCCACATCCCGATCATCGGCCTGCGCCGGAAGATCGCCCAGCAGATGGTGAAGGCCTACAGCACCGCGCCGCACTTCACCTACGTCGATGAGATCGACATGACCGAGCTCGTCGCCCTGCGCGGCCGGCTCAAGGCCCGGGCCGAGGCCAAGGGCGTGAAGCTCACCTACCTGCCCTTCATCATGAAGGCCCTCGCCGCGGTGTTCCGGGAGTTCCCGAACGTCAACGCGAACGTCATCGAGGACCCCTTCACCCTCGTCGTGAAGGGCGACGTGAACATCGGCATCGCCACGGACAGCCCCCAGGGCCTCTACGTGCCCGTGGTGAAGAACGTCGAGCGCAAGAGCGTGCTTCAGCTCGCCGCCGAGGTCCAGGACATCACCGCCCGGGTGCGTGAGGGCAAGGTGCGCGTGGATGAGCTCCAGGGCGGCACCTTCACGATCACCTCCGTCGGCAACATCGGCGGGGTGTTCGCCACGCCGATCCTCAACCACCCCGAGGTCGCGATCTTGGGCGTGAACAAGATCGTGAAGCGCCCCGTGGTCCGCGACGACCAGATCGTCATCCGCGAGATGCTCTACCTCTCCCCCAGCTTCGACCACCGCATCATCGACGGCGCCGTCGCCGCCCGCTTCGTCTCGGCCCTCAAGGCCCTGCTTGAGGATCCCGACGCGCTCTTCCTGGAGATGGCCTGATGTCGATGCGTGAGGCGATACGCCAGGTTCGAGACGCGGCGCAGACGCTGAACGAGCGCGGCCCCAAGCCCTTCCCCGTCGTGGTGCAGGGCTTAGAGGCGGTCATCGTCGGCGGCGTGCTCGGCGTCGAGCGTAAGGACTGGATCGTGCCGGGCCTGCGGGAGCGGGTCGGCGCGGTGCTCCGCGGCTGCCCCGTCGAGCGGCTCGCCGACCCCGCCGCGGGGGCGCGGCCTTACCGGGTCGCCCCGGTGAGCCAAGATCCCGCGAACCGCCTCCTGCACGCCGTGGGCCTCGGCCTCGCCGAGCGGGACCGCGCGACGCTCTGCTTCATCGGCCAAGGCTCGGCGTCTTGCGGGGCCTTTCACGAGGCGCTGAACCTCGCCGCGCTCCACCGCGTGAACCTCATCGTCGTCGCCCACACCTGGAACCTCGACGAGCCCGGCGCGCCTCTCGCCCGGCAGCTCGCGGGGACCCTCGCGTCGAAGGCCCTGGCCTTCGGCGTTCACGCCACCACCGTCGATGGTGGCCTGGTGACGGCGGTGCTCTCCGCCGTCGCCGAGGCCCGGGCGCACGGCGGCCCCCACCTCATCGAAGCGCGGCTCCACCGCGGCGACGACCCTCTGCGGCGCGCCGAAGAGGAGCTCACTGAGCACGAACCCTCGGCGGTCGCCCAGACGGGCTGACGCCACACACCCGGAGATCATCATGGAGACCCGCAGCTATGAGGCCGTCGTCATCGGCGCCGGCCCCGGCGGTTACCCCTGCGCCATTCGCCTCGCCCAGCTCGGCGTGAAGACCCTCTGCATCGAGAAGGAGGCCTGGGGCGGCGTGTGCCTCAACGTCGGCTGCATCCCCTCCAAGGCGCTCATCACCGCGGGCAAACGTTTCCAAGAGATCCGCCACGCCGACACCATGGGCATCGTGGTGCAGGGTGAGCCCACCTTGGACGTGCCCAAGCTCATCGCCTGGAAAGACTCCGTGGTGAAGAAGCTCACCAGCGGCGTGAGCCAGCTCCTCAAGCAGAACGGCGCCGACCGCCTCGTCGGCCACGCGCGCTTCTTGGCCCCGGGCCGCCTGCAGGTGGAGACCGCCGAGGGCCCGGTTGTCGTCGAGGCCCAACACATCGTCATCGCCACGGGCTCGAAGCCCATCCAGATCCCCGGCTTCTCCTTCGCCGACGACCGGATCATGGACTCCACGAAGGCCCTGGCGGTAAGCGAGGTGCCCAAGCGCCTCGCGGTGATCGGCGGCGGCTACATCGGCCTTGAGCTCGGCGGCATGATGGCCAAGGTGGGCAGCGAGGTCACGGTCATCGAGATGACCGACGGCCTGCTCCCCGGCTTTGATCCCGAGGTGGTGCGGGTGCTCGCCCGCTCGCTCAAGAAGGACAAGGTCAACGTGCGCCTCAAGACCAAGGCGCTCGGCTGGGAGGAGGGCGACGGCGTGGCCTTGCTCAAGGTGCAGGGCGCGGACGGCAAGGAGGAGGTGCTGGAGGTCGACAAGATCCTCGTCACCGTGGGCCGCTTCCCGCTCACCCAGGACCTCGGCCTGGAGAACCTGCCCGGCCTCGCCATGGACGGGCGCTTCGTGCGCATCGACAAGCAGTGCAAGACGAACATCCCCGGGCTGTACGCCATCGGCGACGTGGCCGGCCAGCCGATGCTGGCGCACAAGGCCACCCACGAGGGTGAGGTCTGCGCGGAGGTCATCGCCGGGCACAAGGTCTTCTTGGACCACAAGCAGGTGCCCGCCGTGGTCTTCACCGACCCCGAGGTCGCCACCGCCGGGATGCAGGAGCACGAGGCCAAGGCCGCGGGCTTCACCGTCAAGATCGGCCGGGTGCCCTTCGCCGCCATCGGCCGCGCGCTCACCACGGGCGAGACCGACGGCTTCGTGAAGATCATCCTCAACGCCGCGGACGAGCGTGTGCTCGGCGTGACCATCGTCGGCCCCCACGCCTCGGATCTCATCAGCGAGGCCAGCCTGGCCATCGAGATGGACGCCGAGGCGCTCGACATCGGCCTCACGATTCACCCGCACCCCACGCTCTCCGAGGCCTTGATGGAGGCCGCGAAGCACGCCCGGGGCGAGGCCGTTCACGTCATGAACAAGTAGGCGCCGCCGCCTGAACGTCCGCCGCGGCCTCGGCCAGCTCTGCTGGTCGGGGCCGTCGTGCCTCTGGGCGAAGGGGATGAGCCGGGGCCATGAGGCCCACCCTTGCGTCGGCGCGGGATCAGGAGGATCATGGTGGACCCTCTGGAGGTCTGATGCGCGCTGCCCTTCTGCTCTTGCCCTACGCCCTCGCGGCGACCGCCCTCGCGACGGAGACCCCGACGGCGCCCTCGACGGACACGGTGACCGCCGAGGCGCCCCAGCCCGGGGCCTGCCCGGCGCCCCGGGGCCCCGGCCGCGGGGCGTGGAGCACCCGGACCTTGCCGGAGACCGCCGAGCGCGCCGCGGCCAAGGCGGCGCTGGAGTCTTGGGCCTTCCCCGAGATCAGCGCGGAGGCCGAGGCCAACCGCCAAGGAATCCGCACCGACGGCTTGCTCATCATCCACAAGGGTGAGCTCGTCTATGAGCGGTACGGCCGCGGCTTCACCGCCGAGACGCCGCACCTCACCTGGTCGGTCTCGAAGACCTACACCGCCACCTTGACCGGGATCGCCGTGCAGCGGGGCCTCCTGAGCCTCGACGACTCCATCTGTGAGCACATCACGCCGACGAGCCCGACCCACTGTGAGACGACGGTGAAGGATCTCCTGGAGTTCGGCTCGGGGACGCTCTGGAAAGAGAGCTACGAGAGCTCACCGCCGACGACCTCCTCCGTCGTCGCGATGCTCTACGGCCAAGGCCACGAGGACGTCGTCGCCTTCGCCACCGCCCAGCCGCGCCGCGCCCCGCCCGGCAGCTTCTTCCAGTACAGCTCCGGCGACACCAACGTGCTCTCCGGCGTGGTCGGCGCCGCGCTCACCCCTGTCGGCGGCGACCAGTTCCCTTGGACGCTGCTCTTTGAGCCCATGGGCGACACCTCCGCCGTCTGGGAGCGCGACACCAAAGGCACCTACATCGGCTCGTCCTACGTCTACGCCACCCCCCGGGACATGGCCCGCCTGGGCATGTTGTGGCTCGACGACGGCTGCTACGCGGGCGAGCGCTGGCTGCCCGAGGGCTGGGTCGCGGCGTCGAGCGTGGTGTCCGAGACGATTCAGCGCGGGAGCTACGACCGTGAGCCCGGTGACACCCAAGGTCGGCAGGTCTGGCTCAACCAGCCGGTCTACGCCTTGGGCGACGCCGCGCGCCCCTGGCCCGGCTCGCCGCCCGACTACTACGGGGCGATGGGCCACTGGAAGCAGGGCATCCTCATGGTGCCGTCGCATGACCTCGTCATCGTGCGCACCGGGGATGACCGAGATGGCAGCTTCTCCTGGGATCTCCTCGCCCAGCACGCCATCGCCCTCGTCGACCCCAGCGCCGCGCCCCCCGCCGCCGATCCTCCGCCACCGCCAGGGCTCGTGGCCGCGACGAACCAGATCGCCGAGCCCTTGGAGTTTGACACGGGGCTCCTACGCATCGCCGTCAACTACGGCGCCAAGCTCGGCTGCTCCTGCGCCTTCGTGATGAATCGGGATGACGCACAGTGCGCCGCCTTCGTGAAGGCGAGCCCCGACATCGTGAAGGTGCGCTACGACCGTGAGGCCAAGGTCGCCAAGGCCACCACCTTTGGGCTGGTGCGCGCCACGGCGAGCTACCGAGGGCCCCGCGAAGGCTGCACGATTGATCCATGATCCGGGCCTACGCCCGGTGAAGGAGGCGACTTGGCCTCGTCTTTGCTCTTTTTGCTCCTCACGACCGGGCTGAGCCAGGCTCAGGACGACACCGAACACGACACCGAATGGCGCTACCCCTCGTGCGGAGGCGGCCGCCCCGACGACCCTGGCCAGGTGCTCCGCAATGGCGTATGCGGCGCGCCGATCATGGCGGGCTTCTGCGCGTACCACTACGGCGGCGACTGCCCGACCTTAGCGAGCTGGGGCGACGACCTGCCCCAGCCCTACAGCTCTTTGGACTTCACAGGGCCCTGCCTGCCGACTGATCCGGTGTCCTTCGTGATCAGCCGTGGGACCAACGAGTCCTCCGAGTCCTACTACTTCAACCACCTGGGCGAGCTGGTGGGGTACGACGCCTGGGTAGGCCTCGGCTACGGCTGCTGTGACGGGCAGGAGGTGTCGGGCTGGGAGTACGGCCTCACGGGGCCCTGCGGGCGCTGGAACCCACGAAAGCTCAAGGTGGAGGACGACGAGGACGCGGCGCGCTGTGAGGGCTGTGGCGGCGGCGGCGGCGGTGGCGGCGCGGCCTTGGCGCTCGTCTTCGGACT
>JAKLKD010000341.1 GCA_023150845.1 Myxococcota bacterium | reverse complement strand
CGCCGCCCCCCGACGCCTGCGGGTGTCCCTCGGCGGCCCCAGCGCCGTCGCCTGCCCCGACTGCGGCGACCACGCCCTGGGCCAGCCCGAGCCCGAGGCCACCCGGGGCCTGCGCCGTCGCCTCGCCGCCGCCGCGCAGGAGGGCGCGGAGATCCTGGAGATCGGCTCGTCGATGAGCCTCGCCCACCCCGAGGTCATCGAGCTGCTCCGCGAGGCCGGGGCGCTCTCCGCCCGCCGGGTCGAGGCCTGGGGTGACGGCGCGGCCTTGGCGGAGCTGCCCGACAAGACCCTGCGCCGCCTCAAGGGGGTGCACCGCATCGACCTCGCGCTCTATGGGCCCGACGCCCCGCGCCACGACGCCCACGCGGGCCGCCCCGGGGCCTTCTTCGCGACGATGCGCGCCTTGGCCGCGCTCCATGAGGCGAAGCCGGAGCTGGAGCTCGGGGTCTACGCCATCCTGCACGACCTTGAGGGCGTGCTCGACTACGACCGCGCCTGGCGAGACGGGCTCCTGCCGTTCACGCCGCGCTACACGCTCTCCCCGAGCTTTGTGCCCCCCGCGACCCTCAGCGCCGAGGTCCGGGACGCTCTGCTCCGCGGCTGGCCCAGCCCCGCCGAGGCGCCCGCCCCGGTGTACGACCCCAGCGGCCTTGAGCCGCCGAGCCGCGCCGATCCCCGGGGCCCTGTGGTATTGGTGGGTGAGATGACCCAGATCATGTCAGGTTGGAGCGAGGCCCCCGCCCTCCACCTCAGCCCATCTGGCCAAGAGGAGCGTCGGCATGAGTGACCTGACCGAGCGGATGTTGGAGCGTGAGCGCATCGCGAACCGCCCCAAACATTGGGTGCGCCTGACGACGGCCTGCAACAACAAGTGCCTGTTCTGCCTCGACATGGACACCCCGCGGAACGTCTACCTGAGCGAGGAGGAGGTCAAGGCCGAGCTGCTCCGGGGCCGGGATGAGCTCGGCGCCACGAAGGTCATCCTCTCCGGCGGCGAGGCCTCGGTCCACCCGCTGTTCCCGCTGTTCATCCGTTACGCCTTGGACATCGGCTACGAGCGTGTGCAGACCGTCACCAACGGCATGCGTTACGGCGACCGCGACTTCTTGAAGTCCGTCCTCGACGCGGGCCTCGGCGAGATCACCTTCTCGCTCCACGGCCACACGGCGGCCCTCCACGACCACCTCGTCCAGACGCCCGGCGCCTTTGACCGCCTCATCCGGGGCCTCCTGCGGGCCAAACGGGACGGGCGGCCCATCGTGAACGTCGACGTCGTGATCAACAAGCAGAACGTCCCGTTCATCGACAAGATCGTCGAGCTCTGCATCAACATGGGGGTCAAGGAGTTCGATCTCCTGCACGTCATCCCCCAGGCCGAGGCGTACCGCAACCGCGACGACATGTTCTACGACGTGCGGGAGCACCTGCCGCGCCTACAGAAGGTCTTCCGGCTCAACCGCCTGCCGGGCTTCTACATCTGGACGAACCGCTTCCCCGTCTCTTACCTGGAGGGCATGGAGGATCTCATCCAGGATCCCCACAAGATGCTCGACGAGGTGAACGGCCGCCGCTACCACGTCCGCAACTACCTCGACACGGGCACGCCGCTGGAGTGCCGTGAGCCAGATCGCTGCAAACACTGCTTCATCGAGCCCTTCTGCACGACGATGGAGCGTGTGGTCACCACCCAGAACCAGGAGGCCCTGCAGCTCTGGTGGGTAGGCGACGACCCCGCCGTGGACCCCCTCACCGAGCCCTTGCCCTACGGCGCGACTTGGCTCGGCCTGCGCCGGGCGACGGTGGCGGAGCTGCCGACGACCCGCGACGTCTACGCCGAGGTGGACGACGCCGCGCCCCTTCCCGAGCGCCCCGCCGACGCCCGGCGTCTGCGCCTCGTCGCCTCCCGGGCCGCCCAGCTTCAGGCCTGGATCGGCGAGGCCAGCCTGCCCGCCGGGGTAGAGCTGGAGATCCGCCTCAACCGCGACACCGCGCCCTGGATGCTCGAGCACGCCGACCGCCTCGCCGTGCACCTCGACCGGCTCACCCTCGTCCAGCCGACCCACGAGACGATGAGCGCCGCCGTCGCCGAGGACGTTCGCGACCCCGCGTCGTTCTTCGCTGAGCTTGGTCTGCGGGTGCGCGTCGCCGGCCTGCCCGCCTGCGCCGCCCCGGGCACCCTGCTCGTCGAGCCCCTGCGCCGCCTCGACCGCGGCACCTTCGACGCCGAGACGGGCCGCTTGGACTGGCGTGAGCTCGCCCGGCACCACGTCAGCCGGGAGTACCGCGGCAAGTCCGTGCGCTGCGCCGACTGCCGCCTCACGAGCCGCTGCGAGGGCCTACACATCAACATGATCCGCGACCAGGGCCTCAAGCTCTGCCAGCCCCTCGTGGACGGCGAGTGGGCCGAGGAGGCCGAGGCCCAGCTCACCCTCGCCCAGCCGCGGCCCCGCCGCCGCATCGAGGACGGCATGACTCCCCAGCCCCCGGCGCCGAGCCTGCCCGGCTACGCCCCCCCGGAGACCCCCGAGGAGGACCCGCTCCGGCGCCACAACGGCCTCAAGCGCAGCTCCTTCTTACGCTCGGGCCGGGCCTCGGCGGAGGTGGGCTGATGGCGAACTTAGGCTACCTGCAGCTCACCCGAAACTGCCGTCAGAACTGCCGCTTCTGCTCCAACCCGCCTACGGGCATCGATCTGGAGGAGGCCGAGATGCGCGGCCTCATCGATGACCTCGCGGGCATGGGCTACGACGGCGTGATCTTGACCGGCGGCGAGCCCTCGCTCTCCCCGCTCTTGTTCCCGGCCTTGGCCTACGCCCGGGAGAAGGGCCTCTACAGCCGGATGATCACGAACGGCCAGCACCTCGCCGACCCGGCCTTCTTCCGTAAGTGTGTCGAGGCCGGCCTCACCCACATCCACGTCAGCCTGCACAGCTACCGCCCCGAGGTCCACGACTTCATCACGCGGCTGCCGGGCTCGTGGGAGGCCATCCGGCGCACCCTGAGCATGGTGCCGGAGATCGGCATCACCGCCGACATCAACTGCGTGATCAACGCCTACAACGCCGATCATCTGCACGAGAACGTCATCTGGTTGTGCGACCGTTTCCCCTTCTTGCGGCACTTCGTCTGGAACAACATGGACCCCGACGGCAACCGCGCGGAGGACAACCCGGACTGCGTGCCGCGGCACTACGAGTTCCAGGTGAGCCTTGAGCTCGCCATGGAGTACCTGCACCGGACGGGCCGAACCTTCCGCGCCGAGCGGGTGCCCCTCTGCTACATGAGGCGCTTCGCCTGGGCCAGCACCGAGACTCGAAAGATCGTGAAGGAAGAGGAGCGATGTATTCGATTTCTCGACAAAAAAGGCTTCGTTCACCAGCTTGAGTTCTTGCACGGCAAAGGCGCGGCCTGTGAGGCCTGCAGCTTCGATCCGATCTGCGCCGGCATGTTCTCTATGGCGAAGACCTTCGACGAGCGGGAGCTCTCGCCGGTCTTTGAGGACCCCCGCCCGGTGCTCAAGGAGGTCTTGGGCCATGAGCCCGACCCGGCCCTGGTGGAGCGTATCTTGGGGCGCCGCGGGCGCCGCAGCCCGAGCGAGCAGCCGAGCCCCGAGCGCCGCGCCGCCGCCTTGGCCCGGCCTCTCTGAGCGAACCCCCCCACCGAGCGTCCCCGCCTAATGCGCGCCTCCCCCAACCCTCGCCTGAGCGAGTCGTCGAGCCTCTACCTCCGCCAGCACGCCATGAACCCCGTGGACTGGTGGCCTTGGGGCGACGCCGCCTTTGACGAGGCCCGCCGCCGCGGCGTGCCGGTCTTCGTGTCCATCGGCTACTCCGCGTGCCACTGGTGCCACGTCATGGAGCGGGAGAGCTTTGAGGACGAGGCCATCGCCGCCTTCCTCAACGAACGTTTTGTCTGCGTGAAGGTGGACCGTGAGGAGCGGCCCGATGTAGACGCTGTCTACATGGACGCCTTGGCGGTCATCGGCGTGCCGGGCGGCTGGCCCGCGAGCCTCTGGCTGACCCACGAGCGCGCGCCGTTCTACGCCGGGACCTACTTCGCGCCGGTCCCCGCCTTCGGCCGCCCGGGCTTTCGGCAGGTCTTGGAGGCCGTGGACCGGGTGTGGCGCGAGGACCCCGCCCGGGTCTTGGAGGCCTCGGGCAACGTGCGCGGCCGCCTCATCGCTCGGGCCGAGGTCGCCCGCCGCCACGAGGACCTGCCCCTGGAGCTCGTCGTCGCCGCGGCGCGGGCCCTGGAGGAGGGCTGGGACGCCGAGCGCGGCGGCTGGGGCCGGGGCCACAAGTTCCCGATGCCTGGCCGGGTGGAGCTGCTCCTGGCGACAGGGCTGGCGCTCAAAGACGCCCGGGCCCTTGAGCTCGCCCGGGCGGCGCTCACGGCGATGGTCGAGGGCGGGCTCCAGGACCAGCTCGGCGGCGGTTTCCACCGCTACTGCGTAGACCCTGCCTGGACCGTGCCCCACTTCGAGAAGATGCTCTATGACAACGCCCAGCTCCTCGGCCTGCTCGCCCGGGGCGCCGTGGCCTTCGATGACCCCCGTCTCGCCCGAGACGCCCGGGCGACGGCGCGTTTCCTCCTCGATGAGCTGATGACCCCGTCCGGGGGCCTCGGCGCGTCCTTAGACGCCGACAGCGGCGGTGAGGAGGGCTCGTATTACACCTGGACCCCAACAGAGCTTCATTCGCTCTTACAACCCAGTCTCGCTGAGGCCGTCTGCGCCGCCTACGGGGTAACCGCCGAGGGCAACTTTGACGGGGCGACGGTGCTCACCCGCCGGGGTCGGGACGACCAGGGCCTCGACGAGGCGCGGGCCACGCTGCGGGCGGCCCGGGCGCGCCGGGTGGCGCCGGGGCGAGACGATCAGGTCATCGTCGCCTGGAACGGCCTCGCTGTAGGCGCCTTGGCCGACGCCGGGCGGCTCTTGGACGACCCGGAGCTCGTGGCGGCGGCGGCGCGCCTGGGCGAGACCCTGCTCGGGCGCCTCGTGGACGGCCGCCTGCCGCGCACCTTGGCGCCGGACAGCCCGCCCGGGGTGCTGGAGGACTACGCCTTCTTGGCCGAGGGCCTGCTCGCCGTCTTCTCGGCCACAGGCGCGCCCTGGGCCGTCGCTGGGGCCGAGGCCCTCACCGCGGCGCTGCTCG
>JAKLKD010000017.1 GCA_023150845.1 Myxococcota bacterium | reverse complement strand
TGTCCTGGTCATCACGCGCGGCTCCGGTCGTCGCTCGGAGCTCCGTGGCGCCGAGGCCCGACGAAGGTAGCACGCGGGCGCCGTCCACCCTGGCGCTCAGACGAACACCCCCTGTCCGAATCTCGGCCAAGGAAGGGGGCTATACACGCCCGAGGACCAGGGCCCGGCCCGGGTCGCTCAGCGGGTGACCAAGGCCACCCACTCGCCGTGGGGCGTCTGGGGGAGCTGGTCCACCAAGGTGAGGGACCGCACCCGCCAGCCCGCGGGCGCCAGTGTGGCGAGGTCGGCGATGAGGGTGTCGGCGGCGCAGGAGACGTAGAGGAGCGCGGCGGGGCCGTCTTTGGCGTCGGCGAGGCGCTGGGCGAAGCGGCCGAGGCCCGAGCGCGGCGGGTCCACGAGCAGGGCCTCGGCGCCGCGGATGGCGTCGGCGGCCCGGGGGCTCTCCCAGCTCGCGGCGATGGGGTCGATGCGCTCGGCGAGGCCGGCCTCCTCCGCGGCCCGGCGTAAACCGGCGACGGCCCGCACCTCAAGCTCCAGGGCCTTCACGGCGGCGCCGGTCGCGGCGAGGGGCAAGGTGAAGTTGCCCGCCCCGGCCCCGAGCTCCAGCCAGTCTTGGGCCTGGACCTGGGCGGCGGCCGCGCGCACCGTGCGCACCAAGGCGCGGTTGGCGGCGTCGCCGGGCTGGGAGAAGTCGCCGACGGCGCCGTAGAGGGCCTGGGGGCGCTCGTCGTCGCCCAAGAAGGTGCGAGTCCAGGGCGAGAGCTGGGGCTGGCGGTGCAGGTGCAGCGCGCCGAGGCGGTCCTCCAGGGGTTTGCGGCGCTGGCCGAGCTCGACCTGGGCCTGGGCCATGAGCCCGCGGAGCCAGCGGCCGTCGACCATCAACGTGTGGATCTGCTCGTTGGGCAGGTCGAGCCACACCCCGCGCGCGCCGCTGGGCGAGACCCGCAGCCGGGCGCCGCCTCGTGCGAGGGCCGGGAGGTCGCGGCGGAAGTCCTGGAGCCAGGCCTCCAGCGCTGGGCTCATCATCGGGCAGGCCGCCATGTCGATGAGCGTGTCGCTGTCGTTCAGGGCGCGCAGGCCGATGACCGGGGCGCCGTCCTGCTCACCGAGGCTGAGATCCGCCCGGTCCCGCAGGGCGCCGGGGCCGAGGTCGATGACGGGGAGCGCCTCGGGGAGCGTTACCCCGGCGGCCGCGGCGGCGTCACGCAGGCCCTGGAGCTTCCGCTGGCGCTGGTCGGGGAGGGGATCGGCGATCCAAGGGCAGCCGCCGCAGCGGCCAGAGAGTGCGCAGGGGAGAGAGGACATTCTTGGCGGCTAACCCGCTCTTGGCGGGGAGGCTCTTGGGTGGATTGGTCAGGCGTCCATCCACTCGGGGATCTCGATGTCTGACGCCTCAACGCCGAAGATGTCCCGCTCAACACGATGGAGCTTCCGAATCGTCGGGCGGAGCAGGTCTGAGCGGCCGTAGGTGCCGTGGCGGAGCACGGCGCTCTGGAAGCGCTCCACGAGCTGGGCATGGTGGACGAGGCCGAGGCTCACCATGGCCTCGATGTCCGCCAGGTCGTCGCCGTGCAGTCGGATGAGCTTGGCGACCACGACGTCGGTTGGGTCCAAGGCGTAGAGGTCGAGGGTGCTGAGCGTGAGCAGCGGGGTCCAGCGCGGCTCCTCGGGCAAGAAGAGGATCCCCTCGGCGACGAACTCAAGGTAGATCCCGTGGCGCCGCGACACCGGGGAGCCCTTGCCGCCCACGGCGAGCAGGGCCTCCTTGACCGTCGCGTCAAAGTTGTAGGTCTCTACTGCGTCGCTGTCTTTGGTGCCCCGGGTGTACGGGGTTTGAAGGAATAGCGCGGTGGAGCCGACGATACGAAGCTCGATTCGTTCGGTCCGGGGCGGGCTCAGCCTGGCGTCAACCTCACGAAAGAACGCCTCAACGGGGTTCATGGGCCTCCCAGATGGCTTTACGGAGGTCGTCAGTCTGGATGTCGGTGGCGATTCGCCAGCGCCGGGAGATGGGCGAGGCCTGCTGATTCCAGACGAGATCGAGGGACTCTTTCGATCGGAGGGTTGGATCGAGCACGTCGATGGGCGCGTTCGTTGGCGGCGGGGGGAAGGTGTCCAGCTCGTTACTCAACAACAAGATCGCCCGCGACACACGGCGCCTCAGCTCCGCGTCTTTGGTGGGCGGCGGCAGGAGCAGGGCGTCGCGGACGTTCTCGATGAGCCAGCCGAGCCTCGCTGGCCGGCCGGCGGTTGCGAGCTTGTCGCGCAGCGCAGGCAGGCTCACGGAGTCGATGTGCTGGAGCAGGACGGGGCCAAGGGCGGTGACCAGCCGCGCTGAGCGTGGGGTGAGGAGCACAGCCACGACGGCCCACGAAGGAAGCGCGTAGCGTCCAGAGGAGGCGACCCCTGGCACTTGTCGAAGGTGGACCGCGCCAAGCTGGATGAGCGCGTTCTGTAGCTCGTCGTCATCGTTCGTTGGTGGCAGAAACCGCCCGATGTCCACGTTGAACAGGGTGAGCATCGCGAGGAGCTGCTCGGCGGTGAACGACCCGTCGCCGCCCTCGATCTCGCTCAAACGCGCCTGGGAGATGCCCAGCAGGCGGCCTAGCTCGGCTTGGGTCAGCCCGCGCGTTTGCCGCAGCTCACGCACCTGCGCCGCCACGCGCCGGCGGGTCTGTTGAAGGTCGTAGCTGGGAGGGTCGGTAGGCATATCGGTATCTCGATAACATTATCGAGATATCGATAAGCTTGCAAGCCAAGCGTCTGCGACGTCGAGGTTATTGGTCATGGCGGGGAGGGTCAGCAATCTTATCGATATATCGATTGCTTTATCGGTATACCGATATGGTCACGAGCCCAATGTCTAAGACCTCAAAGGCGAGGGCGGTTTAGGGAGCCTCACCCCCGATCCTCCACGACGAGGTCCGAGGCTGAGGGGCCCTCCCCTTGGAGCTTGATGGACTCGCCGCGCGTACGAGGTCGGCCTGAGCCGAGCAGCAGGGTCACGACGCGTCGACCCTCGGGCAGGTTGGGGCTTGGGCGGAGGTCAGTTGTGACGGTGAGCACGCGTCGCATGGGCGGGGCCTCGGGCGGGTTCGATTCAGCGTCACCCCTCCGATCCCCTCTACCAACCCCCCAATCCAAGCACGCCGGAGGATTTGACAACTCTCTAGTGACTCCGATTAGAGTCACGGGTATCCTGGCTCCATGAAGCGCCCCTTCAACCCACGTCCTGCCCTGCTGCTCCCCCTCGTCTTGGCCCTCGCCTGCGACCGCGGGCGCGGACGGGACGACCCGGACGAGGTGGCCGAGGTCTGCGACGCGGCGTCATCCCCGCCGCGGCAGCTCCGCCTGCTCACCCGCCGGGAGTACAACCGCACCGTCGAGGACCTCTTCAGCGGCGGCTCGGGTGCGGCCTGTGATGACGACGCGGACTGCGACATCGCCACGGAGTCCTGCTCCGGCGGCGCCTGCCTCGCCGACCCCTGCACGCTCCACACCTTCGTCTTTGACCCCCAAGGCGCGAGCTACGGCCGGGTGCATGTCGCGGGCACCTTCAACGGCTGGCCGGCCACCGAGGCCGCCGGCGGCTGGCCGATGGAGTACATCGCCGCGCTCGGGCTCTGGGTCACCAAACGGGCCTTGGACGAGGGCCAGCACCAGTACAAGTTTGTCGTGGATGAGTCCACCTGGGTTCACGACACGGCGAACGGCGTCATCGTCGATGACGGCTACGGCGGCTACAACTCCGTGCTCAACCTGGAGTGTGGGGACGCCGAGTCCCCCGCCGCCGCCTTTCCTTCCGAGACGCGGCCCAAGGGCTACGGCTACGACAACCACGCGGCCTCGGCCATCGTCAGCTCCACCCACGTCGAGATGTACCTGCGCGCCGCCGAGGCCCTCTCCGAGCGGGTCCTGCGCGACCCCTCGGCGGTCTTGCCCTGCGACCCCGACACGATCGGTGAAGAGGCCTGCCTCACCGCGCTCATCGAGGGCTTCGGCCGCCGCGCCTGGCGCCGCCCGCTCACCGACGCCCAGGTGGAGCGCCTGCTCACCCGCGCCTTGGCTGAAGACAGCTTCGACGACGGCGTCGCGCTCGTGGTCCAGGCCCTGCTCACGAGCCCCTATTTTCTGTACCGCTCGGAGCTCGGCGAAGGCGGCGCGGGCGGGGCGTACGTGCTGACCGACCACGAGATCGCCGCCGCGCTCTCGTACACGCTCTGGGGCACCACCCCCGACGAGGTCCTGCTCGACGCCGCCGACGCCGGGGAGCTGCGCACGGCGGAGCAGCGTGAGGCCGCCGCCCGCCGCCTGCTCGCCGACCCCCGGGCCCGGGCGCACCTCCAAGACTTCGCCGTGATGTGGCTGGAGATCGAGTCCAACGAGACGGCGAGCAAAGCGAGCTGGGTCGAGGACGACTTCCCCGCCCTGCGTGAGGACATGGAGGCCGAGGTCCGCGCCTTCTTTGAGCACGTCGTGTTTGACGGCGCGGGCACCGTAGACTCCTTGCTCACCAGCCGCACCACCTTCGTAGACGCCGACCTCGCCGAGCTCTACGGCCTCACCGGGGTCACCGGCCAGAGCTTGCAGGAGGTCACCCTGCCCGACGGCCAGCGCGGCGGCGTCTTGGGCCTCGGCGCCGTGCTCTCGGCGACGTCTCACTCCGACAGCAGCTCCCCGATCTTACGCGGGCTGTTTGTGCGGGAGCGCCTCCTCTGCCAGCCCTTGGGCACGCCCCCGGCGGACGTGCCCGCCATCCCCGAGATCGACGAGGACGCCACCACCCGCGAGCGGTTTGAGCAGCACACCTCGGACCCGGTCTGCGCGTCTTGCCACCAGTACATCGACCCCGTCGGCTTCGGGTTTGAGGCCTACGACGCCGTCGGGCGTTACCGCGAGGAGGAGGGCGGCAAGCCCGTCGACGCCTCGGGAGACATGGTGGACGTCGAGACCATGGGCGCGGGCACCCACGCCCCGTTCTCGACCTTGGGTGAGCTGGGCGGGATCCTCGCCGAGAGCGACGCCGCCCAGACCTGCTTCACCCGGAACGTCTGGCGGTTCACCATGGGCGTCGAGGAGGAGACGGGGGATCTGTGCGCCATCGAGGCCCTCACCGCCCAGAGCGGCGACGTTCAAGACCTCCTCATTCAGCTCGTCACGAGCCCTGAGTTTGTGCAGCGGGAGCAGCGATGAGTAGCCCCTTCGTCAAGCGCCTCCACGCCTTACGCCGCCAAGGAGTCCAGCGGGTCCGCGGCCTGAGCCGCCGTGAGCTGCTCCGGGGCGCCGCCGCCTCCGCTCTGGCCATCCCGGCCTTCGGCCTGCTCCGCCCCGAGGCCCGGGCCGCCTCAGGCCTCGCCGAGCGCATCATCTTCTTCTACTTCCCCGACGGCGTGCCCGGCCCCAGCCAAGACGGCGAGGCGAGCCTCTGGCACGCCTCGGGCTCGGAGACCTCCTTCACCCTAGGCGAGGCGCTCAAGGGCCTGGAGCCCTGGAAGGACCGCTGCTTGTTCTTCAACGGGCTCTCCTTGGGCTCGACCGACAGCGGCTCCCACCCCGGCGGCGCGAAGAAGCTCCTCACGGCGACGGACTACGGCAACAACGAGTCCATCGACCAGCACCTCTCCCGCAGCGTCGGCAGCGACGCCTGGTGGCGGCACCTCACCCTCGGCGTCATGGCCAAGGCCGACAACGCCTCGGGCGACAAGCTCATCTCGTATGTCAGCGCGGGCAACCCCTTGGCGCCAGAGGACAACCCATCCACGGCGTTTAGCCTGCTCTTTGGGGACGGCGGCGGATCCAGCACAGACGGCGGCGGCGATGAGCCCGACGCCACGGCCCTGCGGCGGGCGAGCGTGCTCGACGCCAACCTGGAGGACCTCGCGGAGCTGCGCCTGCAGTTCGACGGATCCGAGCGCGCCAAGCTCGACCTGCACATCGAGGCCGTCCGGGAGGTCGAGGGCCGGGTGCTGGGCACGAGCGGCGGCGGCGGCGGCGGCGGCACGGCGAGCTGTGAGGTGCCCGCGCTCTCCGACTCATTCACCACAGACGAGCTCTACGACCCGGCCCGGTTCCCCGACCTGCTCAAGACCCAGATCGACCTCATGGTGCTGAGTATGGCCTGCGGCCTCACCCGCGTCGGCACCCTGCAGTGCAGCCACCACACGAGCGAGCTCTTGATGAGCCGCTTCCCCGACACGGAGATGTACGACCCGTCCTACGACATGCGCAGCCACCAGGCGTCTCATTATGGGTCGAAGCACGACTGGAGCAAGCGCGAGTTCAAGGCGTTTGTCCAGCAGCGTCAGTACTGGGTGGACCAGTTCGTCTACCTCTTGGAGCGCCTGGAGGCGATGCCCGAGGGCGACGGCACGATGTTGGACAACAGCCTCGTCGTGCTCTGCACCGAGGTCTGCGACGGCAACACCCACCTGCACGACAACATGCCGTTTGTGGTGGCGGGCGGCGGCGGCGGCGCCATTAACAACGGCCGCCTGCTCCAGTACGGCTACGAGCGCCACGGCAAGCTCTTCGTGAGCCTCGCCCGGGCCATGGGAGAGGACCTCTGGAGCTTCGGCGACTCGGCGTCAGGAGATCTGTACGGCGTGCTGCGGTGAGGCCGAGCCTACGATAGACTGGCCGGATGCCTACGCGCCGCCCTCGTCCGCACGCCCTCGTCAACGCCGTCCTCGGGCTCGTCCCTTGGGCGCTCCTGCCCCTTGGCGCCTGCGCGGGCGGCGGCGGCCCCACGCCCGAGACGCCCGCCGAGGAGGAGCCCCCCGCCGTCGAGCAGGTGCCGGGCGGGGTCTACGTCGCCGAGCCCTGCGCAGACCTCTACGACCCTGAGCTCGTGCCGGTCTTTGAGCTTCACATCACCCCCGCCGACTGGGCGGCCATGGAGGCCGACTACGCCACCGGGCAGAAGGACTACCACCCGGCGGTGTTCCGTTACGGCGACGAGGTCGTCGAGGACGCCCAGGTGCGGCTCAAGGGAAACCCTGGCTTCTCCTGGATCACCGAGAAGCTCCAGTTTGTGATCGCGTTCAACGAGGTGGACCCCGACGGGCGCTTTCATGGCCAACGAAAGCTCGCCTTGGACGCGAGCTGGTACGAGCCGACCTTCCTCCGCGACCGTGTGGCGTGGTCCATCATCCGGCGGCACGGCGTCGTCCCGGGGGTCTGCGCGAACTCCGCCCAGCTCATCATCAACGGGGAGCCCTACGGCCTCTTCACGAACATCGAGTACCTCGACCGGGAGTGGCTGGAGCGCGCCTTTGGGGACCACCACGCCACGGGCACCCTCTGGAAGTATGGCTACGACGCCGTCTCCAACAAAGACGCCGCCTTGGGGCTCCCCGATGAGCTCCTCGCCGCGGTGACGACGGAGGAGCTTGAGGACATCGGCGAGGTGGAGGAGTGGCTCGCGGCCTGGGCGCTGGAGATGGTCGTGGGCAGCGACGACGGCTACTGGTGCTGCAACCACAACTTTTACCTCTACGAGCACCCGGCGCGGGGGCTCCTGTTTGTGCCCTGGGATCTCGACGGCTCGTTTGATCTCCAGGGATACACCACAGACCCCATCGAGGGTTACCCCAACAACCTCGGCTTGTTTGAGCAGCGCCAGCTCCTGCGCCTCCTGAAGGACCCGGTCTGGGGCCCGCGCTTCTTGGATGAGCTGGAGCGGGCGAACAAGCTCATGGACCCGGAGCGGGTGCTGAGCGACCTCGACGCTTGGCAGGCCCAGCTCTTGCCGCTCATTGAGGCCGACCCCAACCGCTCTTTCAGCGTCGAGGAGCACCTGGAGACGGTCGAGCGTATGCGGGCCTGGATCCCCGCCCGGCATGAGTTCCTCAAGAGCTGGATCGCCTGCGCTCGGGGCGAAGAGACCGACGGGGACGGCGACGGCGCGACGGTCTGTGTAGACTTCCACGACGGCGACCCGGCGATCTTCCCCGGCGCCGCCGAGGTCTGTGACGGCGTAGACAACGACGCCGATGGCTGGGTAGACGACCACCCCGACTGTGAGGACTGCGCCCTGCGTGGCCTCGACGGCGAGTCGTTCTTGTTCTGCCGCTGGCCCCGGGACAACGCCGCCGCCCAGGCGCGCTGCGAGGCGTCGGGGGGCGCGCTCTCCGGGCCGCGCGGGGCGGAGGCGACGCTCTACTTCTTCTACACCTGGCCCGTGCAGGAGCACTGGTGGACCGGCGGCGGCAGCGGCGGGCGCTGCGCCACCTGGAACGAGCGCAGCTTCACCACGAGCAGCGACGACTGCGCCGTCGAGCACCCCAGCGTGTGCCGCCTCTGAGCCCCCGCCTTGCCACGCGCGGCTCATTTCGTTAAACGACGAAATGACCTCGTCCTCCCGGAGCAGACATGGCGAGCTGGCATGATGGCGCCCCTCCACCCCTCGTCGTCCCGCCGCTGCCCGAGCGCCCGCGCTCGACGCACCCGCCGCGGTTCTTGTTCCTCTACGGGTCTTTGCGGGAGCGCTCGTTCAGCCGCCTGCTCGCCGAGGAGGGCGCCCGGATCCTCACCGGCCTCGGCGCCGAGGTGCGCTTCTTCCACCCCCATGAGCTGCCGATGAAGGGCCCGGCCCATGAGGATCACCCCAAGGTGCTGGAGCTGCGGGAGCTCTCGACCTGGAGCGAGGGCCAGGTGTGGTCGAGCCCTGAGCTTCACGGCAACCTCAGCGGCGTGATGAAGAACCAGCTCGACTGGATCCCGCTCAACGTCGGCGCCGTGCGCCCCACCCAGGGCCGCACCTTGGCCGTGATGCAGGTGAGCGGCGGCAGCCAGTCGTTCAACGCCGTGAACAGCCTGCGCCTCTTGGGCCGGTGGATGCGTTTGATCACCATCCCCAACCAGTCGAGCGTGCCCAAGGCCTGGCAAGAGTTCCACGACGACGGTCGGATGAAGGACTCCGAGCTTCGTGACCGCGTCGTGGACGTGATGGAGGAGCTCTACCGCTTCACGCTCCTCACGCGGGACTACGCCGACGTGCTCGTCGACCGCTACAGCGAGCGCCGGGAGGCTGAGGCCAAGGCCGCGCTCAAGGCGAAGCAGGACGAGGGCCGGCCGCAGGACCGGCTGGGCAAGGCGGGGCTCTAAGCCTCCTTCGGCGCCCCGGCGGCGATGCGCTCCTTGGCCTCGGCCACGCGCTCCTTGAGCTCGGGCACGGCCTCGATCACCTTGAGCACGGCCTCGTAGCTGCCGAAGGGCGGGTAGATGTAGGCGCCCTTCACCCGGGGGTGGGCGTAGGCCTCGGCCAAGGACTCCCGGGCGATCTGCACGCCGACCCGGCGCTGGTCTTGGCGGGTGTCGGCGGCGCGTAGGCGGTTGAGCACCCGCTCGGGCACCTGCATCCCGGGGACCTCGTTGTGTAAGAACTCGGCGTTCTTGAGGGAGGCCAAGGGCAGGATACCCACGAAGAACGGGCGCTTGGGGAAGTGGTCGGTGAGCTCAAAGAAGCGGTTGAGCACGTCGGGGTCGTAGATGGGCTGGGAGAAGAAGAACTCTGCCCCGGCGGCGATCTTCTCGCCGTACCGCGCGACCTCCCGCTCCAGCTCCACATGGGCGGGGTTGCAGCCCGCGCCGATGAAGAACTGGGTCTGGCCCTCCATGGGCCGCCCGGAGAAGTCGAGGCCCCGGTTGAGCAGGCGCAAGGAGTTGATGAGCCCGATGCTGTCGATGTCGAAGACGGCGGTGGCGTTGGGGTAGGTGCCCATCTTCGGGGGGTCGCCGGTCACGGCCAAGACGTTGTGCATGCCCAAGGCGTAGGCGCCGAGGAGGTCCATCTGCATGCCGAGGAGGTTGCGGTCGCGGCAGCAGTAGTGGATGACCGACTCGATGCCGCAGCGCTGGCGGGCGAGCTGGGCCATGGCCATGGGGCCCATGCGGGCCACGGCGCGGGGGCCATCGGCGATGTTGATCACGTCGATGCCGTGATCGTAGAGGAAGGCGGCGCCGTCGAGGGACTTGGAGGGGTCGAGGCCCCGGGGCGGGTCGAGCTCGACGGAGACGCAGAACCGGCCCTCGCTGACCTTCTTGGCGAAGGCGCTGCGCTGGGCGACAGGGACCGGGGGCAGGCCGGGCTCGGCGACGGGGGCGTCGTCCGCGGCGGTGACGACGGGCTCGACGCTCGGGGTGTCTTCAGCGATCACCGCGCGCTGGGCGGGCATGATCGAGCGGACGTAGCTGCGCATCTCGCGGATCATCGACGGCGTGGTGCCGCAGCAGCCACCGACGATGAGCGCGCCCTTCTGCACCATGCGGCGGGCGTACTCGGCCATGTACTCCGGCGCGGCGAGGTAGAGCGTGCGGCCCTCGACCACCTGGGGCAGCCCGGCGTTGGGGCTCGCGATGAGGGGCACGGAGGTCTCTTTGGCCATCTTCTCGATGACGTCGAGCACCACCCGGGGGCCGTTGGAGCAGTTCGCGCCTAAGGCGTCTACGCCCCACTCGGACATGATGCGCGCGGCGTGGGCCGGGTCTTCGCCCTCGACGAGCTCACCGCGGGTGTCGTAGTTGAACGAGAGGCAGGTGACGATGGGCGCGTCCTTCGTCACGGTGCGCACGGCGCGAACGGCCTGCCAGAGCTCGGCCAAGGTGGTGAAGGTCTCCAACAAGAAGAGGTCCACGCCCTCCTCGTCGAGCACCCGGGCCTGGTCGCGGAAGGCGGCGTAGGCCTCCCCCGGCGCGAGGCGGCCGACGGGGGTGAGCCGGGCGCCCGTGGGGCCGATGCTCCCGGCGACGAGCGCCTTCGACCCGGCGCACTCCCGGGCGAGGCGCACCCCGGCGCGGTTGATGTCGATCATGCGGGCGTCGAGGCCGAAGGGCTGGAGCCGCACCCGGTTCGCGCCGAAGGTGTTCGTCGTGATGAGGTCGGCCCCGGCGGCGACGTAGTCCCGGTGCACGGCGCGCACGAGCTCGGGCGAGGTGAGGTTCAGCTCGTCGTAGCAGCGGTTGATGAACACGCCACGGCTGTAGAACTCCGTGCCGAGGGCGCCGTCGAGGAGCAACACCCGCTTTCCGAGCCGTGTCCTGAAGTCCACTGGGTTCTCCGTCACCATCTTGGGGTTGCTTCGGCGAGCCTCACGCCGGTCGGGATGGGTATCGTAGACCAGAGCGAGTCCGGGGTCCAACGCCCTCAGTCAATGAGCCGCGCCTCGCCGACCGGTGCGCCCAGAACGCTGCGCACGACGGTGAAACGTTCGAAGCCCTCAGCGCGAGCCCAGGCCCCCGGCGCGAAGCGCGCCAAGGCGGCCTCGACGGCCAGGGGCAGGGCGGCCTCGACGCCGGAGTGAATCTTCACGGTGAGGCCGAGGCCCCGGCTGGGCAAGGCGACGTTGTAGAGCGCCGCGGCGCCGATCTTCACGAGCATGGGCTCCTGGGCGCCGCGCATCATCATCAGGTCGATGCGGCCGTCGCCGCTGAACATCCAGGGCTGCGCCGCCATCGCCCGGCCGATGCGCCCGAGGCGGGGGTCGTCGTCGTGGTGCATCGCCCGCGCCAGAGACGACCAGGCCCGGGCGAAGGCCGAGATCGGCATCAAGAAGGTCGGCACGGAGCAGCCGTCGACGCCGAGCCGGGGGGCCTCGCCGCACCAGGCGGTGAGGGTCTCCTGCACCCGGCGCTGCAGCGGGTGGTCGGGGGCGCGGTAGTCGCCGGTCCAGCCCTGGGCGTCGCAGGCCGCGAGCATGAAGGTGTGTTTGCCCGAGCAGTTGTTGTGGATGGGTCCGAAGGGCTCCTGGGCGCGGAGCATGTCCCCGGCGGCGTCGTCGTTCAGCGGGGGGTGGCCGCCGCAGCTCAGCCGAGACTCGGCCACGCCGAAGCGGCGCAGCAGAGCGCGCACCTCGGCGACGTGTCCGGGCTGGCCCGCGTGGGAGGAGGCGCCGATGGCGAGCTCCGTCGGGCTGAGCGCCGGGTCCCCCAGGGCCTCAAGGGCGCACCAGAGCTGAAAGGGCTTCGCCGCGCTGCGCCAGGCGGCGTGCAGGTCCTCACCCCAGGCCTCGACCCGCCCCCCGTCGTGCACGACGACGGCGGAGAAGGGGTGGCGCGACTCGACGACGTCACCGCGCGTGAGCTGAACTTGGGGCATGTGGACCTCAGGGTTCGGGGGGCGAACACGAAACCGTAACTCGTTCCCCGCGTCAATCGGGGCAGGCGCGGCCCCCCGGCCCACGTTACGGAGGGCATGTCGTCGCGTGTCTACCCGTCGCGCCGTGGCATACAAGCCTAGGTCAAGACCTGGAGCCCTGATGGAAACTGAGATCTCCGTCGATACCCTCCCGACCCCGAACCCCGACGCCTTGATGTTTAAGGTGGGCGAGCCCTTCGTGGCCCGGGGCACCTTCGAGTTCACCTCGCCGGAGTCCGCCGTCGACTCGGCGCTGCCGCGCCGCCTCTTCGCCCTCGCGGGTGTGCGCCAGGTGCTCGTCACCTCCCGCTTCGTCACGGTGAACAAGGCCTCCGAGCTGTCCTGGCCGGAGCTCGTCCCGTCGATCAAGGCCCTCATCCGTGAGCACCTGCGCTCGGGTGAGCCCGCCGTGAGCCAGGTCGAGGCCGTCGAGTCCCTCGACACCTCCTCGCCCCTCGCCGCGCAGATCTCCCGGCTCATCGACGAGGAGATCCGCCCCGCCGTGGCCCAGGACGGCGGCGACGTGCAGTTCGTCGGCCTCACCCCCGACAGCGTCGTGCAAATCCGCCTCATCGGCTCCTGCTCGTCTTGCCCGTCCTCGACGGCCACCTTGGCCTTCGGCATCGAGCGCATGATCACCGAGGAGTTCCCCGACGTGAGCGGGGTCATCCAGGTGTGAGCTCCGTCCGCGCCGAGCTTGGGTTCATGACGTTGGCCCTCGCCTTCGGCGCGGGGTGCCTCGATCCGCTGCCCTACACCCTCGACACGGCGACGCCGCGGGAGCCCCAGCTTGAGGTCTCCCCGGCGGCGCTGGACCTCGGCGAGCCCTTGGAGGGCGCCCAGATCGAGGCCGGCGTCACGATCCGCAACGCCGGTCAGCTCGACCTGGAGGTTGACCTCAGCCTCGCCGTCGGTGAGCTCTACGCCGCCGGGCCGCCGCGCTTCTCGATCCGCTCCGACGACCGGCGCGTGATCACCGTACGTTTAGACGCCGCGACGGCGGGCCCGGCCCTCGACACGCTGATCTTCGAGACGAACGACCCCGATCGGCCCCTCGTCGAGATCCCGCTCCAGGCCACGGTGCTGCCCGCGGAGTGAGCCCCGGGGCCGCCGATCGCTCTGCGTTACGGTCTCATTCGTGGGGGCTGTCCGGACGGTGAGGCGCCAAGCGTCCTCTCCACGCTCCCTTCAGCCCCGAAGGGGTCGCCTGGCGGCGCACGCCTGAGCTCGATCGCTGCATCGTATAATTTATACGATAATGAGTTAGTTTTGTACCGAAAGAACGACAAGCTTAGGAACGACCTCCGACAACACCACCCGGAGGCTCGTATGTCCGACCCGCTCGCTGACCAGTTCTTCAAGGCTCGCGCTCGCCTCAGCCGCCTGCTTGGGCGCTCCTTCCCCGACGCCAGCGCCGAGGAGGTCGAGGACGCGCTCTCCGACGCCTTGGTGGTCATGGTTGGCCGCGCCGCGCCCGTCGTCGGCTCGGTGCCGGGCCTGCTCTACACGATCGCCTGGCGGCGGCTCCGCGGCGAGTTCCGCCGCCACGCCCGGCGCCTGAACCAGTCCATTCCTTGCTTCGACCACCCGGGCCTGAGCCAAGACGCCGGCCAAGACGTCGTGGTCTCGGCGGCCCGCTGGCTGCGCCACTTTGAGGCCACCATCGCCGAGCACGGCAAGACGCAGTCCGAGGCGCTGCGCCGGGCGCTGCTCGACAAGATGGAGACGGGTGACCCCGACGGGGTGGTCGCCGAGCGCCACGACATCACCCGGGCCCGGCTCAACCGCGCCTGGAACATGCTCCTCGACAGCATGCTGGAGGGCTGAGGCCCCGGGCTCACGCCTCCTCCCAGGCGGCGAGCAGCTCGGGGCGCTCATCGACGACGTGCCGCAGGTGATCCCGCAGGGGGTCGAGCTTCAGGTCGCGGGTGAGGCGCACGAGGCGCTCCGGGGCGAAGTTGTCGGGGAGCTTGGGCTGGCGGATGAGCGCGCCCCCCACGGCCACGAAGAGCTGTGGGGCGGTCTGCTCGGGGTGCACGAGCTTGTCGCCTTGGGCGTCGAGGCGCCCGGTGAGCGGCGCGAGCTCCACGACGAGGCGCTCGCTGAGCAGGGCCTCGGCGGCGCTGAGGCTGTGGACCCGCTCGGCCCGGGCCCGCTGGAGCGACCACAAGAGGTACCGGCGCAGGCGCCGCTCGGGCAGGCGGGCGAGGCTGTCGCCCTGCTCCATCCGGTCAAAGGCCGCCATGCCGAGCAGGTGCGCCCGGATGTTCCGGTCGAGGATCTTCCCGGCCTCTCGCTCACCGCGGGCCCCCAGGTCACGCACCTCCCAGCGCGTCACGCTCAGGAGCGCGAAGGCGTCCGCCCAGTAGTCGATGTCCTCCAGGACCACCCCGGCCCGGCCGACCCCCTGGTAGTTTGTGCCCAAGAGCTTCTGGGGCTGGTGCGCGAGCTCATGCAGGGTGAGCAGGCGGCCAAAACGCTCCAAGACGTCGTCGTCGAGGTCCCGCAGGGCGTGGCAGATGCCGTCGCCGATCTTCATCACCCGGCGCCCGACGCTCAGCTCAAACACCTCACCCTCGGGCCCCTCGTCGAGCTGGAGCTGCTGGAGCTGCTGCAGGAGCTTCGTCGGCATACGCTCGCCCCCGGCGGAGAAGGCCCGCGGCGGGGTCAGGTCGTCCCGGCAGAGCGTGCGCCGCAGGGCCTCGACGCCACGTTTGATCTTGTCAAACACGCCCCGGCGGCGGAGCTTAGACTCGGCGTCTTGGGGCACATATGGCGCGCGGTCCACGGCGAAGGGCAACGAGTACGCGGTGTGGTACCGTTTGCCGTCGTAATACGCGAGGTGGAGCGACTGTGCGCGCTGCTGGCGGGGGTTGAGCGCCCGGCCCGCCAAGAACGCGAGCAGGTCGGGACCAAACACGAACAGGGTCACGCCGCCGTGGTTGGGGTAACAGCGGGCGAGGTCGGTGTTTGTGTTGATCAGCTCTTCAGCGATGCGTGGGCCGTCGATCTCGGTGATCTTGGTGACCTGGCCCGGGCTGCTCGGGTCTTGGGTGGTGTGGATGAGGCTCACGACCTCCGCAAAGTCCCCGCCCTGGGCCTCCATGTGCTGCAGGACGGCGGCGGGCTCCTCCCCACCAAAAGCCGAGAGGTAGAGCGCGACCTGTCCCTTGGAGCGAGAGAGCGTCGTCGCCTTGAGCTTGGGGCTCGGCGCGAAGAACCGCTGCCCGCCCCGGGGCTTCTGGCCCTCACCCAGCACAAACTGGAGCACGCCGCCGTCGCGGTCCCGGTGAATCACGATCTGGCGCCGCCCTCGCCAGCTTGAGAGCGCGTAGCCGACGTGGGCGAAGGTGGGGTGGGGCGCCGAGCCGCTGATGATGTAGTCCACCGGGCGCTCGTCGTCGTCGGGCTGAAACGCCAAGGCGTCTTCAATGAGCGCCTGGGTGGCGGCGGCGAGGCCCGCCCAGTCCTGCACCGGCTGACCGTGGATGAGACGCTCGACCTTGAGGCGCCCCATGTAGTCCGCGAGGCGCAGGATCTTCCGCTCCTCCCGGTGGTCGTCCAAGAGATCCTTCACCTCCTTGACGCTGTGGCCGCCGTTGTAGGCGTCAAGGTGCAGCACGACCTGGTGGGGGCGCACCTCTCGCGGCGCGTCGGCGCGGGTGGCGCTCTGCGGCTCAACGAGGGCCTTGGGGGCGAGGAAGATCGTGTTGGTTGATGTCGCGGCGGGCCCACGCAGGGTGTAGCCGCTGCGCCGGGCGCTGTCCCCGGCCATCGCGACCTCACGCGCCTGAGCGAACGCGGACTCCAGATCGAGGCCCTCGGCGATGAGCCCGTAGAGCACGCTGGAGAAGATCCCCGCGCGGTCGGAGTACACACGGTCGTCCGCGCCGATGACGGTGAGGCCCTCGCTGAGCAAGGCGTCTCGCAGGCGCTTGGAGAAGCAGGCGTTGAGCACGACCAGCCGGAGGTGCTCCCGGGCGGGCTTGAGGAGCTCGACGAGCTGCTCCGGGGGGAAATCCCGGAACTCGCCCATGTGCCGCAGCTTCAGGTAGCCGTCTGCGTTGCCGTGGCAAGAGAGATGAAACACGGACGGCTTGATCCGCGCCAGGAGCGCCGGGAGCTCCTCGAGGCCGACGTCATTGTGAACGTGCAGCTTGAGGGCCTGGCCGTTCTGCGACGCCGCGAGGCGTCCGTCAATGGCGTCCAGCTCCTCCTCCAGCATCAGCGGCGCGGCGTCGTCGGGCTGGAAGCCCAGGTACAGGAGGTCCGTGCTCATCGCCGTCTCACCAGGGGCAAGAGTGGTAGTGGGTGACCGTCTCGACGGCGTGGGGCCAGCTCACGCCGTTGGGCTTGCGGCTCACGAGGCTCGAGAAGAAGGCGTCGAGGGAGGTGTAGCCGCCCGTGTTGCGGCGCACGACCCGCACGTCGTCGAAGCGCTCGGTGTTGAACAGCACCCAGTGCTGCTCGGTCTGTGTGCTGCTTTTGCGGAAGATGAAGGCCTCGCCGACCAGGGTGTTGTCGGACTCGCGGAAGACGTCCCGCGTCTCACAGCCCTCGGAGCCGTTCGTGTAGTTGGTGTTGAGATCAGCGTGGCGCACCCCCGTCGCGTCCCAGCAGGGGATGTCGCGGTTGAGCGCGACCTGGAGATCGGCGACGGCGTCCTGAAACGCGGCCATCGTCGTGAAGAGGGTCTGGGAGACGGCGCGGTCCCGGGCGCGGGCGGGGAAGGGGAAGCGCAGGTCGGCGGCGACGGTGGGGAAGGTGCCCGGCAGGCCGCCCCAGGCCGCGAGCAGCTCCCGGCTGTTGCCGCTGGCGCCGGGGTTCGGCGCCGTGGCCCAGCCGATGCCGATGGTGACGTCGGGCAGCGAGCTCTGGTACGAGGGGTCCATGCCCGCGGGCTCCAGGGGGTCCTCGCCGCCGCCGCTGTCGGGGACAAAGTCGGCGGTCCCGGTGTGGATCTGCGGGGCGTGGTCGGGGTGGGTGTAGTAGTTCAAGTTCAGCGTGAGCATCGTCTGGTCCTCGGGGCGCCGCGCAAGAAAAACCGGCGGCTCAACCCCTCATGGCGCAGACGGCCCCGTTGTTCCGAACAGGACAGCCTCGGCGTCAAGAATCTCCCGCACACCTCGGCGATACACCGTCGGGGTGCGCTCAAAGGTGTCGATGGCGCTGGGCAAGAGCCGCTCCCGGAGCCGGGGCAGGCCATGGATGAGCGTGGTGAGGCCCTGGAGCGCGAGGCCGATGCGCGGAGGCTGGGCCCCGGCGATGAGCTGGGGGATGAGGCGCTCCGCCGTGTCGTCGTCGGAGCGGGTCACCGCGGCGAGGGCCTCGGCGAGCAAGTAGGGCAAGGACGGGCGAGACGGGTGATGGGAGGGCCGCCACACCGCCGCGGCCTCTTGGGCCAGGCGCGCGCTCGTCGTGCGCTCACCGGCCCGCCAGGCGATCGCGGCCTCGTTGAGCAGCACCTGGGCCACGCGGGGGTCGCCCTTGAGCGCCTGGACGGCCTCGGCGAGCTCGTGATCGACCTCGAGCGCCTTGCCTTCGCGGTAGTCCGAGGCCCGGCGCACAAACTCCCCGATCACCACGGGCACGGGCAGGCCCAGGGCGCCGCCCTCCTCGATGAGCCGGGTCGCCTCGGCGCGGGCCTCGTCAAAACGTCGAAGCTCCATGAGCGTCACGGCGTAGCTGCCCCGGGACGAGAGCTGCCCCGAGCGGGTGGCCTTGCCCAAGATGACGGCGGGGTAGATCCGGGCGGCGGCCTCGACGTCCTCGGTGGTGTCTTGGGCGAGGGCGCGCCAGTGGCCGGCGTCGGCCTGGGCGCTCGGTGTGCCCCGGGCGGCGACCCAGGCGTCTACACGCTCCATGAGCGCCCGGCGCGCCTCGGCGGTCTCGTGGTTTCTGGCCTCGACGGCGAGCCCGAGGCGCCAGCGGTCGAGGCGCTCGTCCTCAAAGGCCGGGGTCTGGTGGAGCAGGGCGAGCCCCTCGTCTCGGGCGCTCCCGCGCACGCGCTGGGCGGCGCGGAGCAGGGTCTCCAGAGGCGCCCGGGCCTCGTTGGGCAAGGCCGAGCGCGCCAGCTCGTAGAGGCCCCGGGCGACGGGGTCGCGCCCGCTCTGGGACAAAGACATCCAGGCGCGGCTGTGGTGGATGGAGCGCTCGACCTCCACCGCGCCGCGCTCCCGGGCGATCCGCAGGAGGCGGTCGAGGATCATCACGGCCTCGTCCGTGGCCCCGCGGGCGGCCAGGGCCTCGGCGGCGGCCTGGGCCTCACGGAGCTCGGCGTCGGTGATGCCCGCGAAGAGCAGCAGGCGCAGGCGGCTCTTGGCGTCCGGGGGCAGAGCCTCGGCCCAGCGGCGGGCGAGGCGGCGGCGGCGGTTGGGGTCGGCCAAGCCCGGCGGCGTGACGAGGCTCACGACGGCGTCGGAGACGTGACGGTGGATGAGGCTCTGGTCCACGAGGCTCAGCAAGGCGTCGTCGAGGCCGTCCTCCCCCCAGGCGCTCGCCAGGGCCGCCCGGGTGGCCTCGGGCCAGCCGAGGTAGATGAGGGTCAAGAGCTCGGTCAGCCGAGGGGTGAGCTTGAGGCCCGGCGGCGGGTCAGGCGGCGGGCGCAGGGGGATGTCTTCGCTGAGCCACTGGAGGTCCGCCGGGGAGAGGTCGAGGGCGCCGTTCGCCCAGCGGGCACGCCCCGAGGCGATCCAGGCGCTCAATTCAGCGGAGCGGTCCTCAGAGGTGTTGATCGAGCGCCGCTCCAGGAGCGCCAGAGCGCGGCTGCGGCGGCGCAAGATCCGCTCCGGGCCCTGAAAGAGCCCCATGAGGCCCTCGGGGGAGGGCAGGCGGCCCCTTCGCCAGTGCTCGAAGGCCTCGTCGAGCTCCCGGCGGGCGTCGTGGCGCAAGAGGGCCAACACCGCCTCCGCCGAGGCCGGGCGCGCGTCGGGCTCCGGCTGCAGCAGCGCCGTGAGCAGGCGTGTGGCCTCTTCAGGCAGCTCAGGGCAGGCGGCGCGGAGGTCCGGGAGCGGCGCCCGTCGCCAGCGCTCCGCCCGGCTCGGCCCCGGGCGCCCAGTGAGCGCCTCAAAGGTGATCATGCCGACGGCGTAGAGGTCGGCGGCGGGGGTGACCCGCTCGGGGTCGCGGAGCTGCTCCGGCGCCATGTAGCGCTCGTCGCCGATCTCGTCGGCCTCCAGGGGCGGCGCGGCGTCGGCGCCCTCCCCAGCGGCCACGCCGAGGTCGAGGAGCGTCACCTCGTCGCCACGCCGCAGCACGTTCGCGGGCTTCAGGTCGCGGTGGATCACCCCGGCGGCGTGCACCCGGCGCAGCACCCGCAGGAGCGACACCAGGGGGCCTCGCAGCGTGTCCCAGGTCGCCGTGCCCCCGGGGAAGAAGGGCTCGCCCGCAACGAGCTCCATCACCAAGAAGCGTGTCTCGCCGCCGCCTTCGAGGGGGCAGCGCCCCTCGTCGTAGAGCCGCACCACGCCGGGGAGGTCCAGGGCGAGGAGCGCCGCGACCTCACGGCGGGCGAGGGGGCTCGGCGCGTCGGCGCGCAGGAGCTTCACCGCGACGGGGCGGTTGTCGACGAGGGTGTCCTTGGCGCGCCACACCTCCCCTTGTCCCCCTTGGCCGAGGAGCGCGTCGAGCGTGTATCGATCGGGGAGCTGCGCGCGCATCGGCGTCCAGAGAAATAGGAGGGATGGAGATCCTACCCGTCGCCGACCCCAAAGGAGCCTTATGACGCCCGCTGACGTCGCCGCGGACCTGGTCACCCTCCGGGAGCACCGCGAGGAGAGCGAGGCCGGTCGCTGGCTTCTGGATCGTGTGCTGGAGGGTGTTGTCGCTAGCCTGGGCCTGACGAGCTTCGGCGCCGAGGCCAAGGTGGCCGGGGCCAGCCTGCACCTGCACGACGGCGTCGGGTTTCGCCTGCACCTCGGCCGCGCGGCGCAGGACGGCGCGGCGCCCGGCGCGGAGCCCCGGGCGGATCTCTTGGCCTCGGCGAACGTCTGGAGCGCCCTAAAGGATCACGCTGAGGCCGTGCTCCTCGACGTCCGCACCCGCATGTTGACCTACCGCGCCGGGCGCAGCCAGCCCCTCGACGGCCGGGGCCAGCGCTCAGAGACCGTCGCCCGGCTCGGGCGTCAGCAGGTCACCCACCTCCTCGGCCTGCCGCTGCGCGCGCCGGGCCGCGGCCTCGTCGGCATGATCACCGTCGAGGTGCGGTGTCGGCTCGCCGTCGCGGAGAACCTTGGCCTCTTCGACGGCGCGGCGGGGGCGGGCCTCGACGGTGTGCAGCTCCGGGTAGACCTCACCGCCCCAGCCCTGCTGCTCTTGCCCCCATCACCGCCGCCCCCCGGGCGTGAGGCCGAGAGCGCCGCCCACCACGAGGCCCTGCGCTACGCCGAGGAGGTCGCGCGCTCGTCGGTGACCTTGGCCGTGGTCGGTCCCCGGGGCAGCGGCCGGGCCTGGCTCGCCGAGCGGGTTCATGCCCTCTCCGAGCGGCGCGCCCACCGGCTCATCTCTTTGGAGGGCCACCGTGTCACCCCGGCGAGCTTGGCCTTGGACCTGCGCACGCCGGGCACGGTGCTGATTCGGGAGGTCGACGCCCTCTCGTCGGAGGCCCAGACCGCGCTCACGGCCTGGCTCGACGATCCGGGCCCCGTCGCCGCGCGGCTTATCGTCACCTACACCCCGGATCGTGACCTCACGCGGGCCTTGCGGGGCGGCCTGCCCCAGCGGCTCACGGCCTGGAGCGTCGCCGTCGTCGGGCTCCACAAACGTGTGGAGGACATCCCCGCCCTCACGCGGGGCCTGCTCGCCGCCGAGCTACGGCGCCCCGAGGAGGAGGTGATCGACCTCTTGAGCGACGAGGCGCTCAAGGTCTTTCAGGCGGGGAGCTACCTCAACAACGTCGAGGACCTGCGCGTCGCGGTGATCTGGGCGTACCGCGAGGCGGAGCGCCGCGCCCCGGGCCACCCGTCGCCTCGCCTTCGCGCGGAGCACGCCCGGCTCGGCCTCCAGCGCCTCCTCCCCACACCTCGGGCCGTGCTCGACCAGCTCCGCCCCGGCGCCCGGGCGCTCGTGGAGCGCGCCCCGGAATTGCTCCGGGCGCCCCCGCCGCCTCAAGGCAAGGCCCCACAGCTCTTGAACCTCGCCGAGGGCTTTATCGGCCTCGTCGTCGCCGAGGCCCTCGCCGCCGCGCCCGACCCCAGAGACGCCGCCGAGCGCCTGGGATTCAACCACCAGATCGAGGACGGCAACCACCTCAAGACCCTACGCGCCGCCGAGGACAAGCTCGTCCTGCTCGCGGAGCGCCTCGGCGAGCCCTGGCCGCGCCTCCCGGCCCTCGCCCCGCGCCGCAAGACCTAAGCTTAGGGGCTCACCCGCCAGATCCGCACCCAGGCGTGGCCGACGCGGACCTCCTCATGAAGCTCACGGGGCAGCTCCTGCAGGCGCCCCAGGGGCTCCCCCTCGCAGGTCTCGACGAGCCAGCCGCGCACCTCCTCCGGCGTGGTGGCGAGGTGGTAGACCCGCAGGCTGTCCATCGGCACCTCGACGACCCCGGCGTAGGGGCGGGTGTACTGGGTCCAGGCGTAGGAGCCCACCCAGACCTCACCGTCGAGCGCTCGCAGCGTCGGCGCCGCCGCCCGGGTCGTCAGCGCCACGTCGATCCCGTAGAGCGAAGACTCCGGGCCGTCGTCGCTCGGGCGCCTCCAGTACACCGCCGACATCAAGAGCAAGGCCCAGGCCCCCCGTGGCGCGAGGCTCAAGGCCAAGGCCAAGGCCGCCACCATGCCCGGCAAGAGGTAGCGGACGTGGGTGTGGGCGTCCTCCCGGGGGAGCCCGCCGAGGAAGTTCAGGGTGCCGAAGAAGGCGATCTGGCTGAGCGCCGTGAGCGCCAGCAGGGTCAGGGGCCAGGTGTGGAAGCGGGCGCGCAGGAGCGCCCAGGCCGCCAAGACCCAGACGACCCAGCGCCCCTGGGAGAAGAGGGTGATGCGCGCGACGCTCATCAGGTCGTGGAGCCAGCCGCCGAGGGTCTCTGGCAGACGCTCGCTCCCGGCCAAGGCCCAGCCGGTCTCGGCCTCATGGATCGCCGCCCAGCCGAAGAGCGTCAGCGGCGGCCAGGCCCAGCCCCAGCCGAGGCGGCGGTCGCGCAGGTTCGCCAAGAGCGCCGGGGCCGCCAAGAGCACCCCAGGCTCCTTACAGGCCGTCGCGATGGCGGCGGTGACGGCAAACACGCCCTCGGCCCGGGTGAGGATCGCCCAGAGCGCCAGGGGGGTGAGGCACATCAGGGGGAGGTCGGTGTCGGCCCGCAGGAGGTTCGCGGCGATGGGCGGGGTGAGGGGGATCACCACCGCCGCCCAGGCCGCGCGCTCACCGCCGACCACCCGGCCGAGCTGGGCCAAGAACACCCCGAAGAGCGCGGCGAAGGGCGCGGCGGCGAGGTGCACGGCGAAGTGGTTGTGCCCAAACAGGCGCAAGAACAGGCCCATCCACCAGAACCACAGCGGCGGGTGGCCGTAGTCGGGCAGGCCGTCGGCCCACTGCGGCGGCAAGGCGGCCTGGGGGCGGGCGGCCTCGGGCAAGGTGTCGAGCACCCACTGCGGGCCGGTCTCGGCGACGACGAGGGCCTGGGGCACCCACCAGAACAGCCCGTCCTCGACGATGGGCGCGTCGAGCCCCCAGAGCACGACGCCCACGGCCACCAAGGCGGCGACCAGCTCAGCGCGGAGGCGCGTCAGGTTCGAGGGGGGAGGCGTCATTCGCTTGCGGACGGGTTGCGCGGGGGCTACGGTGGCCCGTCCATTCTGCCTCGTGGAGCGATCCCCCGCCGTGCCAAACCCAGCCATTTCCCGCGAAGACGTCCACCGCATCGCCGAGTCCTGCTCCGCCGCAGGCGAGGCCTTCCGCGCCAGCGCCATGCGCATCGCCCGGGACCAGCGCCCCCTCGTCAACTTCCTCAAGAGCAACTTCGGGCAGCTCAACCCGCACAGCGCTGAAGTGACGCTCTACATGCTCACCGTGAGCCTGCGCATCTTCACGGAGTACGGCGGCCGCCTGAACAAGGTGAACGCCTCCGCCGCCCAGGCCGCCGCGGCGCGCATCAGCCGCTCCATCGACGCGCTCTTGCCCTTCGACAACGAGCTCCCCGGCCGCGTGCGCCAGATCGAGTGGCGCGCCCAGCCGCACCTGCTCGACGAGATCCTCTGGGCGCTCTACGAGAAGCAGGACAAGGCCGAGGACGAGATCTCCTTGCCGCCGGAGCAATCCGCCCTCGTGTTCTTGCTGCTCTGGGCCTGCGTCGAGGCCATCGACGAGTCCTGGGTGCCGCCCCGGTCCTGAGCCCGCGGGCGCGCCGCTCAGCCGCCGCTCAGGAGCTCCTCTTGGAGCGCCTGGGCCTCGTCCACGCTCAGCGGCGGGAGGCGCACGCTGCTCCCGGCGACGGTGACGGTGAGGTGCGCCAGGCCGTGCATCCGGTCGAGGGGGCCCTGGGTGAGGTGCGTCGACTGGAGCTTTTTGCGGGCCAGCAAGGTCGTGTTGCGACGCAGCACGCCGCCCCGCAGGAGGATCACGTCGGGGGTGACCCGCCAGCCCAAGGAGCGATGACGCGCCACGGCGCGCACCAGCATGAGGGCCAAGAAGCTGAGGGTGACCACGGCGGCCCAGACGGCGCCTTGGCCCAAGGCGATCCCGATGGTGAGGCCCACCGGCAGGGCGAAGAGCGCGGTCCCCACCGTGGCCCGGCGTAAGGCCCGGGGGTGGGCCGGGTTGAAAGGCGCCGACCAGGGGTCGAGGTCGAGGGAGGGGACGGCCTCGGCGAAGAGCTCGCCCATACGCTCCTGCTCGACCATCGGCACGACGAGCTCCGCGGCGGCGGGCAGGCCGTTCTCCCCGGCGGTGAAGCCCGCGGTCTCGACGCTCACCGTGCCGAAGCCCATGAGCCGACGCAGCGGGGGCTCCATGGCGCTCACGAGCTGCACCTTGTCGAGGCTGAGCTTGACCTCACGGCGGGTGAACAGGCCCTCGACGGCGCGTAGGCCCGGCCCCTTCGGCGTCGGCTCTCGGGTGAGGGTGAAGCCGTGGTGACGGACCAGGGCGCGCAGGGCGGAGAAGGTCCAGGACGCGGCGATGGCGAGCACCCCGAGCCCGGCGAGGCGGGTGGGGGAGACCTGCCGGGCGAGGTCGTTCACCTCGTCGGGGCGGGCGACGGTCAAGACCTCACTCCCGACGGCCATGAGCAGGATCGCGAGGCCCAGGCCCCCGGCGGTGAATCCGTAAGCGAGGAGCTCCGGCGCGCCTAAGGTCAAGATCGGCGCGGCGGTCGGCGCGTCGGCGGCGGGGGTCGCCCGGGCCGCCTCGCCTCGGGCGGCGTTTAAGGCGGTGAGCAGGGCCTCGGCGTCCTCGATGGACAAGGCCGAGAGCAGGCCCTCGGTGGAGCTGTCCCCGGCGGTCTCGATGCGCACCTCGACGAGGCCCGAGGCCCGGTGGAAGAGGTTTCGCACGAGGGAGACGTTCTGGATTCGATCCGGGGCCAAGGTCCGCGCCTGGCGGTTGAGCAGGCCCTGCCGGATCTCCATCCGCCCGCCGCTCACCCGGTACCGTAGCGTGAAGAAGTGTACGACCGTGGAGGCGATGCCGGGCACGAGGATGAACAGCAAGAACAGCGCGTCTTCGGGCCGGGGCGCGGTCACCCCGCGGCCAAACAGCCAGGCGAGCAAGAGCGGCCAGTAGCCGAGCAGGATGCCGAAGGTGCGCGGGATGAGGTTCACGAGGAGCGAGGCCGGGTGCAGGCCCCGCCAGGGCGTGTCTGTGGCGAGGGCCTCGGCGGGCTCCGCGGGCGCGGCGGCGGCCTCCTCCTCGGTCTCGGCCTCCAACACGTCTAAGGAGAGCGCGGCGACGGTCGGCTCGATGTCTTCAGGCCGGGCCCGGGGCGCCGCGGGGCTCATCACCGTCTCGTCGTCGGGGTGGGGCCCGGCGGCGTGGCGTGGGCGCTCCTCGGTGGGGGTGTCGAGGCTCAAGAGCCCGTTGCCCTCCAGGTGGTTCTCCCGGAGGAACTCGGTGCGCTCATGCTCTAGCTCCGCGAGCAGCCCACCCCGGAGCACCTCGGTGCGCTCGTCATCGGCGTCGGGGGGCTCCCGCTCAGACGCCATCGTCTCCCCCACGCCGAGCCAGCTCGTCGCGGATCGCCTCGGCCTCCGCCGTGGGCAGGCCGGGGATCGAGCCGTCGGCGGACATCCCGGCGGCGGTGTACACGGCCACGGTGGAGAGCCCGAACAGGCGCTCGATGGGCCCCTGGTGGGTGTCGACGTGCTGGATGCGCCGGAGGGGGATTGAGGAGCGGCGGCGGAACAGCACCCCACGCTGCACGAGCAGGTCGTGCTCACGCACCTCAAAGCCGAAGCGGTCGAAGTCGAGCGCGGGCCAGAGCAGGCTCAGCACGAGGAGCATCAGGGCCATGGAGCCCCCGATGAGCAGGCCCACGCGCCAGTCCGCGGCCTGGGACGAGAGCACCCCGACGCCGACGCAGAGCGGGCCCCAGAAGAACAACATCCGGGACATCGCCTGGGCGCGCCAGAGCCAGATCACGCGAGGGTCGAGGCGGCGTAGCTCCATGGGGCCATGGTAACCCATCGCGGGGATCGTCCGTGAAGGTGGGGGCGTCAGCCGCGGCCGCAGTCGCGACGAAAGCGGCAGCGGGCGCAGCGCTCGTCACCGTCGGGCAGCATCGGGTAGCCCGACTCTGGGGCGACGTTGCGCTCGCGGTCGCTGAGCCCCGCGCGCATGGCCTCGGCGGAGCGCGCGACGAACTCCCGGCTCTCGGCGACCAGAGCGGCGGTCACGGGGTGGATGGTGTGGGTGTTGTGCCGGAGGTTGACGTGTAAGGCCTGGACCTTCTCGACGGGCACCTCCCGGAGCTGCACGGCGTAGATCCCGTAGATGCCGAGCTGCTGGGCGATGGAGGCGTCGTCGTGATCGCGGCCGGTCTTCCAGTCCACGATGACCACGCCGCCCTCGTTGCTCTGCATGAGCGCGTCGAGCTTCACCCACACCGGCACGCCCTCGATGGGCACCGAGCGCAGGATCTCCACCTCCAGGATGCGCTCAGGCACGTCCATCATGCGGCGGAAGATCGGGTGCCCGAAGAGGTTGTGGATCTGCCGCTCAATCTCGGCGAGCTCGGCGTCCCAGTCGGGCTCGGGCTCCTCGTAGTAGTGCTCTTGGAATCCGGGCTGCTTCTTGGGGTTCTCTCGGTATCGGCCGGCCTTGGAGTCGGCGATGTCGCGGCGTGCGCGCTCCAAGCCGAGCTCGACGGCGCGCTCCACCCAAGGAGTCTCGCCCAGGGCCCGGGCCTTCAGGGCGCCCTCCGCGACGTCATGCACCACCGTCCCCAGCCACATCGCCGTCGAGGTGAGGTTCTTCATCAGGTAGAGCTCGCGGGACCGCTCGCTCGCGCCACGCCCCCAACCACCCCAAGATCCGTAGTAGCTCAGCCAGTATTTTCGGAGGCACTCCGAGAACATGCCGTGGCGGCTGTAGCTCCAAGAGAACGTGTTGGCTAACTCACCCATAAGATCCTCTGGCGGGGGCCCATCGTAGCACCTCGCCTCCACAAAGGGTTACAAGCCTTGTCTCGGAGGAGCCTATGCTTCGCACGTCCGCTCTGGTGTCCTGCGCCCTCATCCTCGTCGGGCTCGGCGTCGGCCTGCTGATCCGCCAAGACGCCAACGCCCAAGATCAGGCGCCTCGGACGGAGCTGACCTGCAAACACTTCGAGGTCGAGCCCGGTCGGGACGGCGGCCTGATCAACACCGGCGACGCCACCACCGAGATCGGCCAGTGGACCCGCTCGAAGGAGTCCGAGGGCTGGCGTGTGGCGACGGCGGACTTTGAGATGGGCGTGAAGTCCAACGGCTTCCCCATCGCGTACACTCAGGTCTGCCTGTCCCGCGCGCGCTGAGCCCCCGGCGGCGAAGGGGACATCGACGAGGTCGCCCCCAGGATGCGGAGCCCCGCGCTGATCCCCGCCCTCGCCCTGCTCTGCGGTGGGCTCGCGCTGTTTGTGGCCTTGGGGCCCCTCGACGGGGCGCCGCACCTCACCGATGAGGTCGCCTACACCCTCCAGGCGCGGCTGTTCGCGGCGGGGCAGCGGGTCGGGCCTCCGTCGGAGCTGCCCGGGCTCCTGCTCTACCCGTTCTGGGTGAGCGCGCCGAGCAGCTACGCGGTGTTCCCGCCGGGCTGGCCCGCGCTCTTGGCCTTGGGGGAGGGGATCGGCCTCGGCGCCTGGGTGAACCCGCTCTTGGCGATGGCGCTGCCGCCCCTGGCCTGGCGGCTGGGCCAGGAGTGGGCCGATGAGGACACCGCGCGGCTCTCCGCGGCGATCATGGCCTGCTCGCCGGGGCTCCTGCTGCTCGCCGGGAGCCGCATGGCGCACACCTCCACCCTCGTCGCGCTCTTGCTCGCGCTCGTGATCGTCGCCCGGGGGCGGGACGCGGCCTGGGCCTGGGCGCTCGGCGGCTTGGGCTTGGGCTACACGATCCTCGCGCGGCCCTTCGACGGCGTGGTCTTCGGCGGGGCGATCCTCCTCGGGGGGCTTTGGCGCGCCCCGGGCCTGGCGTCGCGGGCGCTCCTGGCGCTGGGCCCGGCCTTGGCGGTGGCGCTCACGCTTTGGGACAACCAGCGGCTCAGCGGCGAGGCTTTGACCTTCCCGGTGAACCCTTGGTACGACGCCTGGGTCGCGGACACGGGCCGGGCGCCGGGCTGCAACGCCTTGGGCTTCGGCCCGGAGATCGGCTGCCACCCCACCTTGGGGAGCCTCGGGCACAGCCCTGAGAAGGCCGCGCGCCTCGCGGGGGCGGCGCTCTTACGCCTCGACCGCCTGCTCTTGGGCTGGCCGGGCCTCGGCCTCGTCGCCGTCTTCGGGGCCTGGCGCCTGCGGCCCCGCTGGGTGAGCGCGCTCGCGCTGGCCCTCGTCGTCGGGGGCTACGCGCTCTACTGGAGCCCGGGGCTCGCCTACGGGGCGCGGTTTTACCACCCGCTCTACGCCCTCGCGCCCTTGTGGCTGGCGGCGGGGCTGCGCGCGCTGACGCCGGGGCCCTGGGCCTGGGCGGCGCCGGTCGTGGCCCTCGTCGGGCTGGCCCCGGTGGTCCGAGACCTGGAGGCCGAGCCCTATTGGTGCGTAGACGCTGACTTAGGACAGCTCCTGCGCCAGCAGGGGATCACCGAGGGCGTAGTGTTTCTGCAGGCCCGGGGGCGCCGCGAGGTGTCTTGGCCGAGCCTCGGCGTCGACGCCTTCCTCTGCGAGCCGATGTTAGAGTCCGGCGACGGGCTCTGGCTGAACGACCCCAGCGCGCCCCGCGGCGGCCTGCAGGTCCGCCACGCCTTGCCCGACGCCGAGCAGACCCGGGCGTATCTCCAGGCCCACCATCCGGGCGAAGCGGCGTATCTTGTGCAGCATGACGTCCCGACGGACACCCGCCGCCTGCTCCGCCTGACCCCGTGAGCGCCCCGAGGCCCCCGTGTCGAGCCCCTCGCCGATGAGCACCCTCAGCCGCCTGACCGGCCTGCTTCACCCCGAGGCCGCCCTGCGTGTCGGCGCCGACGCCGCCCGCCGGGGGCGCATCTCCCGCGGTGCCACGGGCCTGCGGCTCAACGGGGTGCGGCGCGGGGACCGGGTGCCGCCGGGCCCGCCCATCGAGGAGCTGAGCCTCTGCACCTTCGACGGCGCCCGGGTCGAGGGCGCGGAGATCGTGGGCCGGGCGCTCCTGTCGAGCTTCGTCGGCGCGGCGCTCATCGAGCCCTTGGCCACCCCCGGGGCGCGCCTGGAGCTCTGCCGCCTCGACGGCGCGCTCCTGCAGAGCCCGGCCCTGGGCGGCATGGAGCTCATCTGCTGCTCCTTACGCGACCTGGAGGTGCGCGGCGGCCAGCTCGGGCGCCTCTTGGGCTGCGACGCCGTCGGCGCGCGGCTCACCGACGTGAAGCTCAGCGGCCTGCCGTCGAGCGACCTGAGCCTCGCCCGCCTGGAGCGCTGTGACCTGCGCGGCGCCGACCTGCGGGGGGTCTGCCTGCGCCGGGCCGAGCTGCGCGACTGCCGCCTCGACGGGGCCTTGGTCGAGGGCGCCGACCTCTCCGGGGTCACGGGCCTCGACCGCGCCACCTTGAGCCGCCTCGTTGACGAGGGCGCCCGGGTGAGCGGCGCCTTCGCCGCCCGCCTCGCGGCGACGCTCCGCCCCCAGGCGAGCCCCGCCGCCCACCGCCGCCTCGCCGCGGCGCTCACCGGGCTCGGCTGGCTCAGCGTGGTGGGCCTCGGCCTCGGCGCCGCCGTCGCCGTGCTCACCCCGCCGCCGCCGGTCGAGGCCCCGGCTCTGCCGCCGCCGCTGGAGCGGGTCGTCACCCCGGAGGACCGCCTCACGACCCAGGCGGGGCTCAAGGAGCTCCGGGAGGCGCTGGGCCGCGCCCGGGCCGAGCGCGCGGCAAAAGGCGCCACGAACGCCCAGTGGCCGAGCCTGCACGAGCTGCAAGAGAACCGCTACGACCTCGACGGCGACGGCCCCAGCGAGGTCATGCAGACGCTCTTGCCCCAAGGCCTGCCCGACAACCTGCTCACCGAGTCGCGCGGCGGGGTCTTGCCCTACTGCGAGGAGCCGCCGAGCCAGGCCGCGCTCCAGGACGTCGACGCCGACTGGCACTACTGCGACCTCAACGGCCGCCTCTTCGCCACCTCCGGCTTCACCGCCGAGGCCACCCTCAACTGGTGAGGCCCGCGGCGCGGGCGCTCAGCCCCCGTCCTCGGGGCGGCGCGCCTTGGACTTGGGGTCGATCACGTCCTCGGGCGGCGGGGGAGGCGGCGGCGGCGGCGGCGGCGGCGGCGTCTCTTCGCCGTCCTCGTGGTAGCCCAGCGCCTCCAGCGCCCGGGACATCTCGTCGTCCATGCCCGAGACGGCCTCGGCCTGGGGGATGAACGGCGCGAAGCCCCAGGTCACCGTCGCCCGACGCCCGCCCGCCCGGGCCGTGCCTAAGGTGCGGGCGCTGCCGTCCGGCGGCGTCGGCGGGGTGGGGAGGTTGACCTCGCCGGTCTGCCCGCCCAAGGTGAAGCTCAGCCCCGCGAGGTTCAGGGGATCCCCGGCGGGCACGAGGTAGAGCTCCCGGCTGCCCTTGAAGCCCGCGCTCAGCGTGATGCGCACGACGCCCTCAGCGTCAGGGCCCGTGAGGGTCATGTCGGCGCTCTTGAGGGGATCACCGCCGAGCCAGGCCGCGCCGATTCCGTCGGGGTGGCGGATCTCCAAGACCTCGTCCTCGGTGGGCGCCTTGCTGACCCCGGCGAGCTCCACACGCCAAGAGAGCGGAGCCTCTCGGCCGATCGCCTGGCCCAAGGCCGCGCGAAGGGTGGGCAGGTCGGCGCTCTCCTTGAGGTCTTTGCGCTCGTCGGGGTCGGCGGCGAGGTTGTAGACGGACTCACCGCCCGCGCTGCTCGTCCACTTCATGTCCCCGCTGAGGGCGCCCCAGCGCTCATCGCCGTAGAGCGGCCGCCCGAAGGCCTGGGCCCGGGCCTCCAAGAGCGCCAGGGCCGCGGCGTCCCCCTTGGCAGCGGGCACCAAGGATCGCCCGTCGACGTCCTCGGCCTTCATGCCCAAGAGGTCGAGCACCGTCGGGGTGATGTCCAAGAGCGAGACCGGCGCGTCGACCCGCCCCGGCGGCAGGCCCGGCGAGCGCACGATGAGCGGCACCCGCAGGAGCTCGTCGTAGAGCGTGTGGCCGTGCTCGAAGCCGCCGTGGTCCCAGAGCTCCTCGCCGTGGTCGGCGAAGATCACGACGGTGGTGTCTTCCCCCATCGCGGCGAGCAGTGCGCTGACCTGATCATCGAGGTACCGGATGTTCTGGTCGTAGCGGTCGGTGACCCACTGGGAGACGGCCTCCCGGTCCTTCTTCATGGCGTTGAGGATCGGGGTGCGGGTGTCGTCGTCGTCGAGCCCCGCCGGCGCCGGGCCCGCCCAGATGTCCCGGTAGGCCGAGGGCTCGGTGTAGGGCAGGTGCGCGTCCATCGTGTGCAACATCACCAGCGTGTCGCGGCCGGGGTGGCGGTCCAAGAAGTCCTGGACCTTCTCCACCTGCACCTCGGCCAGGGGCCAGTTCACGCAGCCGTGCTGGCTCCAGCCCTGGGCCATGTCGAAGTTTGACGAGAGGTAGACGTTGCCGACGAAGGCCCCCGTGGCCCAGCCCGCCTCGGCGAGCTGCTCAGGCAAGATCTCGGCGCGGCGCCAGCGCTCGGGCTGGCGGCCGGAGAGGATCGTGCGCGTCGAGGGCAAGGTCCACGGCGCGACGGAGCGGGCCTCCTCAAAGACCACCGCGTCTTTGGCCCAGGCGTCGAGCTTCGGCGAGGTGTCCCGCTCGTAGCCGTACATCCCGAGGTGATCGGGGCGCAGGGTGTCCAAGAACACGAGGAGCACCCGCTTGGGGCGCGTCGAGGGGGTGTAGAGCGTAGGCTCGGCCAAGAAGACGTAGTCCAGCTCCGTCGATCCGCCGCCTTCAGTGGTGAAGCCGATGCGCGCCTTCTTCCCGGCGAAGCGGGAGAGGTCGAGGCGCACGGGCTCCCAGCGGCCGACGGCCACGGGCATCCGCAGCGCCTCCTCCGTCTCGCCGCCCTCGACGGTGACGCTGACGATGAGCTCAGCGCCGTCGGAGCGGGCGCGCTCGGCGAGCTCCGGGGGCAAGACCACGGCGTCGAGCTGCAAGGTGGCCGACGGCGGCATCACCACGTCCCACTCCGCGCGGGCGGGGGCGGGCAAGAGGAGCCCCGTGCGGGTGTCCGGGCCGAGCTGTACGCTGCGCGCCACAAACTCGGCCTCGGAGAGCCCCGACTCCTGGAGGTTCAGGCCGCGCTCACGCTCCGTCGCTTTGGGGTAGACCAAGGACAGCTCGCCGTCCTTAGGCGCCCCGCGGTCGCCGGGCACACGCAGGATGAGCGTCGTCTCGGTGATCGCCCAGGTGTTCGCCTTGGGCTTGCCGTCCCGTTTGCCGTAGGGCCAAGACTTTCCGTCCGGGCCGATGACCTTCATGCCGCGGGGCGCGCTGTAATAAAACAGCTCCCGCATACGCACCGGCAGCAGCGCCTCGTACACCTGGACCCCGTCTTGGGTGCGGGTCAAGGTGAAGGGGCCAAAGAGCGGCGCGCTCTCCGGGGTGACCTGGGCGCCGGGGCGGCTCGACCGCGGCAAGCTCAGGGCGTCCACCTCGTCGATGCGTCGGGCGAAGGCGTAAGGCTCACCAACCGACTCCGGCGGGAGCGGGGTCCCTCCGTCGTCCAGGTGAGCAGCGCCGCCGCAGCCGACGGCGCCCAAGAGGGAGAGCATCCCCCAGCGCGCGAGAGCGGTCATCGTGTGGGGGAGTTCCGCTCAGCGACGGCGACGGAGGAGGAGACCCGCCAAGGCCAAGATCCCAGCGCCGAAGCCCGCGCTCGTGCCCGAGCTGGTCGAGCAGGACCGCGTCTTGTTGATCTCGATGACGTTCTCGACGCTGGACTCGCCGCCGGGGCCGACCGCGGTGAGGCGGACGGTGTACTCACCCTCCTCCTCAAAGACGAACTTCGGCGACCAGGAGTTGTACGAGAACAGCGGCTCGCCCGAGGCGCTGCCGCCCTTGAAGACCTCCCAGGTGAGCCCATCGACGCAGCCGTAGGTGTCCACGACGGTCTGGTTGAGGGTCTGGTAGGTGAGGCCGCTCACGGGCAAGAGCTCAAAGCCCGGCACGGGCTCGCCGCAGACGAGCACGATGCCCAGCTCACGCTGGGTGTGGGCCCAGTCGCCGCAGGAGTCTGAGACGCCGCTGAACGTGGCGTTGATCGTGAACTGGCCCTGGGTCTCGAAGGTGTGGCAGGGCTCAAGCTCCGTGGAGGTCTCACCATCGCCGAAGGCCCACTCAACGCCGGTGATCTCGTCGAGGGTGTCGTCTTCGGCCTCGAGCTCGAAGCAGACCTCCAGCGGGGCCTTGCCGGACACCGCCGTGGAGTCTTCGTTCTCGGTGATGATGTTGAACCGCACGAACGGGCCGTACAGCGCGGTGATGCCCGACACGTCGTCGTCGTTGATGCTGTTGCGGTCAGTGGCGCAGGGGCCGCCGGACCAGTACATCGTGGCGTTCTGGAGCGCGTTGCTGCTGCAGGAGTCATCCTGCTCACAGGAGTGCGCCATGCCGAGGAGGTGGCCGACCTCGTGGGTGCCCGTGGCCTCAACGCCGCGCACGTCGCCGGAGCAGCCGGACTCGATCTCCTCCGTGGTGCCCCAGTCGATGTCGTTGTTGAAGACGATGTCGTTTCCGGGGACGACGCCGTAGATCTTCGTGGCGCCGACACGCTTGACGTAGTTCGTGTAGTCGGCGCGGGAGATCGTGACGGCGTTCACGCCCGAGGCGTGGGCGTCCTTGGGGTCGTCCCAGTAGAACTTCACCATGCCGTCGCTGGGGTTCTCACCCTCGTTGCCGGGGTTCACGCCCTGGTACTCGTAGTCGAAGATGGCGCAGTTGGCGTCTTCGTACTGGTAGTCGGTCACCCAGCGGGAGGGCAGGGCCTCATCACAGTAGGGCGTCCAGTGCCAGTTGCAGAACATCTTGATGGCGACGTTCTCTTGGTAATAACGCTCGGTCTCGGGATCGATCTCCTGGGGGAGCGAGTCCTCCAGGTAGTCCGTCATGTAGAAGTCGATCGGGAGCTGCTCAGGGGCGTACATCCAGCCCGTGAGCTCAAAGCCGAAGGCCGAGGGGGCCAAGAGGAGGAGAGCGGCGGCGACCATCACTTGACCCCAGGCTGAAGGCGGTTGATCTCGCGGAGGCGCGCTTCGCTGGCGCCGGGGATGGGCTTGCCGTCCCAGCCCAAGGCGACGCGGGCCCGGACCTGGGACTCCAGGTCGGGGGCGTAGACGCGCTCAGCGGCGGGCGGGTTGGGGATGAAGTTGTGGTCGTACCAACGATCCTGGCGCACGGTGAAGCGCACCAGCATCTCTTGGCCGTTGTCGGGGTCGATGCGCACCGTGTACTTGCCCTGGTTCATGCCCACGACGAGGTACTGGCCGGCGCTGTTCTTCTCCAAGAACACGAGCATCTCTTCGCCGACGGAGAACCGCGGCGCGCCGACGACGATCACGGCCTCGTTGCGGAGCACACCGCCGACCTGGTCGATCACCAGGGTGCGCCCGGTGGCCTCACCCTTGAGCGAGCTCTGCACGGTGATCTGCGCGCGGGTCCACAGGTCGTCGCCGATCTGCTCTACCCAGACCTCGGTGACGGTGGCGCGCACGATGAGGTCCGCGGCGTCGGTCATCTGCTCGACGCTGAGCGGCGAGAGCGTCGTGGCCTCAGCGCGCGGGGAGAGCGCGCCGAGCGCGAACACGCCGCCGAGCGCGAGCGCGCCGCCGAGCGTGAGGTTGGTCAGCAGCCGAGTGAGCATCGATGGCCTCGGGTCGAGAAGGGGACGGCCGTCTTGAGGGCGGCACCACGAACGCTTGAAATACTCGATGAAGTCGTCCGACGTCAAGCGAGTTGACGTCGGCCAATTCTTCGCGTACTCATTTTCCGGTTAGCCCCCTCGTCCGCGCGGCTCCAACAGCGTTATGCTGCGGGGCCTCCGCCGGGAGAAGATGATGAAGCTGTTCACGATGGTTCGTACCCTGGCCCTGATGGGCGTCCCGATGCTCACCGTGAGCGTTGGCTCCGTGATCCTTGGATCCGGTGTCGCCTACGCGCAGACCACCGGGACCATCAAAGGTGAGGTGATCGACGACGCGGGCCTTGAGGTTCCGGGCGTGCTGATCACCGTGGTCGGGCCGAACCTCATCGGTGGGCAGCAGCAGGAGTACACCGACGAGGCCGGGCGCTTCTTGTTCACGAACATCCCGCCTGGGCTGTACACCGTGAGCGCGGAGAAGGCGGGCTTCGGCACGAAGCGCTACGCCAACCAGCAGGTGCTCATCGGCAAGAACACCATCTTGACGATCGAGATGTCGGTCAAAGAGGCCGGCGCGGACATGGACGTCATCGCCGATCGCCCGGCGATCGACACCGAGTCCGCCAGCCGCACCACGGTGCTCACCAAGGAGTTCCTGGAGCGTGTGCCGAACAGCCGCTCCTACCAGGACGCGGTCGGCGCCACGGCGGGCGTGCTCGCGGGAGGCAACCCCAACATGGCGGGCGCCTCCTACAACGAGAACACCTACATGATGGACGGTGTGAACGTCACCGACCCCGTCACCGGCACGTTCTCGCTGAACTTCAACTACGACGCGATGGAGCAGCTCGAGGTCATCACCGGCGCCTTCGACCCGGAGTACGCCTCGAACCTCGGCGGTATCATCAACCTCGTGACCCGCACCGGGTCGAACCAGCTTGAGTTCGACACCTCGGTCTACTACGAGACCGCCGCTTGGGCCCCCAAGATGGACGCCCGCTTCGCCGCGGACGGCGCCGACCTCGCCCCGACGGACTTCGACTCGCAGTTCTCGACGATGTCGTTCAACGGCCTCATCTCGGGCCCCGTCGTCCGCGACAAGGCCTTCCTCGTCGTCTCCTACACGATGGAGCGCAGCCTCATCGCCCGGGTCGGCATCGACCTCCCCCGCGACTACGAGGGCCACTACGTCTACGCCAAGCTGACCATGCAGCCCACGGCGGCGAACCGCTTCACCGTGCTCTCGCAGATTCAGCCCACGACGGTGGACAACACCTCCCAGTCCAACCGCTTCGTGAAGCCTGAGGCCCAGTCCCGGCAGGCCCAGGGCGGCATCGTCGCCTCGGCGCAGTGGGACTGGTTCCCCGCCACCGACGTCACCGTCGAGAGCAAGCTCACGGTCCAGCAGAACTACATCGAGTCCGGCGGCGTGCCCTGCACCCACAACAAGCGCCTCGGGTACAACCCCTGCGAGCCCGACGAGCTCGAGAACACCTACGACTTCACGACCCCGGGCCGCTTGGGCATCAACAACGCCTACAACTCGGGCAACTTCTACTACTACCAGTTCGACGACCGCACCCGCTGGCGCGCGGAGTCCAAGGTCTCTGCCCTCGACCAGCAGATCCCCTTCCTCTCCGGAGACCACGACTTCAAGGCGGGCTTCGAGGTGGACGTGCTGCGGTGGGACCGCTCCGTCGGCTACACGAACAACATCTACTACGCCGACTGGAACCGCCAGCCCTACGACCCCTCCTCCTTCCAGAACTACTACTGGGTCGAGGCGAGCGGTGAGTCCGACGTCGTCGCGGGCGGTGAGCACTACGGCCTCTTCGTTCAGGATGTCTACCAGCCCATCGACAACCTGACCTTCCGCTACGGTCTCCGCTGGGACCGCTCGATCATGCGGAACAACTTCAACGAGGCCGTCATCAACTTCGGCGTGTTCGGGCCTCGCTTCTACGTCATCTGGGATCCCTTCGGTGACGGCAAGACGAAGGTGTCCGGCGGTTACGGTCGCTTCAACGGCATCGGTAACCTCGGCATCGCCGCCGACCTCAACCAGTCGAACGGTCTGGGCACGAAGCTGTTCTTGGGTGAGCCCTGGAGCAACTACACGAACTCCAGCGCGTACAACTACAGCCTGAACCCGCCCGACAACACGAACACCGTGCACGACGCGCTCACCGCGCCGCACTCCGACGAGTTCAGCTTCGTCGGCGAGCGCCAGGTGGTTCAGGATCTCGTCTTCGGTCTGAGCTTCACCAGCAAGTTCACCCGCAACGTCTACGTCTTCGACGAGACGAACGTCATCTGGGACGAGATGGGCTACGGCTTCATCGGCACCGGCGACGGTCAGGTCGAGAACCGCTACCGCCTGCGCACCCCCTCGCTCAGCCGCCGCGACTACTACCAGACCGACACCTACATCCGCCGCAACTTCGCCGATCGGTGGCTCGCCCAGGCGACCTACTCCTACGTCGTGTCGCGCGGCACGGTGCTCGACGGCAACAGCACGGCCTTGGCCGTGGCGCCCCAGGCCGAGTACGCCTACGGCAACCTCGAGACCGACGTCCGTCATCAGGTGAAGGCCCAGCTCGCTTGGGACGTGCCGAACGACCCCTGGACGACGCGCCTCGGCGCCAGCTTGGAGTACTACTCGGGTTACCCCATCACCCGGTACTACTTCTCCGCGGGCTACGGCGGCAGCGCCTTGCTCCGTGAGCCGGTCGGCACCTACGCCCGTCTGGAGCCCACCTACTACGCCAACCTGTCCATCAGCCAGGCGATCAAGGTGCCCAAGGGTCAGTTCCGCGTCGAGGCCGCGCTGCTCAACGCCATCAACGCCCGCCAGGCGGTGACGGTGAACGGCACCTACCTCTACGCCCAGAACCGCTGGTCGATCCTTTACCGCCAGAACCTGATGACCGGTCGTATCGGCGTCAGCTACGACTTCTGATGTCCCCCCGAGGAGTGCTCTTCGACATGACCAGCGCGACCCGCGCCGCCCTGCTCCTCGCTGTGGTGGCCCAAGCCTGCACTTACGACGAACAACTTCCCCAGGTGGACATCAGGGGCACGGTCGTCGTGCCCCGCGCCGCGGCGACCCGGTACATCGTCGATGACCGCACCGGCCAAGAGGCCGAGGTGGTTGACGCCCGGTTCATCGGCCCGGTCTACCTCGGGGCCTACTCCGACATCCGCTACGACCTCGAGGCGTACCCGCACCCCGCCACCGGGCCGATCATCGGCGGTGAGCTGGGCAACACCTACCCCTACGGCGGTGGCACGGTCGGCGTCTTCGACTTCGCCTGCTACACCTCGACCTTGTGTAAGGTCGTGACCGGGCGATACACGGACTACGCCTCGCTGCTCGACTTCTTCTCCAACACGCTCAAGCAGCCCATCACCGACGAGCAAGGCGCCGAGGTCCAGTCCCCCGACTACTTCCGCACCTCCTGCTACGACCTCTTCGAGTACACCGAAGACAACGAGCTGCTCTTCTTGGCGGGTGAGGACGGCCTCGACTTCAAGGAGAACGCCGACGGCGACTTTGAGGCCGAGTTCACCATGTGGCGCGTGAACTACCACGCGGGCATGAAGGTCTGGGGCTGGATGGACTCGCCGGACACCAACTTCGACTTCACGACCTGTGATCCGTCGAACGGCCAGTCGTTCACCCAGTACTCGGCCACCTTCACGACGGGCTCCTCACACATCGATCTGCTCAACTACCCGAGCAACTACATCGACATCGGCGATTACGTCGTGAACGAGCCCTTCGAGCTGACCTACGAGGACGCCGACGCCTTCCGCGACGCCGCGCCCACGTTCACCCTCGTCTATGACTTCTTGGTGGAGAAGTGATGTCTCGTCTTCTGCTCGCCGTCGGCTTCGTCTCGGCCTTCGTCGCTTGTGATCGGGACAGCAAGCAGTACTTCCCCCAGCCCGTGGACGAGTACCCCGGCGTCGTGGACCTGGGCAACTTTACCCCGCTCACGGCCTCGGAGTGGCTCGACCCCGCCGCCCGCACCGACAAGTCCATCTACGCGGGCCTCGGTGAGAACGCCAACCCCGGTCAGTGGGGTGGCGCCACCTTCACCTTCCAGGGCACCGGCGGCACGGTCTGCGTGATCGTGGACCCCGAGGCGGTCTTCTGGAACACCTCCGTAGACGTCCGCTCTCCGGCTGATGGCTACATCTGTGAGGACAACAACTACGACGACGGCGACCTCGACCTCGAGGTCGGGCTCTCCGCGTACTACAACGGCACGCCCGGCGTCAGCATCGGCAACTTCGAGCAGGTCTATGAGGACTCCCTCGGGAACGAGGTCGTCTTCGAGGCCAACGAGTGCCAGATGATCGGGTTCCGTGGTCAGGCGGGCGCTCACGCCGGCCGCGCCACCCCCGAGTTCTGCGCCATCGACACCTCGCTCCACCCCGGCCGCGACTACACCGTGCTGCTCCGCCTCTGGTCGGTGCCCGCGGACGACTTCGTCGTTCATTACGCCGCCTCGGTGGTCGAGATCGACGGGGACGACTGCTCCGACGCGATCTCCGCCGTCGCCGCCGACCCGGAGTGTGTGCTGCAGAACGAGGGCACCGGCGAGGGCTTCGGCGCGCTGGAGGAGCTCTACTGCAACGGCGAGCTCGACACGCTCTGCACCGAGCCCGAGTGAGCTGAGCGCCTCGCGGCGCCCGCGGCGATCATCGCCGAGGCCACCGAGACCCTATGAGCCGCTCACGGGGCGGCGCGTAGGGTCTCGTTGTTGATGGGGCCGCCGCTGCGTAAGGTGCGCGAGAGCACCGCGCCTTTGGGGGTGCGGGTGAGCGTGCCCGTCGCGCTCGTCAGGGGCACCGGGGCCGCGCCGGGCGAGACGAAGACGGTCTTGCCGCCGGTCTGCACCAAGGCGCCCCAGCCGGTGTCGCCGAGGTTCAGGGCGTCGATCACCGTGGCGTCGGCGGCCAGGGGGAGGCCCTCCAGGGCGGCGAGCTCACGGCCGCCGAGGCTCAGCCAGCGCGCCTCCAGGCCCGCCTCGGAGCGGAGCAGCACCAGCACGGCCATACCGCCAGCCTCTTCGCTCGTCCCGGCGCGATACCCGAAGCGGGCGAGGATCGGGGTGAGGGTCGGCGGCGGGGCCTGGCCCTCGGCGGGCTTCGCCGGGCGGTAGAGCGCCACGCCGGAGGCCGGGAGGTCACCCTCGGCGCGCAGGGTGTAGAGGTCGAGCAGGCCGTCGCGGGCGAGGATGAGCCGCAGGTCGCCGTTGCCGTCCACGGCGGTCTGCACCCAGCTCGGCTTCGCGGGGAGGCGCACGACGGCGCGGAACACCGGGCCGCCGCGGTCACGCACGGTGGCGACGCGGAGCTCACCGCCAGCGCCCGACGGCGCGGGGATCCACAGCGGGACGTGCAGGCCACCTTGGGTGTCCGTCGCGCCCCGGCCGATGATCTCCACCTTGGGGTAGGGCGTGCGGAAGCTCATGGGCGTCGCGCTGCGTAAGGCGTTCGACTGGAGCTGAACGTACTGCACGGTGCGCTCGTCGGGCTGCCAGTAGATGAAGCGGTCGGAGCGCTCCTCGGGCCGGGCGGCGGTGAGCACGGGCCGCACGAGGGTGTCGAGGTGCAGCAGGTGGTAGTCGCCCAAGGTGCGGGTGGGGTTGTTGGGATCGGCGTGGTGCAGGTAGAGGTCGAAGCCTTGGCTCGCCTTGTGCACCCAGACGACCTGGTGGCCGCTGCGGTCGAGGCCCAGGGGCTCGTCGTAGACCGCGCCCGCGACAGGGGCGGCGGGGGCGATCTTGAGCTTGTGGGCGGGCAGCACGATCTCCGCGCCCTCGTTCAAGAGCCGCACGGTGAGGGTGTAGTCCCCGGCGGCGAGGCGCTGGCTCGACGGGATCTCCAGGAGCACACGCTTCTGGCCCCGGGGCGGGATGCTCCACACCTCGCCGGGATCCACGGCGGGCGGGGTGGTGAACCAGCTCTGCTGCTTGCCGTTCGGGTAGGTGAGGTCAAAACGGACGAGCCAGGGGCGGCGGCTGAGGTCGGAGAAGCGCGCGGCGCTGGCCCCGGCGTTGTTCACGGTGAAGCGGATGAGGATCGGCTCCCCCTGAATGTACTCCCCGCGCAGGTCGGCGCTCACCGAGACCGCCGCCGCGGGGGACTCCGCCGGGGGCGTCTCTTGGGCGAAGGCCAGTGGAGCAGGGGCCAAGAGGAGCAGGGTCAGCACGAAGCGCAGGCGCGTCATGGGGCCTCGGTCATGTGAGTCAGGAAGACGCAGCACTATAGCCGCTCAACCCTCGGTGTTGACGGTGCGAGTGAGCCAAGTCCGCGCGTCCTCGACGCTGCGCAGCTCGCCGCGGGTCTGGGCGTCCCGGGCCGCGTCGAGGAGCTCGCCCATCCGCGGCCCTGGGGGCACGCCGAGGCGGGCGAGGTCGGCGCCGCTGAGCAGGCGGGGCAAGGGGCCGTCGAGCACGCCGAGGCGGTCGGCCCGGAGGAGGTCGGGGCCCGAGGGCGCCTCGGCAAAACGTGCGGCGCGCACCCGCAAGAGGATGGGCAGGGGCAGCACGTCGGCGAGGCGGCGCAGGTCGGCGTCGGAGAGCGGCGTCGGCTTGGCCTCGCGTAAGGAGTCGATGACCCGGGCGCGCAGGGGGTACTTGTTGTGGGTGTGCAGGCCGAGGCGATCCAGGGCGATGAGCAGCGCGTCCCCACGGAACGGCGAGAGCAAGGCCGCCCACATCACCGTGAGGCGCTCGGCCTCGGTGTGTAGGCCCTCCCGCTCGATGGCGGCGCGGTCTAAGGTCTGCAAGAGCGTCGGGGTGACGAGGCCGACGAGGCCCGGGAGCACCTGGGGCAGCAGCTCCAGCTCAACGAGGAGTCTGAGGCCGTCGCTGGGCTTGGGCGCCTTGAGCAGGAGCTTCTCGAGCTCCCAGCGCACCCGCTCGGCGGGGAGCTCCATGAGCGGCGCCACCCGACACAGCGCGCGCAGGCTCTCGGTCATGGTGAAGCCGAAGCGCGCGGCGAACTGCACGGCGCGTAAGGCGCGCAGGGGATCCTCCAAGAAGGTCGTCGGGTCCACCTCCCGCAGCCGCCGGGCCTGGAGGTCGATGAGGCCGCCGTGGGGGTCGAGGGTCTCCCCGGTGAGCGGGTCGTAGAGCATGGCGTTCACGGTGAGGTCCCGGCGCCGGGCGGCCTCCAACACGCCCATGAAAGGGTCCCCGGCGATCTCGATGCCCCGGTGCCCGGGGCCGACCTTGGAGTCGCGGCGGGGCAGGCTCACGTCGAGGGTGTGGGCGCCGACGGTGAGCTTGTACACGCCGAAGCTGCGCCCGACGACGTTCACCCGGCCCATGCGGCGCAGCAGCTCGGCGAGGCGGGTCTCGTCGAGGCCGTGGACCTCCACGTCGAGGTCTTTGCTCTCGATGCCCAGGGCACGATCCCGCACCCAGCCGCCGACGAGCAGGGCGCGGCCCCCGGCCTTACGCACGGCCAAGGCGAGGCGCACGACGTCGGGCAGGGCCTCGTTCGCGCTCGGGAGGTCGTCGAGATCGTCACGCTCAATGGTCACGGGGCGTCGTCTCTCCGGCTACATCCAGGCCTTCATCGCCCGGGAGGTGGGGTGGTTGGGGCCGAGCTGATCGAGCGCGGCGCTCATCGCCCGGGACATACGCTCAAAACCCTCGGCGACGAGGCCGCAGTCCACCTCAAGGCGCCCGAGCTCAAAGGCCGTCACCAAGGTGTCGGGGTGGTCGGCCCCCTGCACCTGCGTCGAGACGACCAAGGCGTCGTCGAGGGCCTGACGGGCGCCCTCAAAGTCGCCGAGGCGCCGCTGGCACTGGGCCTGGGCGTGGAGGTTCCCGGCGACGGCGGGGTGCATCGCCCCGAAGGCCCGCTCGTGGAGCGGCAACGCGCGCTGGTGGAGGTCGAGGGCCTCCTGGGGGAGCCCCAGGCGGCGCAGGGTGGCGCCGAGGCCGTCGAGGAGCGCGGCGACCTCGGGGTGCTCCTCGCCCAAGACCTCGACGTGGCCGCGGATGGCGGCCTCCCAGCGGGTCCGGGCGTCGGAGAAGCGCCCGGCGCGGTGCAGGCAGACGGCGAGGGTGGCCTCGGTCTGGGCGCGCTCGAAGGGGTCCTCCTGCTCGTCGAGGAGCAGCCGGGCGTGGACCATGCCCTCCTCGGCCTCTCCGAGCAGGCCGCAGAGCTCGGCATAGAGGCGGCGCGCGGGGTGCTCCGTGGCGCCGCGGGTGTGTCCCCGGGCCTCGCTGTACTTCGCCGCGCCCATGAGCGCCTCGGCGAGCACCAGCCGGGAGAGCGGGGTGTTCTTCTCCAGGAGCGCGGCGCGGGCGAGGTCGAGGGCCTCGTCGGCCCGGCCGAGGCGCTGGGTGGCGCGGGCGGCCCAGGCCCGGGCCTCAGCGCTGGGGTGGGCGCGCGCCTCGTCGATCACGGCGGCGTAACGCCCGGCGATGAAGCGCTGAGTGATGCGTGTGAGCGCGTCGTCCATGCCGTCTCCCTTAGCCTGATGGGCCCCACCTTGCGTGCGGTGGGCCCGGAGATAGGGGAGCAGACGCTCATCCCACCCGCGTCCACCCGCCTCTGAGGGTTCTGCACCATGATCTACAGCCAGCTCGGCCGCTCCGGCCTCAAGGTCTCTCGCCTCTCCTTGGGCTCTTGGGTCACCTACGGGGGCCAGGTCAACAAGAAGGAGGCGAAGCGCTGCATCCACGCCGCTTATGACGCGGGGATCAACTTCTTCGACAACGCCGAGGCCTACGCCGAGGGGGAGGCCGAGCGTGTCGTCGGCAAGATCCTCCGTCACCTCCCCCGGGAGCAGCTCGTCATCTCGTCCAAGGTGTTCTGGGGCGGCCAGGGCCCGAACGACGTGGGGCTCTCGCGGAAGCACGTCGTTGAGGCCTGCCACGCCGCGCTCAAGCGCCTGCGCCTGGACTACCTCGACCTCTACCTCTGCCACCGCCCCGACCCCAACACCCCCGTCCTGGAGACGGCCTTGGCCATGGACAACCTCGTCCGCCAGGGCAAGGTGATGTACTGGGGCACCTCGGAGTGGAGCGCCGACCAGCTCCGCGAGGCCTACAAGGTCTGCGACGAGCACCACCTCATCGCCCCGACCTGTGAGCAGCCCCAGTACAACCTCTTCCACCGCGAGCGCGTCGAGGTTGAGCTGGCCCCGCTCTACGCCGAGCGTGGCCTGGGCACGACGGTCTGGAGCCCCTTGGCCTCGGGCCTGCTCACCGGCAAGTACAACGACGGCATGCCCAAGGGCTCACGCCTGAGCGCCGAGTCCATGGACTGGCTGCGGGACCTCGTGATCACCCCCGCCCGGATCGCCAAGGTGAAGCGCCTGAAGCGCGTGGCCGATGAGCTCGACTGCTCCTTGGCCCAGCTCGCCTTGGCCTGGGCCGCCCGCCCGGAGTTCGTCTCGACGGTGATCACCGGGGCGAGCCGGGTGGAGCAGGTCATCCACAACCTCCAGGCCCTCGACGTGGTCGTGCAGCTCACCCCCGAGGTGCTCGCCGCCATCGACGCCGTGCTCAGCGACGACAGCCTCGACGGCCTGCCCGTCGCCGACGACGAGGAGGTCAACCCGAGCCAGAAGCGCGCCGCTGGGGAGGAGTGAGCCCCGCCGGGGCGCTCAGAGGCCGAGGTCTCCGCGCACGTCGCCCTCGTCGAGGTAGCCGTAGTAGACCCCGACGATGACCATGTCAGGCCCGACGACGAAGCTCGTCATCGTCGTCGTCGGCGCCCAGGCCTCATCGAGATCGCCGGTCGGGTCGGTGAGCACCACGGGTAAGCCGTAGCTCGTCGCCCAGGCCGCGGCGTCGGCGGTCGTCGCCGGGGTGAGGTTCTGGTTGTCGAGGAGCACGACGATCGGCACCACGTCGTCGCCGCTGAGGTCGGGCAGCCAGGCCGAGGCCTGCTTGAGGTTGCCGTCGTAGGCGTCGCCGAAGACGATCACCGTCGGCGAGGGGTAGAGCTCCCACAACGAGAACGCCGCGTCTAGCTGATCGCTGCTCTGCAGGTCACAGGCGACCTCACCGACGCTGACGCCGCAGTCCTCGGCGCTGAACGCCGTGTCGCCGGAGTCGCCGCCGCCGCCGGAGTCGCCGCCAGAGTCGCCGCCGCCGCTGTCATCGCCCGTAGAGCCCGTGTCGTCCTCGGGGGTGGGCCAGCCGCCGCCGGGGATATAGTCGCCGCCGTCACGCCAGTCGTCGTCACGGACGCAGGCGGCGAGCAGGAGCAAAAGCGGGAAGGTCGCGCCCTTCATGGGGGACTCCGAGTGGCCTCCCCAGCACGATAGCACGCGCCGGGGGGCCTCGCCGGGCTCAGAGGATGCCGTACTCGGGGCCGTCGCCGCCGTTCGGGGGGACCCACTTGATGATCTGGTAGGGGTCGCGGATGTCGCAGGTCTTGCAGTGCACGCAGTTGGAGAAGTCGACGCGGAGCTCTTTCCGCTTACGCTCCTCGTTGAAGACCATGTTGTAGACCTGGGCCGGGCAGAAGCGCTCGCAGGGGTTGCCGTACTCCGTGGCGCACTTCGTGGCGCAGATCTCGGTGTCCGAGACCTGGAGGTGGCAGGGCTGGTGCTCGTCGTGTTTGGTGCCCGAGAGGTAGACGTCGGTGAGCTTATCGACGAGGTAGCTGCCGTCGAAGGGCACGTCGTCCCGGGCGGGCATCTTGTTGTCGGTGTGCACCAAGGAGAGGCGCTGCATGCCCTCGTGGTCGGGGTGGGTGGGCTCGATCTTGCCCGGCCCGAAGACCTTCGCCATGCCGTACTTCACCGCGCCGCCGACGAGGCCATACTTCGTCATGAAGGCGTGGAAGTTCTGGGAGGTCTCCATCTCCTCACGGATCCAGGAGGCGTCGACCTTCTGCTTAAACAGCGCGAGGGCCTGCTCGCTGTTGTCGCCGGACTTGAGCGACTCAAAGGCCGTCTCCGCCGCCAACATGCCCGACTTCATCGCGAGGTGGATGCCCTTGATGCGCGCGGCGTTGAGGAAGGAGGCCGTGTCGCCGACGAGCATGGCGCCCGGGGCGTAGAGCTTGGGCATACAGCCCCAGCCGCCGACGGTGACGGCCTTGGCGCCGTACTTGATGACCTTGCCCTTGCCCAAGATCGCCCGGATGCTGGGGTGCATCTTGAGCTTCTGGAGGAGGTAGTGCACGTCCTGGGCGGGATCCTTGGCGTCGAGCACGGCGAGCAGGCCGATGCAGGCGCGGTCGCCGCCCATGGAGTAGATGAAGGCCCCGCCGAAGGTCTCGCCAAGCGGGTAACCGGCGGTGAGGTAGACGAAGCCGTCCTTGATGGTGCCGGGGGGGAACTCCAGCACCTCCTTGCAGCCCATCTCATACGCCATCTCGTTCCGGCCCTCCTGCAGGCCGTACTTCTTCATGAGCTGGCGGGCGAGGTGGCCGCGGGGGCCCTCGCCGATGACGGTGACCTTGGACTCCAGGAGCATGCCGGGCTCGAAGTTGTCCTTGGGCTCGCCATGCGCGTCGATGCCCTTGTCGCCGGTGCGCACGCCGCTGACCTTGCCGTCGGCGTCGTAGAGCAGCTCCACCCCGGCGAAGCCCGGGAAGATCATCACGCCCTTCTCTTCAGCGATGCCCGCCATCCACTTCTGGAACTTGGCGATGGAGATGATGGGCTTGCCGTGATCCGTAAACTCGGGGGGCATGAGCGGGGCGGGGAAGCCCCGGGTCTCGGTGAGCAGGAGCATGGACTCCCGCTCGACGTAGCGCTCCAGGGGGAAGTCTTCGCGGGACGCCCAGTCGGGGATGAGCTCGGCGAGGGCGCGGGGGTCGAGCACGGCGCCGGAGACCGCGTGGGAGCCGATCTCGCTGCCCTTGTCGATGAGCGCGATCGTGGGCTCGTTGATCGCCTCACCCTTGATCGCGCCGCTGGCGACGCCCTCGTTGTGTTTGGCGATGAGGTCCATCAGGTGGATGGCGCCCGCCAGACAGGCTGGGCCGCCGCCCACGAAGAGGACGTCAACGGGCATGCTCTCGCGCTCGATCTCCGACATGGCGGCTCCCTTGGGGGCATGAGGTCTTCTGGAAGAGAAGGCTTAACACGAACCGCAACGACAGCGCAGGGTTGACTGAATGACTCCTCATTCAGCGTAGGAGTCGACGGCGCGTTAGGTGCGTCAGCGCGGCGTGTCCTGGCCGCGAAGACCCCCTCCGAGCCAGAGGATCCTGGGCGAACGTGCCGCAAAACCTCCTCCTCTTCGCCATCACCTCGGCGCTCGCCCTGGCCGGTGATCTGCTCACGAAGGGCTGGGCGCTGCGGCGCGTGCCCGAGCTCTATGACGCCGAGGTCGTCGTCCCTGGCGCGGTGCAGCTTGTGCACGCCCAGAACCCCGGCGCGATGGTCGGGATCCTCGCTGAGCTCCCCGGGCGCGGGCCGATCCTCGCGGCCGTCGCCGCCTTGGCCGTCGTGCTCATGGCGCTGAGCGCCCGGCAGCTCTCGACGCGGGCCTGGCCGGTCGTCGTGGCCTTGGGCGGCGCGGCGGGCGGGGCCTTGGGCAACGCGCTTGACCGCCTGGGCGACGGGGTGGTCTTTGACTTTGTGCGTGTGTACACCGAGCACCCCCGGATCGCGCCGCTCTTGGAGCGGGCCCTGGGCTTCGCCGAGCTCCCGGCGTTTAACCTCGCGGACCTCTTCATCCTCGTCGGCCTCTCGGTCTGGCTCGTCCACCAGGTCGTGCTCGGCGAGGAGCCCTCCGCCGCGCCGGTCACCCCCCAAACCTCCTGACCCCAGGCGATCATGCACCCCGTCCTGTTCACCCTGCCCAACGGCTTCTCGGTTCACACCTACGGGGTCGCGATCGCCGTGGGCACGCTCTGCGCGGTGTTCATCGCGACGCGCTGGGGCGCCAAAGAGGGCATCCACAAGGATGTCTTCCCTGACCTGGGCTTCTGGGCCATCGTCGGCGGCGTCGTCGGGGCGCGCCTGGAGTACCTCCGGGTGAACTGGCACCTCTTCGCCAACCGCCCGGCCACGGACATGCTCAACGTGCGCGACGGCGGGCTCGTCTACTACGGCGGCCTCATCGGCGTGCTCGTGGCGTTCTTGGTGATCGTCCAGGTGCGGCGCCTGCCCGCCGGGAAGGTGCTGGACATCCTCGCGCCCTTGATCCCCTTCGGCCAGATGTTCGGACGCATCGGCTGCTTCGGCGCGGGCTGCTGCTACGGCCATGAGTCTGACCTGCCCTGGGCCGTGACCTTCACCGACCCCCTGAGCATCGCCCCAAAGGGGGTGCCGCTGCACCCCACCCAGCTCTACGAGGTGGCGTACTCGGCGATCCTGTTCGCGACGCTGAACGCCCTGCGCGGCCACAAACGGTTTGATGGGCAGCTCATCCTGCTCTACCTGATGATCTACCCGGTGCTGCGCTCCATCAACGAGGTCTTCCGCAACGACGCCGAGCGGGGCTTCTTCTTGGAGGACATCTTGGGGCAGACCCTCTCCAACGCCCAGGCGATCTCGCTCATCATCGCGACCTTCGCCACGGCCTTGTTCATCTCCCGGTGGCGGGCGGCAGGGCAGACCAAACGCTGAAGCCCCGACCGGGGAGGTGGCTTCGGCGCCACATCGTCTCGCCGTCGGAGCGCAGCTCCAGGGTGCCTTGGCGGTCGGTGCGGTGCTGAAGCGTGCCGGCGTAGCGTCGCAGGACGTCGGGGTGCGGGTGGCCGAAGCGGTTGTAGACCCCGCAGGAGAAGATGGCCAAGATCGGCTGGAGCCGGGCCAAGAGCGCCGGATCTGAGCTGGTGCGGCTGCCGTGGTGGGCCACCTTGAGCGCGGTGACGGGGCCGAGGCCCTGCTCGTCCCAGACGGCCAAGAGCGCCGCCTCGGCCTCGGCCTCAACGTCGCCGGGGAAGAGCAGGCTGTGTGCGCCGTGGCGCAGGAGCAGAGTGATAGACTCATCGTTCACCTCCTTAAAACGCTCGCCGGGGCGTGGGTGGAGCAGGGTGAGGGCGGGGTGGCCAGGGGGGTGCCGGAGGTCGCGGGCGGGTGTCCCGGCGAGGGCCGCCGCGCGCCAGAGCGCCTGAAAGGAGTCCTCCTCAGCCAGCGGTGGGCGGGCGATCCGCAGGGCGCCGACCTTGAGGCCCTCGACGACGGCCTGGGCGCCGCCCATGTGGTCGGGATGGGGGTGGCTCACCCAGAGCTCGTCCAGCTCCCGAACCCCGGCCCGGCGCAGGGCCCGGAGCACGTCGTCCCCAGGAGGCCCGGCGTCGATGAGCGCGGTGTAGCCGGGGAGCCGCACGAGGGCGGCGTCTCCTTGGCCGATGGCGTAGAAGGTGACGTGTAGTCCGTCGGAGGGGATGATCCGCAGGAGGGAGCAGAGGGCCAAGGCCCCGGCGAGGCCGTGGCGGCGGGCGCAGAGGCAGGCGAGTGCGAGCAAGGCCGCGCAGACCACACCCCCGGCGGGGTGGGCGACTGGAGCGTCGACGAGGCGCAGCCAGAGGATCGTCGCCTCGCACGCGCCGTCCGCGATGGCCAGGGGGACGAGCCCGCCGCCGCCCAAGGCCAAGAGCGCCCCCGGCGTCGCGAAGGCGGAGGTGAGGGGGATTCCGACGAGGTTCGCCAGAGGCGCGCTCAAGGAGAGCTCCTGGAAGATCCACACCGAGACCGGCAGGGTGCCCGCCGTGGCGCCGAGGGTCGTCGTGAGCGCGCCCAGGAGGGTGCGGGTCAGCCAGGGGAGGTCCGGGGGCAGCATCCGGCTGAGCTTCGCGCCGACGGTCAACATGCCCACGACGGCGCCGAAGGAGAGCCAGGCCGAGACGCTGCGGGCGGCGCTCGGCTCGCTGAGCACCATGACCAGGGCGGCGAGGCCGAGCAGGTTCCAGGGGTTCGCGCCCCGGGCCGTGGCCCGCCCAGCGACCACCCCCGCCGTCATCCAGCCCGCGCGCACGGCGGGGATCGGCCAGCCCACGAGCTCCCCGAAGGCCAAGAGCGCGCCGAGCCCCGCCAACGGCGCGAGGCGGTTGAGCCCGCCCCGAGGGCGCAGGAGGCTCAAGGGGCGCAGCAGGGCCGTGACGAGGCCCGAGGCCATCGCGGCGATCATCACGAAGTGCAGGCCCGAGACGGAGACGAGGTGGGTGGTGCCCGTGCGCCGCAGGAGCGCCGTGGTGTCCTCGTCGAGGCCCGAACGATCCCCGAGGGCCAAGGCGCGGAGCAGGCCCCGGTGGGTGGCGTGCTCGAAGGGATCCGGCGCCGCGGGCCCGGGCCGTGGGCCGAGGGTGACCGTCGATTGGGCGTAGACGGCGCTGCGGAGCCCCCGGAGCAGGTCGTCCCGGGCCGGGTCGGGCTCGCCGGGCAGGGCCTCCCGGAGGAGCGGCCGCGCCTCGCCGCGTATGGAGAGCCGGTCGCCGACCTTGGGCTCCCCGGCGCCGCGCAGCTCTACGGGGCCGGTCACCGGGGTCGCGCCGAGGTGGCTCACCTGGAGGATGGCCCGGCCGCCGCGCAGCTCGACGACCTCACCCCGAAGCTGAACCGGGCCGTCAAGGAGCGGACCCGGCGCGCGCAGCCCCGGCGCGGTGAGCCCCAGGCACAGAGCCGCCGCCCAGGTGGCCGCCCAGCCCAAGACCCGCTCCCCGACGGCCAAGGCGATGAGCGCCAAGGCCCCGATGGCCAGGAGCGTGTGCGCCGGGTTGGGCTGGAGCCAAGGCCAGAGCAGGGCGCCGACGGTGGTGAGCAGGCCAGGGAGCAGGAGCGGCGCGGCGGCGGGCATGGCCCCGCGCTTCGCAAGGACTATGCCAAGGCGCCGAGGGCCCGGGCGGGGTCAGGGGAGGCGATCCGCGGCGGCGCAGGCTGACAGGGTGGCCGCTCGGTTACGACCGCCCCTGTCGCTCATTACTCGGCCTCCACCACCCCGGCGATGTGGTGCAGCACCCGCAGGTGGATCGCGTGGATCGAGGCGTCGCTCCAGAGGCCCCAGAAGGGCTCCGGGGCCATGTCGAAGGTGTAGACCGTGCGGCCGGTGAGGCGGGTGCCGCCATCGGCCAGGGGCGTGAGCACAAACTCGCCGCGGCGGCTCTTGAGGATGCCGTCGAGGTGCGGGGCGTAGACGGTGTTGTAGGGGCTCCACTCGTGCATCGTCGGCGGGCTCTCCCGCACGTCGAAGGCGAGGTGGTGGGGCGGATCCCAGGTGGTGATGGGCTCGACGAAGGGGCCCGTGGAGAACTCGCAGTAACGCACCGCACCTACGCCTTCGCCCTCGATGCGCGCCCGGATGGGGTAGGCGATGCCGGTGTGGAAGTACCACTCCGGGGGCTCGGGCAGCTCGACGCCGCCGAAGCCGATGACCGCGTCCCAGACGGCCTCGGGCGGGGCGGCGATGTCTACGGTGGTCTCGACGGAGCGCTCCTGGGCCGGGGGCGGCTCGGCGATGCCCAAGAAGGGCAAGGCCCCGAGCGGCGCGGCCAAGGCGCGCTGGGCCTCGACCCGGGCGAGCCCGGCGCCCAAGAACACGCCGAGGAGCGCGAGCGGCATCACCAAGGGCGCGGCCATCATCAAGCAGATGACCCCCTCCAAGGCCGTGAGCAGGAGCAAGGCGCCGCTGATCGCCACGGTGAGGGCGCCGACGACGAGGTTCGGGAGGATCCCCTGCGGCGACCGGGCGTTGAGCAAGAAGCCCGCCACCATGCCCATCATCGCCGGGGTGCCGACGAAGAGCGCGTTGCCGTACTCGCCGAGCACAAACACCGAGAAGGCCGTCATCCCGACGCCGAGGGCGGCCCCGCCGGTGACCCCGGTGAGCGCCGCCCAGACCAGGCGCTCCTCCCCCTTGAGCGGCGTCGAGACCGGCCGCGCCGGGCGGCTGGGCAGGGCCGCGAGGAGCAGCATGAACAGCATGTTCAGGAGCGGGATGAAGAAGAAGAGGCCGACGAAGGCCGGCAGCCCCGCGTCCCGGGCCCGCCGCACGGACATGCTCACGCCGATCCACGCGAAGGGTAAGGTCCACAGCGCCCAGAGCGCGAAGAGCCACTCCGGCGCGTCCCCCGCCGGGGCGATACGCACCGCCGCGATGGGGGAGAGGAAGGCGTAGAGCGGGTAGAGCGTCTGGGTGAAGGCGTAGACGGCGGCCGCCTCGACGACATACTTCACGCCCATGAGGCCGAAGCCCGCCGTGGCGTAGAGCTTTCGGTCGACGGGCGCGGTCACCCCGGCGAGCTGGGAGAAGAGCGAAGGCGGCGACGACGGGGCGGGGACGAGCTCAGACATGGCCGCGATCCTACACCGTTCTCTCTCGGCTGGGCGTGGATCCCGCCGTCCTTCGGCCTTCGCTCAGCCCCGGCTCAGGAGCGCCCGCGCCCGGTCCGCGCCCGCCTCAAGCTCCATGACGGTGAAGCGAGAGAGCGCGACGGCGGCGAGCTTGCCCGCCTCGACGGGATCTTGGTCGGCGAGTCGCTCGGCGAGGAGCAAGGCGGCGCGGGCGTACCAAGGGGTGTTGCCCGAGCAGTCCTCGACGGCGCGCTGTAAGGTCTCAAGATCGTTGAGGAGACCGGCCTCGGCGGCGAGCACCCGGGACATGCCCGCGAGCCAAGGCGCCTGGGCCTCATCGGCGAGGCGCAGGGCGGCGTTGAGGTCGTCCGCGGCGCCGGGGAGCCCGGCGGCGTGGCGCGCGAGGGCCCGGGCGAGGCGTGCGCGGGACTCCAAGAGCGGCATCCCGCGGTGCTCGGCGTACGCGACGGGCTCGTCGAGGGCGCTGGGCAGGGGCCGCGCCCCG
>JAKLKD010000340.1 GCA_023150845.1 Myxococcota bacterium | reverse complement strand
GGGCGACCAGGCCCATCACCCGGGCGGGAGACTCGCGGAGCAGGCCGAAGTCGATGCTGGCCCCGACCGCGATGAAGAAGAGCCCCAGCAGCAGGCCCTTGAAGGGCTCGATGTCGCTCTCCAGCTCGTGGCGGTACTCGCTCTCCGCGAGCACGACCCCGGCCAAGAAGGTGCCCAGGGCCGCCGAGAGGCCCACGAGGGTCATGATCTGGGCGACGCCGACGACGAGCAGCAGCGCCGCCGCGGTGAACATCTCCCGCAGCCCCGTGCGGGCCACGAGGCGGAAGAAGGGCCGCCCCAAGAAGCGCCCGCCGACGACGACCGAGGCCACGGCCCCGAGCACGAGCAGCGCGTAGGCCCAAGGCGCGAGCCCCTCGGCGAAGCCCGCGCCGTGGTGGGCCTCCCCGGCGAGCGGGGCGTGGCTCGCCAAGGCGGGCAAGAGCGCGAGGATCGGGATGACCGCGAGATCCTGGAACAGCAGCACCGAGAAGGCGCTCTGCCCCGACTCCGCCCGGCTCAGGCCGCGCTCGTTGAGGGACTGCAGCGCGATGGCCGTCGAGGACATCGACACGATGAGGCCGAGGGCGACCCCCTCGCGCCAAGAGAGGCCGAACAAGGTCGCGCCGAGGGCGACGACCGCGGCGCTGCCGAGCACCTGCAGGCCGCCGAGGCCGAAGATCGGCCCGCGCATTCGCCACAGGCGACTGGGCTGAAGCTCCAGGCCGACCAAAAAGAGCATCATCACGACGCCGAACTCGGCGAAGTGCTGGACCTCTTCGCCCTCCTCGCCGATGAGCCCGAGGCCCCAAGGCCCGATGGCGAGGCCCGCGCCGAGGTAACCGAGCACCGAGCCCAGGCCCAAGCGGCTGGCGATGGGCACGGTGATCAAGGCGGCGGCGAGGTAAACCGTCGCTTGGGTCAAGAAGTCGGCTTGGGTCATGGGGTCTCCAGCCCGGCGAGGAGGGACCGCAGGCGCTCGGCGTACTGGCGCTTCGCCTCGGCCAAGATCGACGCCTCCTCGCGGTGAACGCCGTAGACCACGAAGGGCTCGGCCCAGCGCATCTTACAGAGGTGCGCGGTCTGCTCAAAGGGGCGCAGCAGCTCGTCGATGGTGAAGCGGTTTGAGCCGTCGGGCTTGTAGGCGCCTTCGCCCCCGCCCGTGGTCAAGGCGCAGAGCAGGGTCTTGCCCTCCAGGGCGAGGCCGCCGGGCCCGTAGGCCCAGCCGAACTCCAGCACGAGGTCGAGCCACTGCTTCATGAGCGCCGGGGCGCTGTACCAGTAGAACGGGAACTGCAGCACGATGAGGGGGTGCGCCGCCAAGAGCTGCTGCTCCCGCTCGGTGTCGACATCAAAGTCGGGGTAACAGTCGTAGAGGTCGTGGACCGTGACCCCCTCGACGCTCCGGGCGGCGGTGATGAGCGCGGCGTTGCCCCGGCTGCGGTGAAGGGTCGGGTGAGCCAAGAGCACGAGCGCCCGGCCGGTCGGGGTCGGCGGGGCGCGGAACGCGGGGCGAGTGGGATGGCGCATCCCGCACGTTTAACTGATCTTTGGCCGCGGTCGTTCGCCCGTCGCGCCCTTCGCGGCGACCGAGGAGGATGGCTCAGCCCAACAGCCAGCCCAAGAGCAAGAGCGCGGCGACGACGACCAGGAGGATGGCCACGGTCGGGGGTCCCGGCCGCGCCGCGGGGCGGCTCTGGGAGATGAGCCGGGAGCGCCGGGCGACCCGCTCTGGCGGGTTGAAGGCCGCGACGTCTTGAGCGATCCAGCGGGTGTGCGGCGGGACGACGATGGGCCCGCCGATGAGCTCCAGGTCAGCGTCACCGCCGAGGGTGAAGCCCGGGGCCTGGCGCCGGGTGAAGCGGCGCCCCGTGGGCGTCTCGACGGCGTCGGCGGTGGCGGACTCCAGAGCGGCGAGGATGGCGAGGCCCTCGTCCCGGTGGGCCTCGGCGTGGGCGGCGATCTCCCCTTGTTCTTGGGCGTAGGAGGCCAGCTCCGCCGGGTCGAGCAGGGCCGCGCGCTCGGCGAGGTCCACGTCAAAGAGTGACCACTCCCCGTCGGAGATCACCCTCAGCAGGCGATCGTAGAGCAGGTTGACGTCCAGCTCGGTCCCGTCGTCGTCGTCCTCATCGCCCTCATCGTCGTCGTCCCCGTGACCGGGCGAGGCGGCCCGGGCGAGGCTGAAGCTGTCGCCGGAGAAGCCCCGGACCTCGCCCCCGCGGTGTACGGTGAGGCCGCCGCCCCCGGCGCCGCGGTGGTACGCGACGAGCAGGGCGGGCGCTTGGGCCGCGATGGCCGTCATCGCTACGGCCTCGTCTACCCGCACGAGCAGCGCCGCGCTGAGCGCCGCCGCGAGCGCCGGGCAAGCCGAGGGCAGAAGGCGCCGCTCCGGGGGGCTCACCCCGAGGCGTTGGGCGACCTCGCGGGGGAGATACCAGCGCTCCGTCTTCCAGTCCGTGACGTCGAGGCGCTGGGCCCAACCGGCGAGGGGCCCGATGGTGACCTCGGCGGGGCCGACGCCGTCCCAGAGCTCGGGGTCGATGCTGAGCAGGCCAGGGATAACCAACGCCTCGGGCATCTACGCGCCTTGGGAGAGCGGGCCGCCCCGCAGGCGCTCCAGCCCGTCGAGGATGAGCCCCAGGCCGAAGTCCAAGGACTGAACGCCGTCGTGGTTCCCCCCGGCGACCTGCACGGTGAGCGCGTGCATCGCCGGGTACTGCGCGGCGGAGAGGCTCGGGAGGTAACTCGCGGCGGCGGCGGCGAAGTCTTGGGGCGCGAAGGGGAAGTTGAGGCGCTGGAGCGTGAAGCCGTAGATGAAGCTGTCCATGGCGTTCCAGGCGTAGTCGGCCATCGGCAACGAGAACCCGGCCTGGATGAGGCAGGCCAAGGTGGCGTTGATGTAGCTGAGCATCGACGGGGCGACGTTCACCCGGCTCATCAAGAGGCCGCAGGCCCAGGGGTGCCGCATCAGCACGTCGTGGGCGGAGTGGGCCCGGCGCTCCATCGCCAAGCGCCACGGCAGCGCGGGCGACGGCGCCTCGATCTCCGCGACGACGAGCCCCACCATGCCGTCCAGCAGGTCCTCCTTGCCCTTGATGTGGTTGTAGAGCGACATCGCCTGCACACCCAAGGACGCGCCGAGGGCCCGCATCGTCAGCGCGTCGAGGCCCTGGGTGTCGGCCAGGGCGATCGCGGCGAGCAGCACCCGATCCCGGGTGAGGGGCTCGTTGGTGGAGCTGGGCTCAGGGGCAGACTTCAACGGGCGCTCCTCGCCGAATCGGCGTCGATCTGAATGACCACCTTACCCCGCGTGTGGCCTTCGCCCATCCGATCGAGGTAGCCCGGCGCCTCGGAGAGCCCGATACGCGCCGAGATGTCCGGGGTGATCGCCCCCTCGGCCACCAGCGCGCAGAGCACCTCGAGGTCGCTCGGCGTGGGCTTGTTCATCAGCGGGATGAAGCGCTCCGTCGCGCCGAGGTTGGAGAGCAGGCCGCGCAGGATCGGGAACATCGGCCCGAGCACGACGTTGTCTTGGCCCCCGGAGCCCGAGACGAGGCGCCCGCCGGGCTTGAGCATCCGCCGCAGCGAGGCGAGGGGCTCGGCGCCGACGAGGTCGAGGATCACGTCGAAGCGGGCGGGGTGGTCGCCGAGGCGGGTCGCCGTGTAGTCGATGACGTGGTGGGCGCCCATGGCCCGCACCCCCTCGACGTTCTTGGCGCTGCACACCCCGGTGACCTCGGCGCCAAAGTGACGGCCGAGCTGCACCGCGAAGCCGCCGACGCCGCCGGCCGCGCCGATGACGAGGAGCGACTCCCCGGCCTTGAGCGCCCCGGCGTCGCGCAGGCCCTGGAGCGCCGTCGTGCCCGAGATGGGGAGCGTCGCGGCCTGCTCAAAGCTGACCCCGGCGGGGATCTTGGCCAAGGCGCCCGGCGCGGCGTTCACACGCTCGGCGAAGCCGCCGCCGTCGATCTCCCCGAGCACCCCGTCGCCGGGGGCGAAGCCCGTCACCCCGGCGCCGACGGCCACGACCCGCCCAGCGACGGCCATGCCGGGGATGGCGCGGTTGGGGCGCAGCACGCCGTAGCCCGCCAGCCGCACGGCGTAGGGGGTGCCGGTGAGCAGGTGCCAGTCGCCGCGGTTGAGCGCGGCGCTCACGACCTGGATGAGCACGGCGCCGGGGGCGGCGGTCGGGGCGGGGACCTCGGCGAACGCCACGGCGTCCGCGCCGTAACGCCGCTGGAGCAGGGCGCGCATGGTGGGCGGGGCGGCGGCGGTGAGCGGAGCGTTCATGACATCCTCAGTCTTCGGGTTTCGTACTTACACTGTAAGCTTACAGTGTAAGTCCGTCAAGGCCCGAGGGGCGAAGGATCCTCTGATTCGGGAGGTTCAGCCTCGCGCGAGGGCGTCCCAGCGCCGCTGCATCTCCGCCGGGCTGAGCGCCTCGACGCTGTGGCCGACCATCCACTCGTGGCCGAAGGGGTCGCGGAAGGCGCCGCTGCGCTCGCCGTAGAACTGGGTCTGCGCCGGGCGGAGCAGGGTGCCCCCCGCGGCGACGGCCCGGTCCAAGAGCGCGTCGGCGTCATCGACGTGCAGGTGGAGCCCGAGGCCCGCGCCCCCGCTCGGCCCGTGGATGCCGAGCTCCGGGTAGGCCGCCGAGAGCATGATCACCACCCCGGGGGACAGCTCCAGCTCCGCGTGGCCGATGCGCCCGTCGCCGGGGTCGACGAGGCGGAACAGCTCCTTCGCGCCGAAGACCTCGGCATAAAAACGGATCGCGGCCTCGGCGTCGGAGACGCGCAGGTAGGGGAAACACTCGGTCACGGCCATGCTCACCTCTCAGGTTGAGCCGTCTTTAGCCCCGCCGGGTTGGGAGGGCTTGAACGAATCGGAAACGTCGAGGGCGACGTGGTTGACGCCGCCGCGGCGCTGGGCCCGCCAGGCCGTGGGGGTGACCCCGGCGATGCTGTGCACCTCACGGCTGAGGTGGGCCTGGTCAGCGAAGCCCGCCCGCGCGGCGACGGCGGACCAGTCGGGCTCCGCCGTGGCGAGCTGGAGCGCGCGCTGCACGCGGCGGAGGCGCGCCCAGCCCACGGGGGAGACGCCGACGGCCTCGTCAAACCACAGGCCGAGGGTGCGCGGGGAGCGCCCAATCAGGGCGGCGGCGGCGGCG
>JAKLKD010000016.1 GCA_023150845.1 Myxococcota bacterium | reverse complement strand
GCCCAAGCCAAGGCCTGGGCGACGGCCTCGGGCTCGATCGTGGCCTGGGCGTGGCCGGTCTAGGGCAGGCCACGGGCGCGGAGCAGCGCGGAGAACAACTCGGTAATCTCGCCGGGCGCGCGGCCCAAGAGGTGCCGGGGCAGCTCCTTGACGATCACGCGGTCGGGCACAGCACCTAAGGTCTCTCGCACGTGCGCGTCGTGCTGGGCCTGGCTGCGGTCGCCGGACTGGCCCAAGAGCACGAGGCGGCGCTTGGCGGGCCAGGCCCGGGCGACGGCGGCGAGGCGGCGCATGCCGTCGGGGTTGTGGCAGAAGTCGACGATGGCCCAGGCGCCGCCGACGCTGAACATGTTCAGTCGGCCGCGGCTCTCGTGGACCGTGGGGCGCAGGCCGCGCAGGCCCGCGGCGATGGCCGCCCGGGGCAGGCCCACGGCGGCGGCCAAGGCGGCGGCGCCTAAGGCGTTCTCGACGTTGTGGCTGGCGAGGCCGCCCAAGGTGATCGGCAGCTCCGCCACGGGGGCGAGGGGCGCGTCGCCGAGCCAGAGCTGGCCGTCCTGCACCCAGGCCGCGGCGCTGGGGTCGGCGCTCGCCGAGAAACGCAAGGACCGCACCCCGGCGGGCAGGCGCGCGGCGACGGCGGCCTGGCACAAGGGGCAGCCCGCGTTGACCACGACGGCGCCGCCGGGGCGCACACCCTCGGCGACGGTGGCCTTGGCCCAGGCCATGTCCTCGAGGGTGAGGAGGCCCCAGTCGCCGAGGTGGTCGTCGCTCACGTTCGTGAGCAGCGCGCCGTCGGCGCCGTTGAGCGCGAGGCCCCGGCGCATGAGGCCCCCACGGGCGGTCTCTAAGACGGCGAAGGTCAGCTCGGGGTGGCGCAGGAGGGTGCGGGCCGCGCCAGGGCCGGTCCAGTCGCCGCGCTCTAACCACTCGCCGCGCACGACGACGCCGTCGCTCGACGTGTTCCCGGCGACGAGGCCCGCCTCGGCGGCGATGCGGGCCAGGGCCCGGGCGCTCGTGGTCTTACCGTTGGTGCCGGTGACGAAGACGAAGGGGATACGCCCCAGGCCGAGGCCGGGGAGCGTGTCGGGGGAGGGTAGCTCGGTGAGCGCCCAGGTGCGGCCCCGGGCGCCTAAGCCTAGGGTGAGGCCCTCGTCATCGAAGAAGGCCGGGAGGTCCAGGGCCTCGGCGGCGGCCAGAAGCGCCCGCAGCGCCGGGGAGCGCGCGGCCTCGGCCTCGGCGGCGATGGTGTCCAGGGACGGGGCGCCCTCGACGCCGAGCGCCCACTCCAAGGCCAAGACGGCCTGCTCCAAGGTGTCCGGCGGGGCCTCAAAGGCCACGGACGCGCCGCCCGCCCAGGCCCGCAGGGTGATGGCGCCCGCGCCGCCGACGGCGCGCTGGGCCTCGGCGAGCCGCGGCGCCAAGGAGGGCAGCGCGTCGGAGACGTCCTCTCCCACGAGCTCCGCCGCCGCGCCCGCCCCGGGGAGGAGCGGGTGACGGCCGGTGATGCGGCGGACCTCTCTGACGCGCGGCGCGCTCATCTCAGTCGGCCTCCTCGTTGGCCCCCGCGAGGCGCACGCCGCGCTCATCCCGCACGAGGTTCAGCGAGGCCAAGGACGGCGCCGGGGCGGCGGGCGTCGGCGACATCACCACGGCCTGGGCGGCGGGGCGGGGCGCCTCGTCCTCCGGGCGGCGACCCCCGGCGTAGATCACCTGCTTCCACGAGCGGGTCACCTGGTCCACGAAGAGGAGCAGGAGGTCGCCCGGGGCGCAGAGCTTGATCGCGTGGTCGATGGCGTCGGGCTCGCGGATGACGAGCTCGATACGCTCCGGGGCCACGCCCTCGGCGAGCAGCGCGTCGCGCAGGAGCCGCGGCACCTCGTCCTCGCCGCGGCCGCGGGGGTTGTCGTCCCGGCGGCAGATGAAGCGGTCGAAGCTCCGGGCGGCGCGGCGGGCGATGGCGGCGATGTCCTCGTCCCGGCGGTCACCGGGCACGGCGAGCACCACCACCCGTTTGCCACCGGCCTTCACCGCGCCCCCGGCGGCGAGGCCGTCCACGAGGGTACACATGGCGTCTACGGCGGCGGGGTTGTGCCCGTAGTCGAGGATCACCTTAAACCCGAGGTTGTCGAAGACGTTCATCCGGCCCGGGGTCTGGAAGAAGGTGCTGTCGAAGGTGCGCAGGCCGTGGCGGATGTCGTCGAGCTTCACGCCCATGGCGTAGGCCATGGCCGCGGCGAACATGGCGTTCTGCACGTTGTGCAGGGCCCGGCCCTCGACGGTGGCGGGGATGAGGTGGGTCCACAAGAGCGGCATGTGCGCGCCCTTGTCGAAGAGCGTGATCATCTGGCCGTTCACCCCGGCCTCCAGGGCCACGGCGCGGCCCCCGGCGCGGATGTGCTCCCGCACGAGCGCGTTGTCGGCGTTCATCGTGACGTAGCAGAGGTGCTTGGCCTGGGTGTACTCGGCCATCCGCAGGCAGAGGGGGTCGTCGCCGTTGAGCACGGCGGTGTCCCGGGCGACCTCGATGGGGATCCGCTTGACCTGGGCGAGCTGCTCCAAGGTGTCGATGCCGCCGAGGCCGAGGTGGTCCCCGGAGACGTTGAGGCAGCAGGCCACGTCGGGCTGCTTGTAGCCGAGGCCCGAGCGTAAGAGCCCGCCCCGCGCCGTCTCCAGCACGGCGACGGAGACCGTGGGGTCGCGCAGCACCATGCCCGCGGCCTGGGGCCCGGTCATGTCACCCTCCACGGTGCGGCGGCCGTCGATGTACACGCCGTCGGTGGTGGTCATGCCCACAGTGGCCCCGGCGAGCTTGTGGATGTGGGCCAACATACGCGTCGTCGTGGTCTTGCCGTTGGTGCCGGTGATCGCCGCGATGGGGATGCGGCTAGGCGCGCCTTGGGGGAAGAGCATGTCGAGCACGGCGCCGGCCACGTCCCGGGGGGTGCCCTCGCTGGGGGCGACGTGCATCCGGAAGCCCGGCGCCGCGTTCACCTCGCAGATGCCGCCGCCGATCTCCTTGTAGGAGCGGGTGATGTCCGTGGTCAAGAAGTCCACGCCGCACACGTCGAGGCCGATGGCGGCGCAGGCCCGGGCGGCCATCTCCTTGTTGTCGGGGTGGCAGGTGTCGGTGAGGTCGATCGCCGTGCCGCCCGTGGAGAGGTTGCCCGTGCTGCGTAAGAAGAAGATCTCCCCGGCGGGCAAGACCGTCGCGGAGGTGTGCCCGGCCTGCTCCAAGAGGCGCTCGGCCTGGTGGTCGAGCTCCAGGCGGGTGAGCACCTTCTCGTGGCCGATGCCCCGGCGGGGGTCTTGGTTGACGATGTCCACGAGCTCCGCGACGGTGTGCACGCCGTCACCGACGACGTGGCCCGGCATACGTTTGGCGACGGCGACGACCTCGCCGTTCACGACGAGGATGCGGTGGTCGAGGCCCTTGATGTAGGTCTCGACGAGCACGCAGCGGCTGTGCTGCCGGGCCTGGTCATAAGCGACGGCGACCTGCTCCTCGGTCTCGAGGCCGATGGAGACGCCGCGGCCGTGGTTGGCGTCGAGCGGCTTCACGACGACGGGGAAGCCCAGGCGCCGGGCGGCGCGCGTGGCCTCTTCAGCGCTGTAGGTCTGGTATTGGCGGGGCACGGGCAGGCCGATGTCGCCGAGGATCTTGTTCGTGAGCTGCTTGTCCGAGGCGATCTCGACGGCGATGTGGCGCGTCTCGCTCGTCACCGTGGCCTGGATACGCTTCTGCAGGCGGCCGTGGCCGAACTGCACGAGGCTGTGCTCGTTGAGGCGGATCCAGGGGATGCCCCGGCGCTCGGCGGCGCGCACCAACGAGCCCGTGGACGGCCCGAAGGCCCGGCGCTGGGCGCCGCGGATGAGGTCCTCTAGCTCACGCTGGAAGTTGAAGTCGTCGGGCACCGTGGCGCCGCCGCGCAGCTCGACGGGCAGGAGGTGGTGCAGGAGGCGCAGAGCCAGCTCACCGGCCTGCTCGCCGACCCAGGACTCCTCGTACTCGTAGACGACGTGGTAACGGCCCACGGCCCCGGCGCCCCGGGTCTTGCCGAAGGTGACCTGCACGCCCGCGAGGTTCTGCAGCTCGATGGCCAGGTGCTCCAGGATGTGCCCGAGCCAGGTGCCCTCGCCCTCACGCATGCGGCGGATGAAGCCGCCGGGCTCCCCGTAGGAGCAGCCGTGCTCGGAGAGGGAGGGGACGGCCTCCACGAGGCGATCCACGAAGCCCGGGATCGTCGCGCTCGGGGCCTGCTCCAGGGGGCCGAGGTCGATCGTGAGGCGGATCACGCGGAAGTTGGCGTAGAGGTTCGGGCCGACGTAGCTGCGCTTGTCGAGGACCTGCATCAGCGCTCCAGAGGGAGGGGAAAGCCGCCGGAGCATACATCAAGGCGGGCGCAGTAGGGAAGAGGCCCAATCGCCACCTCCCTCCAGACCCCGTTTAGGCGCCTTGGGGGGCCCGCCAGGGCGTCTTTAGCCGCCGACGCCCTTGAGCGTCTCTAAGCTGCCGTCGCGGGTCGGGCCGCCGTTGAAGCCCTTCTCGACGGCGACCCGGGCGACCTGGCCGAAGGTCATGCTCTCCGCGCCGCGGACGTGCCGGGGCACCCAGTCGCCCAAGGCGTACACCCCCGGCGAGAGCCAGCCCTCCTCCTCCAAGAGCACGAAGCCCGCGACGTCGACGGCCAAGGGCGGCGCGGGCGGCGCCCGGCCTGTGCCCTTGTAGAAGCGCGTCAGGACCTCGTCTCGGGCGGCGTCGTTGAGGGTGTCGCCCCGGGGTTTTGGCGCCGCGGCCAAGGCGGCGTCGGGGGCGGCGAGCGCGGTGGGGGTGAGCTGCTCCGCCTCACCCAAGGCCGCGGCGAGGTGGCTCTCCACCAAGGCGCCCAAGGTGGCCCCGCGGGCGCCGGGCAAGGCGCGGAGGTGGTCCAAGACGACGCCGAGCTCCTCAGCGTCACGCCCGGTCTCGACCAAGGCCGCGACGTCGTCGGCGAGGAGCGCCGGGGCGGGCAGGGGCTGGCCGAGCCTCGGGTAGTAGGCCCGGGCCAGGGCCTCGGCCTCGGCCTCGGTGATCGGGGCGGCCAGGGCGGTCAGGGTGATGAGCAGAGTCAACAGCATCGACGGACCTCGGCCTGCCTCCTCACAATACACGCCGGGAGTGTGCCCGCCGCTCCCGGCGTTAACCGCCCCGCGTCAGGTCGTGCTGCTCTCAAGCTGCAGGCGCAGGCTGATGAGCCGGGCGAGCTGGTGGAAGCTCGCGCGGTGGCGGTCGTTGAGGCTGAAGGGGTGGCTCGCCCAGGCGCAGAGCGTGCCGACACACTGGCCCTGGATCCGCAGGGGCACGCCGACGTAGGCCCGCAGCGCCGCGCTGCCGAGCACGTGGGGGTGGTAGCGAAAGTCCGCGCTGTTGAGGGTGTCCTCGACCTCAAGCGGCGCGTCGCGGGCGACGACGTGGCCGCAGAAGGTGTCGTCGCGGTGAACCCCGCCGCTCGGCGCCAAGGTCGGCGTGGGGCCGTCGGCCCGGGCCATGGACTCCTGGGCCTCGGCGCCGATGAGGTGGATGGCGGTGACGAGGTCGTCGGAGGCGACGTCGGCGAGGAGCGCCCGGGCGAGATCGACGTGGGTCTGGAGCTCGTCCCGGAGCTCCGCGGCCTGCAGCGCGCGGCGGGCGCGGTCGACCTGGCGCAGGCGCTGGGCCTCGGTCGGCGGCCGGGGCGGGCGCTCCCAGAGGGGCGGGGTCTTCGTCGTCCAGACCAGCATCCGGCTGCAGGCGTAGGACGGGGAGAAGGGCGCGACGAGCACAGAATCGACGGGCACGCCCCGGAGCTGCTCGGGCTCGGGCTCATCGTTGCAGACCATCACCCGGGTCATCGCCGAGGGCCAGCCACCCGACGCGCTGATGAAGCGCCAGCGCTGGTTGAACTCCTCGGGGCCCTTCGCCTCGATGATCACCACGGTGGGGTGGGTCGCCCGCCAGGCGGCCTCGGCCTCAAGGAGCTGGTTCGCGACCTGGGGCCGCTGGCCGACCTCTCGGGCGGCGTCGATGAGGCTCGGGTAAGACGGGGCGAAGATGAGGATGTTGGCGCCCCGGGGGCTCTCGCCCAAGGCCGAGTCCTCCTCCCCTTGGGGGCGTTCCGGCGCGACGGCCCACACCCGGCTGGGCGTGGCCTCAAGCTGCTGGCCCTCGGCGGCGGCGTCGATGAGCGTGGCGCCGGGCCGGCCCGAGACCCGGGCGCGGGCGCGCTCGACGAGGCGGTCGACGTCGGCGTCGCCGCGGTTGGGGTCGTGGTGGAAGAGCATCAGGCGGCGCACGCCCGCGTGCTGGGCGAGGTCGGTGACGTACTCCATCGTGCTGTGGCCCCAGCCGACGCGGCTGTGGTACTCCTCGGCGGTGTACTGTGCGTCATGGATGACGACGTCGGCCCCGGCCAAAAACTCGCCGTGTTTGGCGTCTTCGCTGCCTTTGGCGGGGGCGCCGCCGCAGCTCGCGAGGTGGCGGCTGTGGGGCTCATGGTCCGTGGAGTACACGAGGGTCTTGCCATCGACGACGATCCGGTAGCCGAGGGTCACGCCGGGGTGGTTGAGGAAGCGTGTGGTGACCGAGATGTCCCCGATGGTGAAGTGGCCCTCCTTGAGGCTGTGGATGCCGACGTTCGCGCTCAGGTCGTCCATGCCCACGGGGAAGTAGTCCCGGCTCATCTGCTCGCGGAGCAGCTCGTCGAGGCGTTTGTGCGCGCCGGAGGGCCCGTAGATCGACCAGCGCTGGCCCGGCACAAAGAGCGGCGTGAAGAAGGGGAGACCCTGGATGTGATCCCAGTGGGTGTGGGAGAGGAGCAGGGTGCTCGTGCGCGGGGCGGTCGGCTCACGGATGAGCGCCTGGGCGAGGCCGTGCATCCCCGTCCCGGCGTCGAGGATGAGCAGGTCTCCGGCGGCGGAGCGGACCTCCACGCAGGAGGTGTTGCCGCCATACCTCAACGTCGTGGGGCCGGCCTTGGCGATGGAGCCTCGTGTGCCCCAGAAACGGATCTTCATGAGTCGTCCTGTGCGGTCGCGCGCGGTGGGTGATCGCGCACATGCTACACGACGCCTCGGGAGGTTTCATGGCAAATGACGTGAGCGTCACATATTATGAAAAAGGTTATAAAAAACGTTAATACAAGACGCCCTTCACGGGCTTCGCGTCCGGCGGCAGGTTCGTCTCCCCGAGGCGCTGCCGGAGGTTGACCTCGATGACGCGGCACAAGGCGTCGAGGGGGAGGTCGTTGGCGTCGGTCTCGAAGGGATCCTCAATCTGTGTCCCGACCTCATCAAGGCCCAAGAACGCGAAGCTCACGATGAGCACCACGAAGGGGGTCATCTCGCCGACGGTGCTCATGATGCCCAGGGGCAAAGACAAGCAGTAGAGCAGCACGATCTGGTGGGTGAGCACGGTGTAGGTGAGGGGGACCGGCGTGTTCTTGATGCGCTCGCAGCCGCCTTGGATGTTCGTCAGCTCGGTGATCCCCCGCTCCAGGGCGTCCTGGTGGATGGGGTGGAGCCAGCCCTGGGCGGCGGCCTCCTGCACCTGGGACGAGAGCCAGTAGGTCACGGCGTTGGGCGCGTTCCGCTCTTGGAGCAGCGACTCCCAGACCGGGCGCGGCAGGAGGGTCTGGAGGTCGGTGAAGGATCCCTCGGCGCGGAGGTGCAGCTTGAGCGAGATGGCGAAGGCGATGACCCCGTAGACAAAACGCTCCTGCAGCGCCCGGAGCGCCTCGGCGTCGGCCTCGGGGGCCTTCGGCAAGGTGAGCATCTGCCGGGCGAGGGAGCGGGTGGTGTTGATGAGCCCGCCCCAGAGGCGGCGGGCCTCCCACCAGCGGTCGTAGCAGGCGTTGTTGCGGAAGCCCAGAAAGATCGAGAGCGCGAGGCCCACGAGGGTGAAGGGCGTGAGCGTCAACGAGAAGCGGCCGAGGTCCCAGCGCTCGTAGTTCCAGGTGAGCAGCTCCGAGGCGATGAACAGCCCCAGAAGCGGCTTCCACGACTCAGCGAGCGCGCTCCCCCGCCAGGTGAACATCGAGCTGGGGAACCGTCGAGGCGGGCGGATCAGCATCTGCGGGCCCTACTCCTTGGGCTTCCAGGCCGCGAGGCCCGCCATGGCCTGGGCCTGCACCTTGCTCTGCAAGAAGCTCGACCAGCCCAAGAAGATCCCCGGCGCGCCGAGGGCTTGGCGAGACCAGCGCCAGAAGTCGAAGCTGTCGTTCTGGGTGTAGATGAGCCCGTCGCGGAAGGTGAAGCTCGACGAGATGATGTTGTGCACCTGGCGTTTGGTGGCGGAGAAGGTGTAGTTCGCCTCCCACCGCGCCGAGCCCGTCGTGTCGTCCGCCTCGACGTCGGAGAAGGTCAGGGTGAGGTCCTTCCCGCGCTCACAGAGCATGCGCCACATGCGGCCGACCTGCTCCCCCTGGAGCGTAAAGGCCGGATCCTGGAAGCTGGCCTCGGGGTGGTAACACCCGGCCATGGTGAGTCCGTCGCGTTTGGCGAAGGCCTCGTAGAAGCGGGTGATGAGCTGGGCGTTGGGGTGCATGAGGGGCTCCGAGATCCAAGTGGAGAGGCGACTGTGTTGAATGAGTCAGGGGGCGCCCGCCGCGAGGCGCTGCAGCGCGACGTTGTCGAGGACTCGCTCCTCTGTCGCGCCGCGGGCGGCGGCGAGGAGCGCCCGGCCGAGCTGGTCGGCGTCGATCATGTGGCGGGGGAACAGGGCCCGAAACAGGGGCTCCACAAACATCGAGAAGCGCTCCAGGGCCTTGCGGCTGGGCTTCTCCGTCGTGGGGTGGATGTAGCCGGGCCGGGCGTGGTGCAGGCGGGCGAGGCCGAGGCCGTCCACGGCGCGCTCGGTGCGGCCCTTGATCCGACCAAAGAGGGCGCGGCTGCGCTCGGTGGGGTCCGAGCCTTGGCCGGAGAGGAAGATGAAGGTCGCCTTGGGGTTGGCCACGAGCAGGGCCCGGGCGAAGGCCAAGGTGTAGTCGTAGGTGATGCGGATGTACTCGGCCTCGGGCACGTCGTTCTGGCCGATGCCCAGGCACCACAACAAGGCGTCGGTCTCGGCGAGGAGCGAGGCCAGGGGCGCGGGGTCGGTGAAGTCGTCGTGGAGCACGACGCGGAGCTTCTCGTGCTGGGTATCGATGGGGCGGCGGCTGAGCGCGGTGACCGAGGTGACGCCGGGATCGGCCAGGAGCACGAGGAGCGTGGCGCTCCCGGCGGTGCCCGTGGGGCCAGTGAGCAGGACACGCATGAAGAGGACCCTCGGCGCGCCAGGGAGGCGCGGCGGAGATAGTCTAGCCCGCTTCCTGCCCCGGAGCCCTCCATGCTGCTCACCCTGCTCGCCCTGCTCGCCTGCAAAGACGCCCAGAAGCCCCCGGGAGCGCTGATCTTTGTGCGTGGCGGCGTGATCGTCGAGGGCGGGATGCCCATCGAGGGCGCCCGGGCCCTGCCGGGCGGGCGGGCGCTCGTGGCGCGGCTGTGGCGCTCGGGGGAGACCGTCGAGCTCGGCGGGCTCGGGGCCCAGGCGCCGAGCCGCGCGGAGTGTGTGCCCTTCGCCCACGCGCCCCTCGGCGACGTGTCCCGGCTCATCGCCGCTGGAGGCTCGCCGCCGGACACGAGCCTCGCCTTCTCCCCGGACGGCCGCCTGCTCGCCGTGGGGAGCTACCTCGGTGAGCTGCTCGTGCTCGACGCCTGGACCGGCGAGGTGCTGCGGCGAAAGACCGTGCCCGAGGCGCTCATCAAGCGGGTCGCCTGGTCGCCTGACGGCCGCACCCTCTACGCCGCCGAGCAGTCCCCGGACGCGATGATCTGGGCCCTGGACGCCGTGAGCCTCAAGCCCCGGTGGAGCCGCCGCCTCGCCGATGACGTCGGCAGCTCCCCGGCCCCGGCGGGGGTGGACCTCTTCGGCGTGTACAGCCTGCCCACGGCGTATGGCCTGGAGGTGCTGCCCGGCGGCGACCTCCTCGTCGCCGCGTCCCACGGCTGGAACGACGAGGGCGGCGCCCGGCTCAACCGCTCCCGGGTGCTGCGGCTCTCCCCGGACGGCGAGCTCGTCGCGGGCTTCCCCGAGACCGCCGCCGACGGGATCTTCTTGCACCCCCAGCTCGACCTGGAGGGTGGCCTCGTCGCGCTCTCGGTGACCCGCTCGGCCTCGGGGGACGCCCCGCCCGGCCTGCCCTACGGCGGGATGATCGTGCTCGATCTGGTCGATCTGAGCCCCGTGGCCCAGGTGCGCGCCGAGCCCCTGGCGCCGCACTTTGAGTCCGTGTTTGTGTGGGAGGCGAGCGCCGTGTCCCGTGAGCACGACCTCATCGTGCTCGGTCTCGGCGACGGGCGGGTGCTCCTGCGGCGTCTGGACGGCGGCGAACGGGCGACGCTCAGCGCCGGGGCGCCGGTCATGGCCGGGGAGGTGCCGATCTCGGCGTCGGTGGGCCACGCGCTCATCCACGGCGGCGACGTGGTCTACCTCACCTCACGGACGACGATCCCCTGGGGCGCGGCCGCCCCGGAGCTGCGCCCGCCCACGGCGCACCCCAACGAGAACGCGCTCTGGGTGGTGAGCCCCGACGGCGAGACGCGCTGGACCTGGACGGGGCCCCAGGCCCTCGACGGCGTGAGCCTCGCGGCGGATGGGCGGCACCTGCTCGTCGGCGCCGGGGTGCGGGACGCCGACCGCCGGGAGGACCTCTTCGGCGCCTTGGTCTTTGACCTCGGCGGCGACGCGGGCCGGGGAGGGGAGGAGCGCCTGGAGGCGTTCTGCGCCACGGCCTCGCCGATCTTCTTCCGTCCGGTGATGAGCGTCGATGGGCGCGTCGCCGTCGCCGAGCACCCCACCCCCGACGGCCAGGGCGGCGTGAAGGGGGAGTACCGGGTGACGATCCTCCGTTGAGGCGTTTGACGTTTGTGCCAGAAAACGCGCCCCACCTGAGAATCTGGATTTACATCTCTCCACCACATGGATAATCGCGGGGCAGGAGCTTATGATGCCTTCTGCCTTGCACCAGACCCTCTGTGAGCTGTTTCACGCGCGGCCGCACCTCGCCGCGGAGCTGTTGGCGTCCGCGCGCCTGCTGCCGAGCGCTGAGGAGGTTCAAGGGGAGCTTCTCCCGGGGGATCTCTCCCAGTCCGCCGCGCCGGAGTACCGCGCTGACGTCGTCGTGAGGCTCACCGGGGCCACCGAGATGACCGTCATCGTCGAGGCCCAGCTCCAGCCCGACCCCACCAAGGCCTACTCCTGGCCGGTGTATGTCTCCGTCGCGCAATCCCAGCGGCGCGGGAAGGTGGCCTTGCTCGTGCTCACCCTGAACGAGTCCACGGCGCGCTGGGCCGCTCAGCCCGTCCCTGTCGGGATCACGGGCACCTTACGCCCCGTCGTGATCGGCCCCAAGAGCCTGCCGGTGGTGACCGAGCTCGCCCAGGCGCAAGAGAACCCAGAGATCGCGGTCTTGTCGGCGTTGGCGCATGGGCGGCGTAAGGTAGGCGCCCAAGTCGGGCGGGTGGCGGCGGAGGCCGCGCGCACACTGGACGCCGAGCGCCGTCGGCTGTACACTGACCTTATCCTCCAACACCTCAACCGCGCCGCGCGGCGCGCGCTGGAGAAGCTGATGATCAAAGACTGGCAGCCCGAGAGCGAGTTTCTTCGCGCCATCGACGCCCGCCAAGAGGCCGCGATCGAGGCGCGTGGTGAGGCGCGCGGGAAAGAGCTCGGCAAAGAGCTCGGTAAACAGCTCGGCGTCCGTGAGCTGCTGGTCCGGCTCCTGCGCCAGCGCTTCGGGAGCTTGCCGCCGGAGGTCGCCGGGCGCGTAGAGGCCGCGCAGCTCGACGAGCTGAACCTGTGGACCTCACGCCTCTTGGAGGCGCGCTCGTTGGCCGAGGTGTTTGAGGGCGCCGCGAAGGGCGGCTCGTCGGCCTGAGGCGTAATGTTTAAGGACTGGCAGCCCGAGAGCGAGTTTCTTCGCGCCATCGACGCCCGCCAAGAGGCCGCGATCGAGGCGCGCGGCAAAGAGCTTGGCAAAGAGCTCGGCAAAGCGCTCGGCGTCCGTGAGCTGCTGGTCCGGCTCCTGCGCCAGCGCTTCGGGAGCTTGCCGCCGGAGGTCGCCGGTCGTGTGGAGGCCGCGCAGCTCGACGAGCTGAACCTGTGGACCTCACGCCTCTTGGACGCGCGCTCGTTGGCCGAGGTGTTTGAGGGCGGCTCGTCGGCCTGATGCGCGGCCTCAACGAGGGGCCGCCCAGTCGCCGCGATGAAGGGTGTACAACACCGCAGGAAGCTCCGGCGTCGTGAGCCCCGCCACCGTGCGCGCCGGGTATACGAAGCGCCCGGACTCGCTGAGGCCGAGCTTCTCCATCACCCGCCGCGACGCTCGGTTCTCAAGCAGGGTGCGGGCGCTCACCACCTCAAAGCCCAGCTCCTCAAAGGCCCGCGCCATGAGCAGCCGCGACGCCGCCGTGGCGACGCCTTGGCCCCAGTAAGCCCGCGCGAGGCGGTAGCCGATCTCCGCGTAGCGGGGCTCGAAGCTGTCCTCTCGCAGGTGAACCCAGCCCATGAAGTCGCCCTCTGGGGACTCCACGGCGAAGAAGCCCAGGCCCGGGCGGGTGGCCGCGCCGAGCATCCGGGGGAGCAGGAGCTCGACGTAGGCGGCGCGTGGCGTCGCCTGTCCCCCGTTGATGTAGCGTGTCACCTCGGGATCTTGGTCCAAGGTGACGAGGTGGTCGAGGTCGTCGGGGGTGAGCGGCCGGAGCCGGAAGGGGATCATCGGGGCCTCCGCCGGGAGCCTATCCTGTCGTCCTAGGCGCCGCGCCGCTTGCCCAACGCCGCCGCGGAGGACACGTTGTGGGTGCCTGTGGGTTCGCCCCTTCTCGCCTCGGAGCCTCCGATGAACGTGCGCCTCGCCGTCCCCCTCCTCACCGTGCTCACGGCCTGCGGGCCCGAGGTCGAGCTCACCGGCGACTGGACCGGCGAGATGACCTGCGGGGAGGGCTCACCGACCCTCGCCTGGCGGGTTGAGCTCGCCGGGGACGCCGACGGAGAGGAGTTCTCCGGCCCGGCCTTGCTCAGCGTCACCACCACCGAGGGCCAAGAGGACTTCAACTTCACCCTGGTGTTCAGCGCCTCGGACGAGGGCGGCAGCGGCGACCTGGTGCCCCTCGACGTCGACGTCCAGGACTGCACGATCACCTCGACGGGGGAGGTGAACTGCTGGTCCGGCGCCGCGGAGTGGGACTCCGGCGATGATGAGCTGCTCGGGAGCTTCTCCGGGATGTACCTCAACGACGGCGAGTGCGACTGGACCCTAGAGAAGATGTTGTAGCGCGCCCTTGCGTCGGGCCGCCCCCTCGGCGATCCTGCCGACGTGACCGAGACCACGCCGCTTTTGTGGGTCGAAGATGACGCCGCGCTGCGGCGCCTCACCCGTGGCCTGCTCCGCGCGGAGGGCTTCGACGTCGCCGAGGCTGAAGACGCCGCCAGCGCCCTGGCCTCGGCGCGGGCCCGCCCACCGGCCGTCGTGCTCCTCGACCTCATGCTGCCGCCGACCCAGTCCATCGACGAGGGCCTCGGCGTGCTCGACGCGCTCATGGCCTCGCCGAGCCCGCCCCTGGTCGTCGTCGTCACCGGCGCCGGGGGCAAAGCCGCGGCCTTGGAGGCGGTGCGCCGCGGCGCCCACGACCTCCTGAGCAAGCCCGTAGACCCCGACGTGCTCCTCGTCGTCGTGAAGCGCGCCGCCGCCCGGGCCGCCCTGGAGGCCGAGGTGCGCGCCCTGCGGGAGCAGCTCGCCGTCGCCCGCCCTGAAGACCAGATGTTGGGGAGCTCTCCGCCCTTTCGTGCGGCGCTGGACCTCGCCGACCGCGTCGCTCCGACGGACCTCCCCGTGCTCTTGACCGGCGAGAACGGCACGGGGAAGGAGCTCCTCGCCCGCCGGGTGCACCTCGCCTCCCGCCGCGCCCGCGGGCCCCTGGTGAGCGTCAACTGCGGCGCCTTGCCCCCGACGCTCCTGGAGAGCACCCTCTTCGGCCACACCAAAGGCGCGTTCACCGGGGCCGACCGCGCCCGGCGTGGCCTCTTCGCCGAGGCCGACGGGGGCACCCTGTTCCTCGACGAGGCCGGGGAGCTGGAGCCCGCGACCCAGGTGCGGCTCCTGCGCGCCCTGGAGCGTGGGGAGATCCTGCCCGTCGGCGCCGACCGCCCCATCACCGTCGACGTGCGCCTCATCTCGGCGACGAACCGCGACCTGGGTTCCATGCTCCGTGAGGGCAGCTTCCGCGACGACCTCTACTGGCGGCTGCGCGGCGTCGAGATCACCCTGCCGCCCCTCCGGGATCGTGGGGAGGACGTGCTGCTCCTCGCGCGGTCCTTCTTGAGCGCCCAGGAGCGGCTCATCGGCCGCCGCCACGAGCTCTCCGACGCCGCCGCCCAGGCGCTCCTGGCGCACCCCTGGCCGGGGAACCTGCGCGAGCTGCGCCACGCCGTGCAGCGCGGGGCGGTCATGGCCGGGGCCCGGCCGGTCATCGTGCCTGAAGACCTCGGCCTCGGGCCCACGGCGGCGCCGGACGGCGAGGGGCTAGAGGCCCAGGTCGAGGCGCTAGAGCGACGGAGCATCGCCGCGGCCTTGGCCGCCGAGGGCGGGAACCGGAGCCGCGCCGCCCGGCGCCTGTGCCTGTCCCGGCAAGGGCTGCTCAACAAGATGGCGCGTTATGGGCTCGGATGAGGGGTCGCGAGGCCTCGCCGGGGACCGCCCGGCCCTCGCCGCGCTCATCACCGCGTTCGTGGGCCTCGCCGCGACGGCTTGGGGCCGCGGCCCCGACCCGGTGATCAACTACGGGGATCAGGTCTACGCCGCCTGGCGCTTCGCTGAGGGGGACCGGCTGGGCGAGGCGCTGATCCTGCCCGACGGCCCGCTCTCGACGGTCGTGCAGGGCGCGCTGTTCTGGGTGACCGGGCCGAGCGTCGTCGCGCTCGGCGTCCTGAACCACCTGCTCTGGGCCGTCGGCCTCGCGGCGTGCTGGCGGCTCACCCGGCCGCGAATGCCCGTCTACTCCGCGATGATGGTCGGGCTCACCTTGCTCGTGGGCTTCGTGTTCCCACACCTCACGTCGTTGGGGAACTACAGCCTCGTCGCGCCGGGTGTGCCCGAGGCCGCGCATGGGCTGTGGCTCTTGGGGATGCTGCTCGTCGCCCTCGACACGCCGACGCCGCTGGGTCCCGGTCGCGCCGCGGTCATCGGGCTCTGCCTCGGCGCCTTGGCGCTCACCCGGGCGGAGCCCTTCTTGGCGGGCCTCGTCGCGACGGCCTTGGCCTTGACCTTACTCGGCGCCCGCCCGTCTATTCAGCTCCTCATCTTTGTGGTCGGGGAGGGGCTCGTCGGCCTCGCGGCCCTGGTCTGGGGCTTCGACGTGGCCTTCGCCGGGCTCAGGGCCCGGGCCGTCGATGGTGGCGCGGTCGTGAGCTTCGGCTTCGAGGCCCCCGCCGAGAACGCCTCACGCCTCGCCGTCGCCACGGCCTACGGCCTCGCCGTCACCCTCTGTGTGCTCATCATCGACCGCTGGACCGCGCGCTGGCCACGTTTTGCCCGGCTCATCGAGGGCCTGGCCTGGCTCCTGCTCGTGCCGGGCCTGCTCGTCTTTGTGCGCTGGAGCCAGGTCGGGCGGCCCCTGCCGCTGATGATGGCGATCACCGTGGTCGTGGGCCTCCTCGTCGCCTGGCGCCGCTGGGGGGACGCCGAGGCCCGGCGCCGCCTGTCCACCCCCTTGGCCGCGGCGGCGGCGGCGGCGGTGATGATCGCGCCCATCGCCCTCAACGGGCGTATTCAAGGAGACGGCTACACCCTCGGCGCCTTAGCGACCTTGTGCGCCGTCGCCGGGCTCGTCGCCGGGGTGCCCGAGCTCGCGCGCTGGGGCTGGGGCGGCGGCGAGGTGGCCCGGCGCCTGGGCTGGGGGGCCGTGGCCTGCGGGCTCCTGATCCACGTCGGGGTGAGCGCGAGCTTCTACCAACGAAAGACCTACAAGCTCGGCGGAGACGCAGACTCATTGTGGGTGTACCCACCGAACGAGTCCCCGCGCAGCGCGTCCTTGGCCCGGCTCCAGGGCTTCTTGGTCGAGACGATCCGCCCCGGTGAGCGGGTGCTGGTGCTGCCCGAGGGCGCGCTGCTCAACGTCTGGACCCGCACGATCTCCCCCACGGCCTACCTCTCCTGGAGCGAGAGCGCCCGGGCCCGCTTCGGCGAGGACGTCATGCTGGAGGCCCTGCGCCAGCGCCCGCCGGACTGGGTGGTGTGGATCTACGACGACGCGAACTCCAGCGGGGGGCGGCCCTTCGGCGTCGATGACGAGCGCGGCGCCGCCACGGCGCGCTTCGTGTGGGAGCGCTGCGCCGAGGTCGTGGTGTATGGCGCCGCGCCTTGGGAGGACGGCGGGTACGGCGCCGCGGCCCTGCGATGCGCCCCTAGTCCTTAAACCTCCGCAGGCTCGAGCCGGGGAGGTGCCAGTGGCTCAGGCGCAGGCCGTCCTCTGCATCCCAGGGCCACCAGCCGTCGACGGGGCCTAGCTCCACATGGAAGCTCTGGGCGGGCATGTAGCCCTCAGCGATGAGCAGCCAGCGCCGCCCGTCGGGGGCCTGGGCGACCTCCAGGATGAGCACGGCGTGGCCCGGCGAGCCGCCGACGACGAGCACGTCGCCGGGGCGGGGATCCTTGGCGGCGACGGTCTCGTAGTGCTGGAGGGAGAGGGTGCCCGCGTAGGTGAAGGCCGCTGCGAGGTAACGCTCCCAGCTCTCGGCGGAGTCCCCCTTGGCGCCGCCGCCCCGCCAGACGAGCTTGTTCCCCGCGGCGGTGAAGCGCTCCCCGGCCTGCCAGCGGCTCCAGGGCATCGGGTCCCCGGAGGTCGCGTACATCATGACCGGGAGGCCCTGGGCCCGCCGCCACTCCGCGCGCACCCGCAGGGCGCTGTCGGCGCACTGCTGGAGGTCCCCCGGCACCAACGGCAAGGAGATCACCCGGGCGTGGTGGTGGGTCGGTCGGCCGTCGTAGGTGAGCACCGGGTCTGCCGCCGGGGCGAGGCTTAGGCCGCCCAGAGACTCCCCGAAGGCGTCGCCGGGCACCCGGGTCGCCCCAGCGGGAGGCGGGAAGGCCGCGCGCACAGTGCTCCCCTCGGCCTCGACGGCGGTGGGCCTAGCGTCGGTCGCGGCGTCGGTCGGCGTCGCCGCGGGCGCGCTGTGGCAGGCGAAGAGGGCGAAGAGGGCGAAGGACATACGGCGCTCCGAGGGCGGGCCTCGCCCCATGGACCTCAAGGCGCGCCGAGAGGTCCTCAAGATTCTCTCACGTCCCCCGCCGCTTCGGCCGGTCCTCGGGGATGGCGTCGGTGGGGTCCTCGGGCCAGGCGTGGCGGGGATACCGCCCGCGCAGCTCCTTCCGCACCTCGGGCCAGGTGCGCGTCCAGAAGCTCTCCAGGTCGAGGGTGGTCTGCACCGGGCGGTTGCCCGGGGAGAGGAGCTGCACCTTCACCGGCACACGCCCGGCGGCGATGCGGGGGGTGCGCCTCATGCCGAAGAGCTGCTGCACCCGCGCCGCGAGCAGCGGCGCCTCGCCAGGGGTGTACACCACGGGCACGCTGGCGCCGCTGGGCACGGTCCAGCGCTCGGGGGCATGCTCGTCGAGGGCCCGGCGCTGGGCGTAGCTGAGCTGGCCGAGCAAGGCGTCGCGGAGGTCCACGGCGCGGAGCTCGGCGAAGGAGCGGCGGCCCTCCACTAAGCTCGGCAAGAGCGCCGCGGGCTCGGCGAGGGCGGGGAGCTCCAGCTCCGGCATCACCTCGGCGAGGAGCTGCACCCGGGCGAGGAGCCCCGTCAGGCGGTCGTCGAGGGTGAGCGCGCGCTCGGGCCTCGCCTGGGCGGCGCGGAGGAGCGCGGTGGCGGCGGCCACGGGCTCCGGCGGGCTGGGATCTGGGGCCTCCCGCAGGGTGAGGTCCATGAAGCGCCACACCCGGCGGCTCACGACGGCCTCCCGGGCCTCGTCAAACTCCAGGGCCCGGCGCTCGACGACGGGCAGCCAGGACTCCTCCAGGGGCAAGGCCACGCGGATGACGTGCTCGACGCGCTCGCCCCGGCGGCCAGCCTCCATCGTCGCCGCCAAGATCAGCTCCGCGGGGAGCTGGCCCTCGGCCAAGGTCGCCCCGGCGCCGCCCACGAGCAGGTAACGCCGGGCCTCGCCGGGCCGCCGCCGGGCCACGCGGTCGGGGAAGCCCGCGAGGAGCAGCTCGGCGAGCAAGGGGTCGGTCAGCGGTCGCTCCGGGCCGAGGCGACCGCCGAGGGCCTCCAGCAGCGCGTCCTTGACCTGGCGAACGGCGGCCAGGGCCCGGCGATCTCCGGCGCCGCCGCCGAGCACCTGCTCCACCCGCCAGCCGAGGTCGGCGGCGTCGGGGTGGCGCTCTTGGGCGAAGGGATCCCGCTCGGTGAGCAAGGCCGCGACGGCGGCGGCGGCCCGGGGCGCGCCCAGGCGGCGCCCGGCGAGGAGCGTCGCCCCCACCCGCGGCGGCAGGGGCAGCCGGGAGAGCTCACGCCCGAGCGCGGTCACCCCGTGGTCGTCTAAGGCGCCCAACGAGCGCAGGAGCGCCTCCGCGCGCTCGACGGCGGGGACCGGGGGCGCGTCGAGCCAGGCGAGGCTCCGAGGGTCGGCGCCCCAGGCGCGCAGCTCCAGGCAGAGGCCGCTGAGGTCGGCCCGCTGCAGCTCCGGGGTCTGGGCGGCGGGGCGCTGGCGGTCTTCGGCCTCGGTCCACAGGCGGCGGCAGCGCCCAGGGCCCGTGCGCCCGGCGCGACCGGCGCGCTGGTCCGCCGAGCTCTGCGCGATGGGCCCGAGCTCCAGGCGCTCCAGGCCGAGCGCCGGGTCGAAGCGGATCACCCGCTCCAGGCCCGAGTCCACCACCACCCGCACCCCGGGGAAGGTCACCGAGGTCTCGGCGATGTTCGTGGCGAGCACGACCTTCTGGCCCGGGGACGGCGCCAGGGCCCGGGCCTGCTGCTCCAGGCTCAGGCGGCTGTGCAGGGGCAGCACCTCGACGCCGGGCAGGTCGCCGAGGCGCTCCATCACCCGCTCGATCTCGCCGACGCCGGGCAAAAACGCGAGCAGGTGGCCCTCCTCGGGCAGCTCGGCGCGGATCGCCCCGGCCAACCGCTCGGGCAGCGGCCGCTCGTCGGGGCGCGGGTCGTGGCGGACGGTCACCGGGAACGCCAGGCCCTCGGCGCGGAGGATCGGCGCGTCCAAGAAGCGCGCCACGGGCTCGGGGTCCATCGTCGCCGACATCACGACGAGCCAGAGGTCGGGCCGGGCCTCCCGCCGCACCTCAGCGCACAAGGCCAAGGCGAGGTCGAGGGTGAGGCTGCGCTCGTGCAGCTCATCGAGGATGACGGTGTGTACGCCCTCCAAGAAGGGGTCGTCCTGGAGCCTCCGGGTGAGCAGGCCCTCGGTCAAGATCTCCAGGCGAGTCGCGGCGCTCACCCGGCGCTCAAAACGCACCTGGTAGCCGACCTCCCCGCCGACCTCCCCGCCTCGCTCCTGGGCGATGCGGCTCGCCGCGAGTCGGGCGGCCACCCGGCGCGGCTGGAGCAGGAGCACCCGGCCCTCCCGCTCCGGGCAGGCGTCGAGGATCGCCGGGGGCAGGCGCGTGGTCTTGCCCGAGCCCGGCGGGGCGACGACGACCAAGGCGCCTCTGGCCTTGAGCGCGGCGATGGCCTCAGGCAGCGCGGCGTCGATGGGGAGCGGCGGCAGGCTCGGCATCCCGCCCGCTTAACCCGCTCTGCGCGGGGTCAAGAAATTGCGCGACCCTCGTTGTCACGCCGACGGGGCGGACGACGTATGCAAGAATGTGCATGGTTCATCGAAAGGCGAGGGCCCGAGTCGGGGCAGGCACCTATGGTCTCCAGCCCGTCCAGCCCAGCTCGGGCCCTCGTCAGCTCGTGAACTGCGATCGAAAGAGAGAGCCCGGTGGGCGCTGGCACCTATGGTCTCCAGCCCGTCCGGCGTCCACCGGGCCCTCATCAGATGGTAGAGCGGTCGAGCCGCTCGGCGACCTCTAAGGCCGACTGCCCTTGAAGCGCGAGCTGCAGGTCCCGCTCGATCCGCCGCTGGGCGAAGGGCGCGGTGACCTCGTCTAGCTTCTTGGACAGGTCGCTGATCTTCTTGCGCTCCTGGGCGTCCATCGCCGACTTTAGGTCGGTGACGACGGCCTGGATGCGGCTGAGCTCGTCCTCCTGCACCAAGGCGGCGTCTGAAGCGAGGGCCTTCTCGACGGCGCGCAGGATCTGGTCGGCCTCAACCTTGGCCTCGACGAGCAGGCGCTCGTCTACGTCGGTCTCGGCGGCGTCGATGGAGGTCTCAAGCATCTCCTCGATCTGCTCGTCGGTGAGCCCGTAGGAGGGCACCACCTCGATGTTCGACTGCTTGCCGGTGTACTGCTCGGTGGCGGTCACGGTGAGGATGCCGTTGGCGTCCACCATGAACTGCACCTCGACACGGGGCAGGCCCGCGGGCATCGGGGGGATGCCGCCGAGCTTAAACCGCGCCAAGGAGCGGTTGTCTCGGGCCATCTCCCGCTCACCCTGGACGACGTGGATCGCCACGGCGGTCTGGCCGTCGACGTGGGTGGTGAAGGTCTGCGAGGCGCTCGACGGGATCGGTGAGCAGCGCCAGATGAGCTTCTCGACCACGCCGCCCATCGTCTCCAGGCCCAAGGAGAGGGGCACGACGTCCATGAGCAGCACGTCCTCGGCGAGCTCGGACTCCCCGGAGAGGATGTCGGCCTGCATCGCCGCGCCGATGGCGACGACCTGGTCGGGGTCGATGTCGGAGAAGGGCGGGCGGCCGAAGAACTCCTGCACGACCTGACGCACGAGCGGCACCCGGGTTGAGCCGCCGACGAGCACGACGCCGTCGATCTGGCTCGGGCTGAGCTGGGCGTCGGAGAGCGCCTGCTTACAGGCCGAGAGCGTGCGGTCCACCAAGGGGCGGATGAGGGTGTCCAGCTCGGCCCGGGTGAGGGTGAGCGCCGCGGTCACCTCGCCGAGCTGGGCGTTGATCTCCGTGGAGTCGGCGTCGGTCAAGGCGCGCTTGGCGGCCTCGGCGGCCTCCATCGCCGCCCGTAAGGCGCCGCCCCGGGCCCCGACCACCCCGGCCGCCTGGAGCAGGCGCTCGGCGATGAGCCGGTCGAAGTCGTCGCCGCCGAGGTGGGTGTCGCCTGCGGTGGAGAGCACCTGGAACACCCCGTCCTCCAGGCGCAGGATCGAGATGTCGAAGGTGCCGCCGCCGAGGTCATAGATGGCGAAGGTGCCCTGGCTGCGCTCCTGCAGGCCATACGCGATGGCCGCGGCCGTGGGCTCGTTGAGCAGGCGCAGGACGTTGAGGCCCGCGAGGCGCCCGGCGTCCCGGGTGGCCTGGCGCTGGGCGTCGTCGAAGTACGCGGGCACGGTGATCACCGCGCCGCCGACCCCGCCGAGCAGGCACTCCTCCGCGCGCTCCTTGAGCGCCTTGAGGATCTCCGCGCTCACCTCGATAGGCGTCACCAAGCGCTCACCGACCTGGATACGCACGACCTTCTCTTCAGCGGCATCGTCAGGCGGGGCGAGCTCGTAGTGGAGCTGCGCGGCCTCTGCCCGGGCCTCGTCCATGGACCGGCCCATGAAGCGCTTCACCGAGGTGAGCGTGGTGGCGGCGTGACCCGCGGCGTCGTCTAAGGCGGCGAAGCCCACGACGGTGCCCTCGGCGGTGTACCGCACGGCGGAGGGCAGGATCGCGTGGCCGTCGTCGTCGAGCAGGCAGCGGGCGCGGCCGCCCATGACCACGGCGACGAGGGAGTTGGTGGTGCCGAGGTCGATGCCGATGTTGGACATGAAGGAGACCTTAAGATCGTGCGGCGCCGCGCTTCAGGCGGGCAGCTCACGCAAGAGGTTGTCGACGTACTTGAGGCGGGAGAGGCGCTCGGGCACGGGGGCCAGGTCGCCCTCGCCGCGCTCCCAACGAGAGAAGAGGTCCTCGAGGTCGGCGTCGAGACGGGCGCGGAGCTGGGCGGCGGTGTCGCGCACAGCGGCGGGGGCGTCGTCAGCGGCCATCCTCAGCTCGAAGATCTCCTCCAGAAACTCGGGGCTCAGCTTGGGACCGCCGGTCTCGGCGGGGTGGGGCTTGCCCGTGGCGAGGTACCAGGCGCGGGTGACAGGGTCACGCAGCACGCGGCGGGCCTCGTTTAAGGTCGCCGTCCACTGCAAGGCCATGCGGCGCTCGACGGCGGAGGCGGCGGCGAAACGGTCGGGGTGGGTGTCCTTGGAGCGTTTGCGCCAGGCGCCGTCGATGACCTCGGCGTCGAGGTGATACCGCCGGTCGAGGCCCAAGGCCCCGAACAGCTCGGGCTGCGCCGGGGGAGGCGCGAGGGCCCCGCAGCTCGCGCAGCGAAGCGTCGAGAGCCGCTCATGGCACTTCCAGCAGATCACCGCGTCTTGCCTCGCCGCTCAGACCGAGAAGGACTCGCCGCAGCTACAAGAGCCCGACGCGATGGGGTTCTTGAACTCGAAGCCCGTCTTCATGAGGCCCTTCTTGTAGTCGATCTCGGTGCCGTTCACGAAGAGGTAGGACTTTCGGTCCACGACGACCTTCACGCCGTTGAGGTCGAAGATCTTGTCCTTGGGCTCGGGGGTCTCGACGAAGTCCAGCACGTAGCTGAGCCCCGAGCAGCCGCCGCCGCGTACGCCGAGGCGCAAGAAGTAGTCGGGGGTCTGCCGTTTACGCTTCAGCTCATTGATGCGCTCGACGGCGGCGTTCGTGAGGTTGATGGCCATAGGTGCTCCACGAGGAGAGGCGCCGGGGTGGGGCGGCGTCAGTCGAGAAAGTAAACACAGCCCAGGCGCTCGTCCTGGGCCCTAGGCCTCATTCCGAGGGGGTGGCGGCGCGCTCGGCCTGCTTCTTGCGGTAGTCGGCGATGGCGGCCTTGATCGCGTCTTCAGCGAGCACGGAGCAGTGGATCTTCACCGGGGGCAAGGCGAGCTCCTCGGCGATCATCGTGTTCTTGATGCCCTCGGCGAAGTCGATGGACTTGCCCTTCACCATCTCGGTGACGAGCGAGCTCGACGCGATGGCCGAGCCGCAGCCGAAGGTCTTGAACTTGGCGTCCTCGATGATGCCGTCGTCGTTGATCTTGAGCTGGAGCTTCATCACGTCGCCGCAGGCCGGGGCGCCGACGAGGCCGGTGCCGACGTCGTCGGCGTTCTTGTCCAGGGAGCCCATGTTGCGGGGGTTCTCGTAGTGCTCGATGAGCTTGTCGGAATAGGCCATGGTGGGGTTCCTCTTGCCCGAAGGGGCGTGCCGATGCGGGGATAGAAGGGGGTGAAGCGGCGCGATGGGCTCAGTGAGCGGCCCACTGGATGGTCTTGAGATCGACGCCCTCTTGCACGAGCTCGTAGAGGGGGCTCATCTGGCGCAGCCAGCGAACCTTCTCGGTGATGAGCTCGATGGCGAAGTCGATCTCCTCTTCAGTGTTGAAGCGGCCGACGCCAAAACGCATGGAGGTGTGGGCGAGCTCCACATCGACGCCCAAGGCGCGCAGGACGTAGGAGGGCTCCAGGCTGGCGCTCGTGCAGGCCGAGCCCGAGGAGCAGGCGATGGCCTTGATGCCCATCATCAGCGCCTCACCCTCGACATAGGCGAATGAGCAGTTGAGGTTGTTGGGCAGCCGGTGCTCCCAGGAGCCGTTGATGTAGAGGTGGTCGAGGTTCTTCTGCAGGCCCTCCCACAGCCGGTCGCGCAGCGCCCGGATTCGGTCGTTCTCGCCGTTCTGGAGCGCCTCAAGGGCGTACTTGGCCGCGGCGCCGAGGCCGACGATCTGGTGGACGGGCAGGGTGCCCGAGCGCAGGCCGCGCTCGTGACCGCCGCCGTGGATGAGGGGCTCCAGGCGGATGCGGGGGCGGCCGCGGCGGACGTACAAGGCGCCGATGCCCTTGGGGCCGTACATCTTGTGGGCGCTGATCGCCATGAGGTCCACGTTCATCGCCGTCACGTCGATGGCGACGCGGCCGAGCGCCTGCACGGCGTCGACGTGGAAGATGACGTTGTGGCGGCGGCAGACGGCCCCGATCTCGGCGATGGGGTTGATGGTGCCGATCTCGTTGTTCGCCATCATGATCGCGCAGAGCACGGTGTCGGGGCGAATGGCGGCCTCGACCTGGGCGGGCTTCACGATGCCGTCGGGGTCGGAGTCCAAGAAGGTGATCTCGAAGCCTTCGCTCTCCAGCGCGTGGCAGGAGTCGAGCACGGCCTTGTGCTCAAGCTTCGAGGTGATGATGTGTTTGCCCTTCTTCGAGTTGAAGCGGGCGGCGCCGATGATGCCGAGGTTGTCGGACTCCGTGGCGCCGGAGGTGAAGATGATCTCCTTCGGGTCGGCGCCGATGAGGGCGGCGACCTGCTCCCGGGCGCGCTCGACGGCCTCGTTGGCCGTCCAGCCGAAGCTGTGGTTGCGGCTGGCGGCGTTGCCGAAGTGTTGGGTGAGATAGGGCAACATCTCGTCCAGCACCCGCGGGTCGAGGGGCGTGGTCGCGTGGTTGTCCAGGTAGATCGGCAGCGTCACGGCCATGGGGGGTTCCTTCTGGGTCGAGGCGAAGGCTCAGGGGGTGGTGGAGTCATGAACGGCGGCGACGAGCTCGGGGGCGGCGCGGCCCTCGTGGTGCTTCGTGTCGCAGCCCACACAGCGGGCGCGGTGGGTGAGGGGCTCGCAGGTGCGGCAGCCGTTGAGGTAGTCGATGGAGTCTTGAAGATCGCGCTCAAGGGCCTGGAGCCGGGCCAAGGTGGCGCGGGTCTCGGCGAGCTTCACGGTGTAGAAGTCGCCGAGGCGCTGCATGGCCTCGGGGCCGTAGGCGTGCTCTTGAAGGCGGGTCAAGAAGTCCTGAATCTCGGGGAGCGAGAAGCCGAGCTCTTGCAGGCGCTCGATCCAGCGCACCCGGAGGAGCGTCTCTTCGCCGTAGAGGCGGAAGCCACCTTTGGTGCGGGACACCGGGCGCAGGAGGCCCAGCTCCTCGTAAAAGTGCAGCGTGCGCGGCGTCTTGCCCGTCAGGCGCACAAGATCACCGATCTTGAGGAGGCCGCTCTCGCAGGACGTGGTGTTCATCGGGTAGGCCGTGACCCCGAGTCTGGGGCGTGCGCAGGAGGCTGAACTCAGACTCTTACGTTAACGTTAGAGTCAGGGTTAATCTGCCACCGGGGCCCGCGGATGTCAACGCCTTTGTCTGGGCGGCGCCGGGAATTGTCACCCGGGATCAGTCGCCGATGCGCTCCTCGGTGACGGGCTCCACGGGCATGACCTCGACGGGGAGGCGCTCTCCAGGCTCATCGGTGAGGGTGACGGACCAGCGCACGGCGTGGCCTTGGGGATCCCAGGCGCGGAGCTGGCCGCTCGTCGAGAGCGCGACGATCCGGGTAGGGGAGGGCGCCACGACCCCGGCGAGGGGCTCCCCGTCGAGCTGGGTGCGCAGCCGCGTCGCCCCGCTGGCCCGGTCCACGACGGTGAGCTGGCCGGCCCAGCCCTGGTGGAGGAGCAGCCCGGCGTCGCAGGCCAAGCTGAGGGCCTCGCCGAGGCCCTCGCCGCTCGGGCGCGCCCCGGGGCTCCAGAGGCTCGCCTGCTCCACGTCCCAGGCGCTCAGCCCGAAGACCAAGGCGCCGTCGCCGTCACAGCGGGTGACGGGCCCGGCGAGGCTCGACCGGCGGCTGGGCCCGGGGACGAGGGCGTCGCCTAAATAAGCGGCGCCACCGCTCACGGTGATGAGGGCGCCTTCAGCGTCAAAGCTCATGCCTTGGCCCCAGAGCGACTCCCCGACGATGGGGGTGAAGCCGCCCTCGGCGGCCCGGGCGAAGCGTAGGATCGAGCCGTCGGCGAGGCGGGCGGCGAGCTGGCTGGAGTCCGGGGCGACGGCGAGCTGAATGATGGGCTGCCCAGCGGGCTCTGAGGACCAGAGGGGCTTGAGCTGGGCGTCGAGCACGGAGACTACGCCGCTCGCCGAGCCGCTCACGGCGCTGGCGCCGCCGTCGAGGGAGGCGAGGGCCGTCACCTCCTCGGGGCTCGTCTGGGCGAGGCGCTCGGCGCCGTCGGCGGCGTTGAAGACCCGCAGCGCGCCGCCGCGCCAGGACACGAGCACGGCGTCTTGGGCGGCCAAGGCCGTGAGCGCGAGGCCCCCCGGGCGGGCGCCGGTGTAGGTGCGGAGGAGCTTGCCCGCGGCGACGTCCCAGAGCTGCACCTCGCCGTGGCTCCCGGCGATGAGGGCGCGCTGGCCGTCGGGGTGGAGCGCGAGGGCGTCGATGGTGGCGGCGGTGAGCCCGCCCGCGCTCTCCCGGGCCCGGCTGAGCACGCGGAGGTTGTCGAGGTCGATGAGGCTCAAGGAGCCGTCGCTGTGGGCGACGAGCAGGCGGTGGCCCCAGTGGTCCATCACCGCGGTGACCGGGCCGGGGTGGAGCTTCAGGGGCTCGGGGACGGGGCCCTCGCCGCCGAGCAGGGGCAGGCGGCGGAGCTCACCCTCTACGTCGAGGGTGAGCAGGGTGTCCTCGTCAAAGAACGCCGTCCAGACCACGAAGGGGCCGCTCTCGGTGCCGCGGCTGACGAGCACCCGGTCACCCTCCAGGACGGTCATGGCGCCGTCCCAGGCGAAACGTACGACCCGGGCGCCGCTGGGGGAGACGGCGGTGACCCCGGGATCGACGTGGGCGCGGCGCGGCGCGGCGCCTTCGCCGGACCACACCGAGACGCCTCGGGGGTCCCGCACGACGAGCAGGCCGTCGCGGGTGAAGGAGAGCCCGGCCTGGTCGAGGCCGACGACGGCGGCGGTCGGGGCGGCGGCGTCGAGGCGCCAGAGCTCGGCGGCGCCGGACGGGGTCAAGGCGGCGACGACCTCGCCGTCGTGGCGCAGGGCGACGACGGGATCGGCGCCATAGGCCGGGGCCATCGACAGGGTGCGTCGGCCGTCTAGCTGGCCGGTGCCCAGCTCCCACAGGAGCAGATCACCGTCGGCGAAGACCGCCAGGGCGCGCTTGGCGTCCTCGTCGAAGCCCACGAGGCTCACGCGGAGGTTGGGGTGGGGCTTGGCCTGGGGCGCGTCGTCGCGGGGGGCGTAGACGACGGTGAGCCCCTGGGAGCCCACGATGAGCAGGCGGTCACCTTCGGGGCTCCAGGTGAGCCCGGCGACGTAGCCGACCGTGGCGGGCAAGGCCGCGAGGGGCCGCTCGGTGACGAGATCCCAGACCACCACGGCCTGCTTGGAGCCCGGCCCGAGGCTGAGGTACGCGAGCTGGCGCTCGTGGGGGTGGGCCGCGACCTGCCAGCCCTGAAAGCCGCTCAGCTCGACCCGGGCGCGCTCCCCCGTGGCCGTGTTGACGCTCCAGCCTGCGCCGAGGTGGTTCAGCAGCACGAGGCCGTCGGTCGTGGGCGTGGCGCTCTGGGCGCTGGCGCCGACGTGCAGCGGGGGGACGGCCGCGCCGCCGCTGAGAGGCCAGCGCAGGAGCTGCTCCCCGGAGAGCGCCCAGGCCTCGCCGCCGCGCACGCCGAGCTGGCCGGGGGCGGCGTAAAAGTTGGTGGTGAGCGAGGTGGGGAGGCCGTCGCCGACGGGATCGAGGAGCAGCTCGCCGCCCCCGTTGAGGAGCAGCAGCGCCGCGCCGTCGTCGGTGAGGACGGCCTGCTGCCCGCCTTGGAGCCAGCCGCCCTTGTGGCGGTCGAGGCGCGCGCCGGTCGTGACGTCCCAGACGGTGACGTCGCCCCAGGTCTCGACGGCGACGAGGCGCTGGCCGTCGGCGCTGAGCCCCACGGACTCGACGGCGCGTCGCCCGACCTTCACGCGGCGCCGCTCGTGGCCGGAGCCGTCGAGGATCAGCACCTCGCCGTCGCTCTGCGCGACCACGATCGTGTCCCCGCGCCAGGCCACGGCGGTGGGCTCCAGGGCGCGGGTGAGGGTCCACTCGGGCCCGGCGGCGTTTGCCAGCCCGATCATCAGCAGGAGGTTCAAGCGAGCGCGCCTCGGGGAGCGTTGTTGGCTATTGATCAGGTCATGCGCCGTCAACTCTCCGCCCCGCATCTTCTCGCCCTGCTCCTCACCAGCGCCTGCGCGCCGGAGGCCCCGCCGCCCGCCCCGCCGCCTCCTCCTGTGGAGGCGCCCGCGGCCGCCGAGGCCCCCAAGGGCCCGACGATCCCGCTCAAGGAGGACGGCCTGCCGCCCTTGTGGCGGGCTCTGCGCGCTGACGCCGTGGGCGTGGCCACCCTGGCCGAGCCTGGCGCCGACGGGGCCCCGCGGCTCACCGTGACCTTCCCCGCTGAGGCGGTGCACACGGCCGATCACCCCAGCGCCTTCGGCCCGACGACCATCCGCCACGTCGCCCCGCCCAAGGCCTTCACCCTGCGTGGCCTCGACGGCGCGGTGATCGCGGAGCTGCCCTACAACGACGTGGTGACCCTACGTTACACCTGCGCTGGGCCCCGGGGCCCCGAGCACCTGCCGACGGTCACCTTGCCCCTGCCGCCGATGAAGCTCTCGGCGAAGACCGGCGCCTTGGTCGGCTACGTCGTGCCTACGGGTGACCCGGCGCTCCCTGAGCTCACTGACCCGTCGCGCTCCGGCGCGGTGAGCCTCGACGCCGACCCAGCCCCAGAGGCGGCGTTTGTGGTCGAGCCCGCCCCGAAAGAAGGGATAGAGATGGAGTGCCCGGGCGGTCGCCGAGAGCGGCTGTTTTGGGGCGGGACCGTCTCTGAGCTGGGGTGCTGTGGGGGGTGAGGGGGAGGCGTCAGCGCGCGTAGGCTGGGTTATGGTGGTCGTCGAGTCGCCGTGCTGAACCCAGGGATCCTTCGTGTACATCCACGCGCTGAGCTTAACGAACGTCCGAGGCTTCACCGCCTTGGAGTTCCCTCTGCAGCGGCCTGATGGCTCTTACGCGGGGTGGAACGTCTTCGCGGGGGTGAACGGGTCGGGGAAGACGACGTTGCTGCGGGCGGTGGCGTGGGGATTGATGGGGACAACCCGTGGGAATGAGCTCCAGAATGACGGCGAGCTGCTCCAGAAAAACGCCAAGATCGCTGAGATCACCCTTGACCTGACGGTGGCGACATCGCCGGACAGGGGAGTTGAGCGGGTCGGCTTCGCTGTCGGGGTTGAATACCGTAATGACCAAGTCTCCCTCGAAGGCCCATACACGCTTATCTATGGTGATTCCGGTCGCATGTGGCGTCTCCTTGAAAAATCCGCCTTCTACGCAGGCTACGGCCCCTTCCGTCGCCTCTCCGCGTCCACGTCTGAGGCCGCGACGCTCATGGCCGCGTCCGGCCCGGCCCCTCGCTTCGCGACGCTGTTCCGTGAAGACGCCACCCTCGCCGACTCGACGGAGTGGCTCAAGTCCCTAAAGTTTAAGGCGTTAGAGGGTGACAAGTCCGCCGAGGCGCTGCTTGGTCAGGTGACCGATCTCCTCAACGACGACTTCTTGCAGCAAGGGTTTCGGGTGGTGAAGGTCAGCTCCGAGGGTGTGCAGCTCTCCGGGCCTGGCGGCGTGGAGCTCTCGCTTCACGACATGAGCGACGGCTATCGCTCGGCTTTGGCCCTGCTCATCGATCTCCTGCGCCACATGAGCAACACCTACGGGGCACTGGGTCTAGTCAAGTGGAGCGGTGAGCGCCTCGTCGTCCCTCACCCTGGCGTGGTGCTCATCGACGAGGTCGACGCGCACCTGCACCCGTCTTGGCAGCGCCGCATCGGCTTCTGGCTCAAGGAGCGCTTCCCGGCGGTGCAGTTCCTGGTGACCTCACACAGCCCCCTCGTGGTCCAGGCGACGGATCCCGGCGGGCTCTACCGCCTGCCTGATCCCGACGGCGGCTTCGACGCCCTGCGTGTGCCCGAGGCCGAGCGCGCGCGCATCGTTCGCCAGACCGCCAGCGAGATCCTCACCAGCGACGCCTTCGGCTTAGAGCACACCCGCTCCGATGAGGCCGTCACTGAGCAGGCCGAGTACGCCAGCCTTCGCGCCCGAGATCGTCAGCGCGCGCCGATGTCTGAGGCCCAACGTGCCCGCTTGGAAGAGCTCACCGCGCTCTACTTTGGCGCGGATCCCTGATGCGGCGTTTGTATCGCCCTGCGCTCCATGAGGCGCCGGAGGGCTGGCTCAAGGCCCGTCAAGCCGAGCTAGACGCCGAGCGCGCGTCTGGAATTTCGCCCGACGTCAACCAACGGTGGGACAAACACCGCCGCGCCAAAGAGATGGGCGGGGTCATCTCGGCGCTACAGCAGATGGTGGGTCCCCGCGAGCGCTGCGTCTGGTGCGCCGACTCCCGCGCCGCCGATGTTGAACATTACCGCCCCAAAGCCCGGTATCCCGAGGTGGTGTTCGTCTGGGAGAACCTCCTGTGGGTCTGCACGCCCTGCAACCGCAAGAAGGGCGCGCAGCTCCCGGTGGCGGCGGACGGCACGCCGCTGCTCCTGGACCCCACCCGCCAAGATCCTTGGGATCACCTTGTCTTTGAGCCGGACACTGGCCAGCTCGTGGCGCGGTTGGACCCCGAGACGGGCGCGCCTGATCCGGTCGGTGACGCGACCTGCTCGCCCAAGCTCTTGCCGCTGAACATCGAGGCGGTCACCCTCGGCCGCCGGCGGGCGTGGCGGGCGCTGTCTGAGGCCGTGGCCGAGTTCTTGGCGCGTCCAGACGCCGAGCAGGAGCGCCGCCTCACCTCCGCGGTACACGAGGCAGATCGCCCGGAGCTCGTGGTGTGGGCGCTTGATCGTGAGGGTCGAGAGCTCTCTCCGTTCAACACCTTCTGCGCGACTTACCCGACCACCGCCGCCTCCCTGCTCACCAAGCTCCCCGACCCGCCCCCACCACGTTATGCGCTCCCGGCATGATCACCCTCCAGTACGATCGCGGCACGCTCCTCCTCCGGGGCTTTGAGCGCGCCCGGGCCTTGCCGCCGGGCTTCGTCTGGGATGACCGCGTCGACATGCCCCGGGGTGAGGCCCGGCGTTACCACGAGCTGATCCTCGACTTTCACGCCCGAGGGGAGCCGCTGCAGGACGCCGCCCGGGCCTACACCCGCCTGGACGAGCTGGTGCACGCCACGAAGCACCCGCCCCGGGACTACCAGGCCGAGGCCGTCGAGGCCTGGCGCAAGGCCGGGCGGCGCGGGGTGGTGGTGCTGCCCACGGGCGCGGGCAAGTCCTTCGTCGCCGAGCTCTGCCTCGCCGACGCCCGGCGCTCTTGCCTCGTCGTCGCCCCGACGATTGACCTCGTGAACCAGTGGCACGGTGTGCTCAGCCGGGCCTTCGGCCTGGAGGTGGGCATGTTGGGCGGCGGCCAGCACGACATCCGGCCGCTCACCGTCTCGACCTATGACAGCGCCTACCTGCACATGGACCGCTACGGCGACCGCTTCGGGCTCATCGTCTTTGATGAGGTCCACCACCTGCCTTCAGAGAGCTACGCCCAGGTCGCCGAGCTCTGCCTCGCGCCGTGGCGGCTGGGGCTCAGCGCCACGCCGGAGCGCCCGGACGGCCTGCACCAGCGCCTCGATGAGCTCGTCGGCCCCGTGGTCTACCAGAAGGGCATCAAGGAGCTCTCCGGCCAGGTGCTCGCCGAGTATGAGGTGATGCGCCTTGAGGTCTGCCTCTCCGCAGAGGAGCAGGCCGCTTACGACGAGGCCCGCAAGACCTACCGGAGCTTCGTCGCCGCCCAGCGCATCAACATGCGCGGCCCCCAGGGCTGGCAGCGCTTCTTGCAGGTCGCCTCCCGCTCGAAGGCGGGCCGGGCGGCGCTGCGGGCCCACCGCGAGGCCCGGCGGGTGATGCACGGCGCCCAAGCGAAGCTCGATGAGCTCGACGAGGTGCTCCGCCAGCACGAGGGTGAGCGCACCATCATCTTCACCAACGACAACGCCACGGTCTACCGCATCAGCCGCGCCTTCGGCATCCCCTGCATCACCCATGAGACGGCGGCGGACGAGCGCCGGGAGATCCTCCAGCGCTTCGAGGCCGGGCGCTACATGGCCGTGGTGACCTCCCGGGTGCTCAACGAGGGGGTGGACATCCCCGCGGCCCAGGTGGGCGTGGTGCTCTCGGGCACGGCCACGGTGCGAGAGCACGTTCAGCGCCTTGGTCGAATCTTGCGGCCAAAACCGGGCAAACGGGCCGTGCTCTACGAGGTCGTCACCTTAGACACCACCGAGCAGCTCACCAGCGAGCGACGGAACGAGCACGATGCTTACCGCTGAGCTGATCCGGGTGCGGGTCAACAAGGAGCGTGAGCTTCATCCGTCCTTCTTGGACGTGACCAAGCCCGCGAACATCGAGCGCGCGGACGAGCTCGTCGAGATCTTCCGCGGCGGCCTCACGAGGGGCCTCAGCCTTGGCGAGCTGCGGGTGGAGGTCGAGGATCTCATCGGCGACGGCATCGACGTGAAGGTCGTGCGCGGGCTGGCGAAGGTCTTGGAGGACCGCGCCGAGTGGACGGCGGAGCCGACGGTGCCTTCAGATGAGCTTCGTCGCCGCCTCTTTGAGCGGGTGGGGCCTACGCCGTCGATTCAGCGCGCGAACGAGGTCTGGGCCGAGCTCGCGGTGATGTACGACCGGCCGGAAGAGGAGCTTCGCCGGGCGCTCTTCGGCGACCGTAAGGATGAGCAGACCCTCCGCGCCTTCGACGTGCCCGACGGCGCCTGGCTCCTGCAACGCTACAACGTGTCCTTGGTGCAGTCCGTGCTCTTACGCTGCCAAGAGCTGACCGTGACCTTGGAGGGGCCGAGCCCCGAGCGCCTGCAGCAGCTCTACCGCGCGGTGAAGTTCCACGGCCTCATGGCGCGGGTGACCCCGGCTGAGGGCGGCTGGCGCTTTCAGCTCGATGGGCCCACCTCTTTGCTGCAACACAGCACACGCTACGGGCTCGCCTTGGCCTCGTGGCTGCCGACCTTGCTGCTCCAGACCTGCCCCTGGCGCCTGGAGGCCGAGATCCGCTGGGGCGTGCGGAAGGTGCGGCACACCCTGAACCTCAGCTCCGAGACCGGCCTGCGCCCCTACACCCGCGACCAAGGCGCCTACGTCACCCGGGTCGAGGAGTGGTTTCAGGAGCGCTTCTTGGCCCTGGAGAGCCCCTGGACGCTCTCCCGCGGCGGCCAGCCCTTGAAGTTGACGGGTCAAGAGCTGCTCTTTCCCTGCTTCACCTTCACCCAAGGGGAGCGGGTGGCACACCTGGAGATCGTCGGCTTCTGGCGCAAGGACTGGCTCAAGCGGCGGCTCACCGCGCTCAAGGGCGCTGGGTCCGCGCGGCTCGTGCTCGCCGTCTCAAGCCGCCTCGACGCCGCGAAGGGCGGCATTGAGGGCTTCAAGGGCCAGATCATCCCCTTTAAAGAGGTCGTGCCCGCGAAGGACGTGCTCGCCGCCATCGAGCGCCTCGCGCCGCCGATCGTCGCCGCTCCAACGCCCCAATCCGAAGAAGGAGGCCCCCGTGGGCGCACCCCCAAGCCCCGCCGCGCTCCGCGCGCATGAGCTGGCCCAGAAGCTGGGTCGCCCCACCTACATCGATCCGCAGTCGGGCTACACCGTGCTCACCGCGGGCGCCTTGGCCGCGCGCGGCCACTGCTGCGGCAACGGCTGCCGCCACTGCCCCTACCCCCCCGAAGAGCAGCGTCGCGCGGGGCGTCCGGGCGCGCGCTGACAGGGCGCCCAACTTTTCTTGCGCGGGCGGCGCCCGTTTACCCTGGAGATGGGGTAGAAAGAGCCGGTTCGCCCAGACGGGATCGGGTGGTGGCCACCACCTCAGACGTGCTGGGCTGGCCTCCCCAGGAGGGTGTGTTGGAAGCCGCGATCCGACTGTCTGACGTGCGCGAGGCCCTGGCCTGCCGCGACCCTGAGCTGCCGAAGCTCATCTGTGCCCTCGCTGAGTCCGATGAGCCCCGCGTCACGGCGCCGGTGCGCCCCGGGGCGATCACCTACGACGGCGTCATCGCCGAGCTGCGCACCCACAAGGTGCGCCACCAGATGAAGGCCGAGGAGCGCCGCCGCCTGCGCGAGACCCGCCTCGCCGCGGTGCTCGGCCCCGACGCCGAGGTGCCGCCCCCGGACCGCCTGCGCCTCGACGAGGTCATCCTCACCCTCTGGCGCACGGACGAGCCCTGGGCCCGGTCGGCCCTCCTCGCCGTCATCCGCGACGTCGCGCTCCGCTGGGGCCCCTGGCGCGCCATCAAGCGTGTGTTTAAGGAGTCCGAGGCCAAGGGCGACTACGAGGTCTGGGGCGCCATCGTCGCCCGCCTCGACACCACCTGCGCCACGTCCTTCCGCGAGCAAGAGGTGCGCAAGGTCACCCTGAGCTACCTCGTGCGCCGCGCCTGGCGCACCCTGCGTGGCCTGAGCCTCACCTTGCCCGCGGCCTACGCCGACGCGGCGGTGCAGGTGCTCCGGGCCTATAGCGACAGCGCCAACTGGGCGAAGCTGTGGGTGGCCTCTCACATCTTCTACCACGAGACCAAACAGTACGGCCGACGCGGCTTCCGGCTGAGCCCGCGCCCGAGCACGCTGCTCAAGTACCGCTACGCGCCGGAGCTCTGGCGCCGGTCGCCCCGCCCGCTGTTCTCGCTCCTGGAGACGGCCCAGGCCGAGCAGGCCCGCCGCTTCGCCGCCGACGCCCTGCGCGCCGACTTCCGCGCCGAGCTGCGTGAGGTCGAGCCCGCCTGGGTGGCCCGGCTCACCGTGGTCATCTCCGATGAGGTCCACGACTTCGTCGTGTGGCTGCTCAAGAACGTGCCCCGCTTTGAGCAGGCGAGCTTCCGTGAGCTGGGCCTGCACGAGCCCGTGCTGAGCCTCCTCGAGTCGCCGTCGAGCGACGCGGCGACCTGGGCGGCGGGCTACGCGCGCACGCATGCCCGTGACCTCTCCTTGGACCGGCTCATCAAGCTCGCCAACAACGAGGTCGAGGCCGTGCGCCTCCTCGCCCGGGACCTGCTCTCCGACCGCGACCCCCGCGCGGACGTAGGCCTGGAGGGCTGGGGGCGCCTGCTCGGCAGCGAGTATGGCCACGACCTCGCCGCCGCGGCGATCCGCAAACACTTCGGCGCCCGGGAGCTCACGACGGACTGGTTCCGCGAGCGCCTGCTCTCCGGCGACGACACGGTCTTTGAGTTCGCCTCGGACCTGCTCGTGAAGGTCCACCCGCTCAACAAGCTCGGCGCGGCGTTCTTCCGGGATCTCCTCGACGACGACCGCCTCGACTACGACGTCGCCCGCTGGGCGATGGACACGCTGGGCCGCTTCTCCCCCGATGAGCTGGGCATCGAGGCCATCCGCCGCCTGCTCGTCCACCCCCGCACCTGGTCCCAGGCCGCGGCCTGGGTGGACCAGGAGCGCGTGAAGGCCGTCGATCTCGGCGCCGACTTCATCAAGGCCGTGGCTTTTGAGCCCACCTGGCTCACCTCGGCCTTCTGGAATGAGCTGCTCGCGAGCGGCCGCAAGTGGGCGCGGGACCTCTCCTTCAACAGCGAGCTCTCTCAGCGGGCCCTGGGCTGGCTCAAGGACGTGCGGCGCTTCTCACCCTCGGCCTTGGGCTTCGGCTGGCTGATGGAGCTCATCCAGCGCGGTGAGGCCCACCACCACGAGTTCGCCGTCGAATACATGGTCAAGGCCTTCTTGCCCGCGGACTTCGCTCCCAAAGACGCCGCCCCCGTCGAGGCCGCGCCCAGCGCCGCCGCCCCGGCGAAGGTGGACCTCGGGGGCGCGAGCTTCTTGTTCACCGGCAAGCTCAACACGATGACCCGGGACGTCGCTGAGGGGAAGGTCACCTCGGCGGGCGGCTCCAACGCCGCGGGCGTGAGCCCCAAGCTCGACTACCTCGTCATCGGCGACGAGGGCTCGCCGCTCTACGGCATGGGGCGTAAGGGCTCCAAGCAGGTGAAGGCCGAGCAGCTCATGGCCAAGGGCGCGCCGATCCGCATCATCTCCGAGACGGCGTTCTTGCAGATGTTGGCGGGTGAGCAGCGCACCTTCGACACCGACACGACGAGCGCGGGCTGCGAGGCCCTGTGGGACATGGTCCTGGCGCCGGGCGACACGCCCCTCGGCCGCTTCGCCCTGCGGTATGTGCGCCGCCACCACGTCGATCTCGGCCTGGAGCTCACCGACCGCCCCGTAGACCCGGGCGCGGAGATCCCCGCCGACTGGCTGACCTTCGAGCGGGTGAAGCCCCTCTTCTTGGACCCCCGCGCCCAGCTCCGTGAGCTGGCCCTGGACCTCGCCCGCTTCGAGATGGCGCGCTGGCAGCCGCCGATGCCCGACCTCGTGCAGCTCTCCGAGGTCTCTTACGCCGAGGTCCGCGCCTTTGTTCGGAAGGCCCTCACCGCGGACGAGCACCCCGACAACAAACGCATCCGCATCGACCCCGCCCGGCTCACCCCCGAGGCCGTCTACCGCTTCTGCGAGTCCCTCGACGCCGAGACCCGCGCCTTGGGCATGGACCTCATCGGCCGCCACAAACACCTCGCCTTGCCCGAGGAGCTGTTCCGCCTCAGCGAGTCCCCCGACCGCAACGTGCGGGCCTTCGTCGTGCGTACGGTGCGTGGGCTCTACCGCGACCGGGGCATCACGGAGGGCTGGAAGCCCGCGCCGCCCCCGGCCTCGACCTTAGGCAAAGCCGCCAGCGCCGCGCCCGTGGCCCCGGCTGGCCCGCCGCCTCGGCCCGCCGCGCACCCCGCCAGCGCCGAGCAGCTCGCGGCGTTCTTACGCCAGACGCTCTACGGTGTGCCCCCGGCCCGTCCACCCAAAGAGGTTGATCGGGGCCCCAAGCTGCGGCCTTTGCCCGCGCGGAAGGCCAAGCTCGCCTTGGTTGAGGTGCTCCGCGACCTCGCCGTCGAGGACGCGTCCTTGGCCGCCGTGGTCACCCCGGTGCTCCGCGACTTCTCCGAGAGCCGGGGCGCGTCTGAGCGCGCGGCCTGCTTCGTCGCGCTCACCCGAATTCGCCACGCCCACCCCGGCTTAGACGCCCAAGAGGGGAGCCGCTGATGGCCCACGTCGATCGTATGTTCCAGCACCGCGGCGCGGTCACCGGGCTCCGCGCCCAAGGGGACGCGCTCTGGTTCACCACCCGGCACGCCGAGGGCCACGCCACGGCGCTCTACCGCCTGGACCTCGACAAGGGCGAGCAGAAGGCGTACCCGCTGCCTTGCGGCGGCCTCGATCTCGACCCGGACGGCGAGGACCTCCTCGTCACCGCTGAAGACGGCCACATCTACCGCCTCCGGGCGGGGGAGTCGGCGCTCGCGCCCATCGGCCCGGCGCTGAGCCCGGCGGGCACGGCCTTGGCGGTGCTCTCGAACGGCCGCCTCGGCGTGCTGCGCGGGGCGCTGTTGAGCATCGTGAGCGCGGCGGACGGCGCCGTCCTGCAAGACCTGGAGCTCCCCGAGGCGGGCACGGCCATCGTCGCCGACCCCACGGGCCACTGGATCGCCGTTGGCACCGCGGGCGGCAAGCTCTGCGCATTCGACGACGAGGACAAGCCCCGCTTCTTGGGCGGCGAGGCCGTGAAGGCCCACGAGGGCGCGGTCACGACCCTGTGTTTTGAGCCCGGCGAGCTGCGGGTGCTCTCGGCGGGGGTCGACAACAAGCTGCTCTCGACGCACCTGCGCGGGCGGCTGGAGCCTGAAGACCGCGGCGGCGGCGCGGCGCATGACGGCCCGGTGCGCGGCATCGCCGTCGGCGCCGAGGAGCACAGCGACCGCCGCTTCTACACCGCCGGTGACGACGGCGTGCTCAAGGCCTGGCCTTTGGGCGCGGGCCGCAAGCGCCCGACCACCACGAAGGACTGGATCGCCAAGAGCGTCGGCCTCATCGTCGTGCGCTACAAGTCGCGCCCGGCCTTGGCCTTGGCGCTCCTCGACGGCTCGATCCGCATCTTGCTCATGGACGCCTCGGGCAAGGTCGGCGAGGCGGCGATCACCGCCCGCGGCGCCTTGGCCTGGGCGGACGCCGAGCTCGGCCGCTCCGAGCCCCAGCAGCGTGAGGACGCCATGCGCGCCTTGGCCCGCTGGGGGGACGCCGAGAGCGTCAGCCGCCTCAGCGAGCGCGCCAAGAGCGACGAGCAGGTGAGCCTGCGTGGCCTCGCCGCCGAGCTCCTCGGCCAGAGCGACCACCCCAGCGCCCGCAAGCTGCTCACCGGCCTGCTCAGCTCCAACGACGCCGTCGTGCGGCTGAACGCCTTCAACGGCCTGCGCCGCATCGCCGGGCCGGAGAGCCTCGACCCGCTCAACGCCGCGCTCTCGGCGAAGAAGGCCGATCTTGGCCAGGCGGCGGTCAAGGTGCTCCAGGGCATGGCCCCGACGGATGAGCTGGCCATGGCCCGGCTCGTCCAAGCCCTGCGCGATGAGCCCCAGGAGGTGCGCACCGCGGCGCTCTTCGCCTTGGAGGCGATCCACCCCGACGGCGACCCCGCGGCGGACCTGCTCGCGCTCGACTCCAACCGGGCCGACGTGCGCCGCCTGGCGCTCTTACGCCTCAAGCAGCGCGGGCTCCTGCACCTCGCCGAGACGGGCATCGCGCTCCGTCGCCACGGCGAAGACAAAGACGCCGACGTGCGGGTGATGGCGTTCTTGGTGAACGTCTCGTCCCGGCCGCTCCTCGCCGAGGCCCTGCGCCACCGCGACCGCGACCTGCACCGCCAGCTCTTTGAGCTCGACACCTGGGGCCTGCCCGACGACCCCGACCGTAAGCCGCCCAAGACGAAGAAGGTCGAGGCGAGCGCGCTCGGCGGCGATGACCTCCGCCCGCTCTTGGAGGCGATGGCCTCCCGGGCGCTGGACACCTGCCTGCGCGGCGCCGTCGGCCTCGCGTCGCTGGGCGACTCCCGGGCCCTCGGCGCGCTCTTGCAGCTCAGCCGCGACGGCGACAAGTCCGCCCGGGTGCAGGCCTGTAAGGCGCTTGAGGCCCTCGGCGACGCCCGCGCGCTCAACCGCCTGCGCCTCATGATCCGCGACGCCGCCCCCGAGGTGCGTGACGCGGCGTTCTCGGCGCTCACCCGCATCCTGGAGGCCACACCTCTGGAGGCCGCTGACGCCGGGCTCCACGCCGAGCACGACGACGTGCGGAAGCGCGCGCTGCAGGTGCTCACGGCGAAGCTCCGGGCCACCAAGGTCGAGGATCCCGCCGCCATCGCGCTCTTGCAGCTCGCGCTCAACGACATCGACGCCGGGGTGCGCGGCGAGGCCCTCAAGGCCGCGCTCAACCTGGGCGTCTCCGGCGGCGGCGCGAACACCCAGCGCTTCGCCCTGCGCTCGCTGCATGTGGACGTGCGCCGCGAGGTGCTCACCGAGATCATGGCCCGGCCTGATGAGCCCTGGGCCTGGGGCCTGCTGCTGGAGCTCTTCGACGACCCCGACGCCACTCTGCGCAGCGACGCCTTCGCCTTCGCCCAGAAGCGCGCCAAGAGCCGTCGCCTGGAGCCCCTCGCCGCGGCCTTGGGCTGCCAGCACGCCGATCTGCGGCGCCGGGCGGCCAAGGAGCTCGCCGAGAAGCGCAGCGACGGCGGCCAGGCCCTCCTCGTGAAGGCGCTTGAGGACGACGACGCCGAGGTGCGTAGCCTCGCCATCGGCGCCTTGGTCACCGCGGAGGCCCACGACGCCTTGTCGGCGGCGCTCACCGCGCGCTGGCCCGACGTGCGGGTGCGCGCGGCCTCGGCCCGTGCGGCGCATGGCGACCCGGCGGCCTTGGGCCCGCTCCTGGAGGTCGCCACCGAGGCGAAGCCGGAGCCCGGCAAGGGGGATCCCGCCGCGTGGGAGGCTCGGGTCATCACGGCCCTGGGCGGCCTGGGTGGCCTGGGTGAGCCCGGGGCGCTTGAGCCCGTCGCCGCCTTGCTCAGCCGCGAGCAGCCGAAGATCCGCCTCGCCGCTGTCGAGGCCCTGGCCTGGATCTCCCGGCCCGGCCAGCTCGACGCCCTACGCGCCGCGCTGCGCCACAGCGACGCTGAAGTTCGGTTGAAGGCCGCGTTCGGCCTGGCGATCAACGGCGACGCCGCCGGGGTGAGCCTGCTCTTCGCCCGCCCCAAGGCGCCGGACACCTCCAACAACCGCAACAAGCGCAACAACCAGCCCGCCGCCCCCGCCGAGCCGACCCTCGGTGAGCCCGAGCGCCTCATGGCGGCCTTGGCCTTGGGGGAGACCGGGCGTGGCGCGCTGTTGAGCCTGCTCGACTCCGACAACGCCATCGTGCGCCGCCGGGCCCTGCTCGCCGTGGCGCTCTTGGAGCTGGCTGAGCCCCAGGATCCCCCGAGCCGCCTGCTCTCGGCGCTCTCCGCCTCGACGGGCGTGGTCCGCCTCGCCGCCGCCGAGCTCCTGGAGCGCTGCCCCGACGCCGCCGACTTCCGCGCCGCCGCCGTCGAGCGCGTCAACGACCGGAGCTGGGCGACGCCGATCTCCCAGTCCGAGCTGATGAGCCTCGTCACGACGCCGGGCCGCGCGGGCTCCGTGCCCCCGTGGACCGTCGCCGAGGGCGTGGTGATGGACCTCACCGCCGCCTTGGCCTCTGCGGATCCCCAGCTCCGCGCCCGGGGCGCCGCCGCCCTCGCCGGCCTAGAGCTGCCGACCCAAGAGCGTTTTGAGGGTGAGTGGAAGGCCCTTCGCGCCCGGGCCGCCGCCGCCTTAGACGCGGGCCGGGCCGAGCTGGAGCGCCGCCTCAAGCACGACCCCCGCCCCACCGAGGCGACGCTGCGCCCCGTGGTGTTCGGCGCCTGCGTCGGCCTCGCCCGTGAGGGTGGGTCCGGGGAGGCCAGCGTGCGGGTGAAGGCGCTCAGCCGCCTCTTGGCCATGGCCGTCGAGGAGCCCGCCTTGGGCGCCTCCGTCGAGCCCGTCATGGTGCTCGCCCTGTCCGACCCGATGGCGCCGGTGCGCATCACCGCGCTCAACGCCCTGCAGCGCCTCGGCATGGAGCCAGCGCGCCTCGGCGCCGAGGCCCTCGCCGCGTCTCACCAAGACGTCGGCGCCTTGGGCATGCGGGTGCTCGCCGAGCAGGCCGGCGGGGACGCCGCCGTCAGCATCCTGCGCCGCGTCGCCTTGGAGCGCACCGACGGCATGCAGACCCCGGCGGCGAACCTCATCGCCGAGCGCCAAGGCGAGGTGGCCGCCGGTCGCCTCGTGCTCGACGCCCGGGACGCCAACCTCCGCCAGCAGGGCCTCGCCTGGCTGGCGAAGATGGCGCCGACGGAGCCGGCCGCCGTAGACGCCCTGCGCGCCGCCTTGGGCTCACGCCACGCTGAAGTGCGCTTGGGGGCGGCCCGCCGCCTCGCCGAGCGCCGCGACGGCGCGGCCTGGGATCTTTTGGTGAAGGTGCTCAACGGCGACGACACCCGCCAGATGCGCGAGGCTCGCGATGGCCTCATCGCCTTGGGTGACCCCCGGGTGGTGGACGCGCTGCTCGACCGTGTGGACCGCCCCGACAAGGGCGCGGGCCTCGGCGACGAGCTCATCCGTTTCGCCGCCGACCTGCGCCAGCCCGGCAGCCTCAGCCGCCTGCTCAAGCTCACCGATGTCAAGGAGCTCCGCCGCGCGGCGCTCTACGGCGCGCTCACCGTCACCGGCTACGACCAAGACATTGACGACACCGAGGACGAGCGCCTTCACGATCGCGCCTGGCTCAAGGATCAGCACCCCCGCAGCGACGAGGGCCTGGTCGAGCTGACCCGTAAGGCCGCGGCCTTGGGCGAGGACCGGATGCTCTCCAACGAGCTCATCCCGGCCCTGCGCTGGGCGCCGAGCAGCGTCGTAGACGCGGCGTTGGCGGCCTTGGTCGGCTACAGCAAGCCGGACGTGCGCCAGGAGGTCATCGAGGCCATCGGCTGGCGCCTGCGCAAGCGCGCGGGCCCGGCGGACACGCTCCTGCGGGCCTTGCAGAGCCCCGAGGTCGAGCTGCGCTTCTTGGCCGCGGAGGGCCTCGCCCTCGCCGGTCGGAACGACGGCGCGGCGGCCTTGCTCGCGGCGGTGGAGCTCATGCCGGAGCTCGACTGGCGGGTGCGGGCGGTCAAGGCGCTGGGGCCCCTGGCCGACGCGCGGTCTCTGGAGCTGCTCTCCCGCCTCGCGACGGAGGAGGGCCACGCGCTCCAGGAGGCCGCCGCCGAGGCGCTCGGCCACCTCTCCACGGGCGACCGCGCCGAGCAGGTGCTCAAGACCCTCACCAAGCTCGCCGAGGGTGAGGGTGAGGTCGCGCTCAGCGCGCTCTCCGGCCTGCGCCACTTCGGCAGCGAGCCCGCCTGGGTCATCCTGCGGGCCCGGGCGAAGGACGACAACTGGAGGGTGCGGGAGGTCATCGCCGAGGTGCTGGCCGACGAGCGCACCGAGGCGGGGCTCGACGTGCTGCGGAAGCTCGTTGAGGATCGTGACGGCGACGTGAGCGGCGCGGCGGTGACCAGCCTCCGCGCTCGGCTCGGCCCCGACTCTCTGGAGCCCGACCTCCTCGCCGCGCGCTCCCAGCGGGGCCTGGACGACGACGAGGGCGCCTTGGAGCGCATCGTCACCCGGGCGACGGCGGCGCAGCTCTTCTCCTTGCTCAACGAGCTCAACCCCGACCGCTACAACCACCAGCCGGTCATCGAGGCCGTCGCCGTGGCGCTCTTGGGCCGCAAGCCCGCCCCCGCTGTCGAGGCCGCCGCGGCCTTGGCCTCGGACCGGCGCGCCGTGGTCACCTTGGCGGCGCGGCTCGTGGGTCGTGGCGCCGACGCCTCCCACGGCCCGGCGCTGCTCACCGCCCTCGGTCGCCTCTGCGACCAGCTCGACGCCTTACGCGCCCGGCTGGCCCGCGGCGCGGACTCCGAGGCCGAGGAGGAGCTGCCCGAGATCGCCCTCGCCTTGGAGCCCCTGGTCTGGGCCTGCGGACGCCTCGGCGTCGGCGCGGAGCGGGTGCTGCCCTTGGTGAGCCTGCCGGGCGTCGCGCTCGGCGCCCTGCGTCGGGCGGCGCTCTTGGCCATCGGCGCGGGCTTGGGCGGCGAGGCGGGCCTCACCACCCTGGAGCGTGTGTCCGCCGAGGGCGACGCCGAGGAGCGCAGCCTCGCGGCCCACGGCCTGCGGGGCCTCAACGTTGGCCGGGCCGAGGCCTTGGCGGCGGGGGCCCTGGAGGATCCGGTGCGGCTCGCCCGGCTCATCGGGGCGGGCGGGGCGTCCGACGCCCTGCGGGCGGGGCTCAGCAAGACGGCCTGGCTGGGCTCGGTCTTGCCGATCCTCGTGGGTCGCGGCGACGTGGCGGGCCTCGCGGCGGCGCTCGGCGACCGCGCCTTGCCCGAGGCGGCGCGGCTCGGGGCCATCGAGGCCTTAGGTCGGCTTGAGGATCCGGCGGTGGAGGCGCCCTTGCGGGCCGTCGCCACGAGCGCGGCAGAGGATGAGGAGCTTCGGAAGGCGGCCTGGCGGGCCTTGCGGCGCGCGCGCCGCCAGCGCACCCGGGCGCAGGAGACCCACGCATGAGCGGCAACACCCCTGAGACCCCGGCGGCCGTCGAGCCGCCGAAGGTGGAGCGCACCGCCGTTGACCTCGCCTACGGCGGGGACAGCGGCCTCAAGACCCAAGACGGCGACACGGTGCTGGCGCTGTTCGGCGACCTCAAGCGGGCGCCGGTTCAGCTCAACGCCCGGGTGAAGGACCCCGTGCGGCTGCGCGAGGCCCTGGCGGCCTTGTACGAGGTCGTCTCCAGCGACTTCTCGTACCAGCCCAAGGACCGCACGGCCTGGCTGGCGTTCCAGCGGATGCGCCAGCAGTCGGGCACGGCGGCGAACAGCGCCGCGGCGCGAAAGGCCTACTTCGACTGGCTCCTGCGCAACGATCCCCTGGCGTTCATCCTCCTCGACCCGCTCGTCTCGGTCTTCCCCGACGAGCTGTCCTTTGAGGTGTTCTCCAAGGACGAGGGCAGCTACGCCCGGCTCGCGATTCAGCGCGACGCCTTGGAGATCGAGGGCGAGCCCGTCTGCGGCACCACCCACATCGACTTCTCCCAGGCGCTCCACGACAGCGTGCAGCGTATGCGGAGCTACCGCCCCACCCGCATCAGCGTCGGCCAAGAGGCCGTGCGCCTGACGGCGGGGGAGGCCAGCACCTTAGAGAAGCGCATCAGCGTGCCGGACTCCTGGCTGCGCGGCTTCTTGCAGGTGCAGTCCGCGGCGAGCCTGCCGACCACCAAGGTCAGCATCGCGCCGCTCGACCTCTACAACGTGCTGCGGCACCTGCGCCTGAACGCCGACCAGAAGAACAAGGGCCGCGGCCTGCGCGTCGAGCTTGTGCCTGGCGAGGCCCCGCGCCTCGTCTTGGAGCCCTGGGAGCTCGTGCTGCCCAGCCACGGCGCCGCCTACACCGGCCGTCGCGCCGAGGTCCTGCGCCTCTGGGGCCGCCGCCGCCTGATGATGATGCGGCGGCTGTTGCCATTCTCGGACTCCGTCGAGCTTCACCTCTTGGGCTCGGGCCTGCCGAGCTTCTGGGTGCTGCGCGCCGGGCCGATCACCTTCACCTTGGGCCTCTCGGGCTTCACCTCGGCGGCCTGGTCGCAGTCGGTGAGCTTCGACCTGCTCTTGCCCCGCGCTGGCCGGGACGACTCCGACCTCCCTGCGGTGCTCAAGGCCCTCGCGGGCCCCCGGGTCGCCTCCGCCGAGGCTCTGGCCAAGACGACGGGCCTAACGATGGACCGGGTGCTCGCCGCCTTGCAGCTCGGCACCCAGCTCGGTCAGGTGATGATCGACCTCCCCGGCGGGGTCTACCGCCTGCGCCCGGTGCTCGCCGAGCTGCCCGACCTCACCCGCCTGGAGTACCGCAACGACCGCGAGCGCGCGGCGTTTGACCTGCTCAACGTCAAGGGCGCGGTGAAGGTCATCAAGGAGAACCACATCCACGGCGAGGGCTTAGAGCTCATCGGCAAGGTGGTGGTCGAGGCCGACAAGCGTGAGTACCGCCCCGAGCTCCTGCTCATGGACGACGGCCGGGTGCGTAAGGCGACCTGCACCTGCGCCCAGGTCCGCCAGCACGGGCTCAAGGAGGGCCCCTGCGCGCACCTCATCGCTCTGCGGCTCCAGCAGGCCCGGGTCGAGGCCGAGCGCCTCGCCAACCGCGGCAAGAGCCGGGACACCATCACCGTCGAGACTCGCACCTACGTCAAACGAAAGGGCGCGACGGAGGAGGTCTTTCAGCTCACCCTTGACCTCCGTAAGCTGCGGGTGCGCTGGGGCAGCCGGGGCGAGAGCCTCCGGGCCCAGAACCTGGTCTTCAACACTGAGGCGGAGGCCCGCGCGGCCTACTTTGGGCGCGTGGACACGTTAGAGGCACGGGGCTTCCTCGACGCCACGGCAGGTGGAGCATGAGCGACTTGACTACGCTGTGGCTCGCGGTTCGCTCCGCGGGCAGCGTCGACAACTACGTCCGGCAGCAGCTTGAGGCGAAGGGCTTCCTCGTGAAGCGCCGCCCCACCGACGGGATGAGCCCGAAGGAGCTGGAGAAGTACAAGCAGGAGCTCAAGCGAGAGGCCGCCGAGGCCCGGGCGCTGCGGGCGGCGGCGTGGAAGGCCCACAAGGCCAACCACGTCGTGCATCTGGGCGAAGGGGTCTACTGGAACGACGCCGACGACCTCGACCGCTTCGACGTGCCCCAGCCCGAGGAGCGCCAGGCCGAGAACGGTCTGCCGCCCATCGACACCCCGAAGAAGCTCGCGGAGTCCTTGGGCCTCAGCATCGTCGAGCTGCGCTGGCTCGCCTGGCACCGCGACCTCGCCACGGGCATCCACTACCGCCGCTTCACGATCCCCAAGCGGACGGGCGGTGAGCGCGCGATCTGGGCGCCGATGCCGAAGCTCAAGAAGGCCCAGCGCTGGATCCTCCGGGAGATCGTCGAGAAGCTGCCCGTTCACGGCGCGGCGCATGGCTTCTTGGCCGGGCGCTCCATCGCCACGAACGCCGCCGCCCACAACGGCGCCTTGGTCGTGCTCAAGCTCGACCTCAAGGACTTCTTCCCGACGCTGACCTTGCCCCGGGTGAAGGGCCTCTTCCGCCGGGCGGGCTACCGGGAGCAGGTCGCGACCTTACTCGCGCTCTTGTGCACCGAGTCCCCCCGGGAGATCGTCGAGCAGGACGGCAAGCGCCTGTTTGTGGCCTTGGGGCCGCGCTGTCTGCCCCAGGGCGCGCCGACGAGCCCGGCCATCACCAACGCCGTGTGTATGCGCCTCGACCGGCGCCTCGCGGGCGCGGCGGCGAAGCTTGGCTGGCGTTACACCCGCTACGCCGACGACCTCACCTTCTCCCGGGTTCGCCCGGCGGAGGCGCCGGTTGTTGAGGCTGCTCCCGTGGCCAAGCCCGCCAAAGGTAAGAAGGCCGCCGAGACCGCGCCGACGCCCTCCCAGGCCCCGGCCGCCCGGCTCTCCAAGCTGCTCGGCGTGGTGCACGAGGTCGTGAAGGACGAGGGCTTCATCGTCCACCCCGACAAGACCCGCGTCGCCCGCTCCGGCGGTCGTCAGGCGGTCACCGGCCTAGTCATCAACGGCGACCAGGGCCCGCGCCCGCCCCGTGAGCTGCGCCGCCGGGTGCGCGCCGCCCTCCACCACCTCGCCCACGGCAAGCCCTTGCCCGAGGGTGAGACCGTCGAGCGGGTGGCCGGCCTCATCGCCTACATCCGCATGACCATGCCCCAGGAGGGCGAGCGCCTCTACGCCGAGCTCCAGAAGATCACCGGCGCGGCGGTAAATTCCTAATCGCGCTGGTTTTTCTCTGCGGTGGGCCAATGGCAAAGCTGGACCAGGAGAAGGTGACCCGAAACCAAAGGGCACGGGAACGCGCTGAGCAGCCTGAGGATCACTTTCTAACTGAGAAACAACGTCAGATGGCGCAGCAGCGGCGCGGTGGGATGAAGTGGCGTTGTCCGATCTGTGGTAACGATGAATTGGTCAGTGAGGAGGCTGTTGCCCATTTGACGGACCACTTTGCTGATGCGACAATTTGTGAGAATGGATCGTTTATATCGAAGGCTCGTAAAGGAACGTCATCGCAGATCTTCTGGATTCATCATGAAGGACGTGAGATAGGCTGGCAAGGTGATGGTGAGCGCGATCCGAAGCGCAAAAATTGTCCGATGTGCCTACAGCTGAGAGAGCCGGGCCCTGAGAGTGTAAAGAAGTGTGTGATATTAGACTGGTCAAAGGTTGATTTTGAGGAAGATCAGTATGGAGAACAGCTTACCTTTAAGCTCGGGAGCCGTCAGCGTGCGGTCCGGTTCCACATTGCTGTAGGTGCGCGTGCGCTGTCCCCACTGGTGCGACCCGCCGCGCAGAATCCCAAGATGATCGCTGGGGTGCAACCGAGCCGAAATGCTCCCAATAGCGGCAAAGGGCGTACAGGTACGAGAGCGGCGGTCCCACAGCAGACATCCGCGCAGAAATCCGGTAGCCGTCCTATGGTCAGTAGGAGCGCAAAGGCTGCCAGTGATGGAACTTGGGTAGCGAAACGCCAAGCGCCAGCGCAGGCGGGTGGGTCAAAGGCGCCGCAGTCCGGCAACGTTGCATCAAAGACGTCTCCCGTCGCGGACGGACAGAGATGGAGTTGTCCCTATTGCGAAGAAGTGTTTCCCACCAGCAAGGCAAAGCAGCAGCATCGAGCCAAGCCTCCCACGAAGTGTATGAAAATTAAACTAGGGCTGGCCTAACCGTCACCGCCCCCGCCGCACCCAGGCGGCGGCGGGCAGAGACACGAGCAGCACGGCGCCGAACCAGCTCACCACGCAGCCCAGGACCACCCCGAAGGCGGGCAGGGCGAACGCGGCGATGAGCGCGAAGGCGGAGACCGCGGTGGAGCCGAGCATCATCGGCCCCACGGCGCCGCTCTGCACGGCCTCCCCTTGGCTGAGCCACAAGCTCACCATCGTCGTGAGGAAGATCACCGGGAACACCGAGGCCATGCCCGCGGCGAGGGGTCCGCCGAGGCGGCTCCAGACCACGGCCACAGAGACGGCGATGGCGGCGAAGAGGCCCCGGGCGATGAGCACGCCCAGGGGCACCGGGCGCGGCGCGCTGGCCGACGGGGCGACCCCCCGGCTCGTGATGAGCCCCAGCAAGATCGCCGCGACGGTGAGCCCGAGGCCGATCCAGAGCAGGCTCGCCGTGTCCCCGGCGGCGCGGATCGGCCCGAGGACGGTCACCACCCCGAAGGCGCCGAGGAGCCAGGCGCCCAAGGAGAGCGTCGTCATCATCACCAGGCGGGCGCCGAGGCCCCGGGCCGGGAGGTGCGGCGGCACGAGGCGCCACAGCCACAAGAACAGCGCGTTCAGCAGCATGCCCGCCGGGGTGGCCGACATCGCCGCCTGGAACGCCGCCTCCGTGGGCGCGGCGGCGTAGACCCCCGCCGCGGCGGCGAGGATCGTCGAGGGGGTGGTGGCGAGCACGCCGCCGACCCGCCCGCCGAGCCGCTCCACGGCCACGGTGGCGCCGACGGCGACGAGGCCCGCGAACAGCGCCGAGGTGAGCACGACCGTGAGGAGAGGCACGGCCCCGAGGTATCGTGGCGCCTACGCGCCGTCGATGTGCGCTACTCGTCCTTCGTGATGAGCCAGACGGCCAGCAGCACGATGGGGATCGGCACCCAATAGAGCTGCAACCAGGGGTTCACGTAGGGGGAGTAGGGCCACCAGCGGATGTACTTGGCCCGCATCGACAGCGGCATCGGGTGCTTCTCGCCGTCGAGGATCTTGATGCTGCGCACGGCCTGATCAAACCGCGCCAAGGCGCCGGGCTCCTTATCGGTGAAGCTGCCGACGCAGGTGAGCCCGACGTCGCCGTAGGCCGTGTAGAAGATCGCGCCCTCGGCGGGCACGTCGTACTGCTCACCCTTCACGGGCCAGTAGTAGGCCTCGTGGGTGCCAAGCTGCACCAGCTCAACCTCACCCTCCTCTTTGGGGGTGACGGGGTCGAGGTTCGCGATGTCGATCTGGGCCTCTTCCGAGCCGGAGATGAGCTTGTAGCGGCCGCCGCGCAGGGCGACCCGGGCGTAGGTCTTGAAGTTCTCCAGCGCGACGGGGGACTTCTTGGGATCGAGGATCTCCAAGGTGCCCACGGCCTCGGCCTTACACTGGAAGACGCTGCGGGAGAGGTGGGTGGCGTCGATGATGAAGAGGTTCGTCATGCGCCCGGCGAAGGCGCCCTCGCCGGAGATACGCGTCGAGTCGATCTTTCGCGTCTCCTCTTGGGTGAGCGCGCGCCAGCCCTCGGGCAGGGTGATGGTGTAGCCCGCGTCGGCGGTCACCTCGCCGTAGCGCAGCTCCGAGCTGGGCAGGGGCGGGGCCTTCACGGTCACCATGCCCAGAGCCTCGTCGAGCACCTCGACGGCGCGCTCGTAGCTCTCGGAGCTCGTAGACGTCACCACCGCCGCGGAGCCGCCCAAGGAGAAGACGATCAGCTCCATGTAGAGCTGGCGCTCCATCCAGGTGTCCTGCACGTCCACCCGCTGCCGCACGGTCTTGCCGAGGGTGGGGTGGTCCACGACGAGCTGGGGGCCCGGCGTGTACTTGAGGGTCGCCTCGTTGAAGTCGAGGACCATCGACGCGGGGTTCTCAAGGGGCTGCGCCGAGTCCCACTGCCAGTTGACGCCCATGAAGGTGAGGTCGGTGTAGGCCTCGGCCTTCCGCATCGCGAGGCGGATGTCGGTGGTGGGGTCGCCGAGCGTCCAGCCCCAAGGGTTTGGCTGCCCCTCCTCGGGGTCGGGCACCGTCACCGTGATCTCCAGGCCGGGGACCTTGAGCTCTTTGGCCTGGGCGGGTTCGCTCACGAGCGCGAGACCCAGAATAGTCAGCATCATTGCGGGGGCAGCCTCCGAAGCAAGCACTCTAACGCATGGATCCCGCGGCGCGCGAGGGGGGCCGAGCCGATGAGCGAAGCATCGACAGGACGCGCGCTTTTTTTCCCCTCAAATACAGGACATTCGAAAGCGGTCTATTCTGGACTTGACCAACAGAACCTGACATCGGGAGCCAGTTTGCCCCAGCCCAGAGCCCCCCACCTCGGCGCGTGCGCCCCCCTGGTGCTGCTCGCCTTCGCGGCCTGCGACAAGGCGCCGCCACCCAGCTTCTCCCTGGCCACGCCCGTAGGCGTCTACGCGGGGGGCGACGTGCTCGCGGATCCCGGCGTGCCCCTCACCGCCGACGTTGACGATGACGACCGCGACGGCGTGATCGACTGGGAGCAGCGCGCCGCCGTCGGCAATGATCAGGCGATCCTCCTGCTCTCGATCAAGGATAAGCCGGTTCGCCTCACCTTCTCCTCTACCGCTGGCGGGGCGCGGCTCTGGCGCAACGGCGAGGTGATCCTCGACGCTGAAGAGCCGGGCGAGTCGAGCTTTGAGCTCCCCGCCGGGGAGCGTGAGGTCAGCCTGGCGGTGCAGCTCCGCGATCCCCTCGGCGCGGCGAGCCTCACCCTCGTCGATGTGGACGAGGAGGGCGTCGAGGGCGAGCCCCTCGTGGTGCCGTTCCGCGGCGCGCCGCTCCTGTTGAACCACCACCTCCAGCCCGCCACCCACCTCTGGGCGATGTCGGTCTCAAGCGGCGGGCTCGGCGACTCCTACCAGAACACGAGCATGATCTCCGAGATCTCGGAGCAGCTCGGCGACGACTTCACGCCGATCCCCGGCGGGTCCTACGGCTATGACGTCTGGGTGCAGGACGAGCTTGAGCTCGGCACCATGAGCGCCCCGGAGTCCTTCATGGACTTCGTCATCGACAGCATCCGCAGCGGCGGGGGCCGCGGCCTCGACGACGTGCCCGAAGACTTCATGGAGGACGCTGACTTCGGCCGGGCCACCTGGGGCGCGGGCTCCCGGGCCACGAGCCAGGACAGCTTTGGCAACCTCGAGTGCTCGCCGCCGGTCACGGTAGACGGCGTGGACTACCCCTTCGGCCGCGTCTACTACGGCATCGGCCCCACGGGTGGGCCCGTCAAGGCCCTGCAGGAGATGCTCGACGCCCAGCAGCTCCAGCGCCCGTTCTCCCTCGACACCTCCTGGCTCATCGTCGGCCACGTCGATGAGTTCATCTCGACCATCCCCGACCCGGCGGCCCCCCACGGCTTCTGGGTCATCGTCAGCGACGCCAACGTCGCCTGGGAGGTCCTGGAGTCCCTCGACCCCGACACCGAGCTCACCCGCTGGAACGGCCGGGAGTCGCGCTACGAGGGGCACGACATGGACACCGTCGGCGACATCCTCAACGAGCCCGGCCTGCGCGAGCTGAACGAGGACATCACCCGGGACCACGTCGAGCCGAACCTGGAGCTGTTCTTGACCGAGCTCGGGCTCAGCGAGTCCGACGTCATCCGTATCCCCGGCCTGTTCTACGAGCCCTGGGGCCAAGCCTACGGCGCCGTCGCCCTCTTGCCGGGCATGGCGAACCTCACGGTCTGGAACCCCGAAGGCGAGGGCGTGAAGCTGTTCATGGCCGACCCCTTCATCCGCGGCGAAGGCGTCGATCAGAGCGCCGACCCGATGATCGCCGCCGTGCGCGCCTTGATGCCCCCGAGCGTCGAGGCCGTCTTCTTGGACGACTGGTACGTCTACCACATGGGTCTCGGTGAGGTTCACTGCGGCACCAACGTCTCCCGCGCCCCGCTCGCCGACTGGTGGACGGTCGGCCTCCACCTCCTGCAGGACTGAGCCCATGACCCACCGCCGCACCTCCTTCGTCGCGCGCCTCGCGGGCCTGGCCTTCGCCCTGGCCGCCGCCGCCCCCGCCGCCTCGGCCCAAGACGCCGCCGCGCTCCTCACCACCTTCCAGACCGCCACCCAGTACGAGCTGGCCCGGGATGAGCTCGTCGTGAGCCCGACCCTTAGCCTTGGCGAGCTGGAGGCACTCACCGCCCACGCCGACTGGCGGGTTCGCCACCAGGCCGAGGTCATCTTGGCGTTCCGCGCCGACCCGGAGCTCGCGGGCCGCGTGGCGGCGCTCCCGCCGGTGACGACCCGGGCGGGCACCCCGGCGCTCAGCTCCCCGCTGCTCAGCGAGGACCTCGCCTTGCCGATCCTCGTGGACCGCCTGCTTCACGGCGGCGAGTCCAAGGCGATGCGGGTGTCTCTGGCCCGGGCCGTGAGCGCGGACGAGGCCCTCTCCGGCGACACCCTGCGCGGGCTCTACGCCGCCGAGGCCGAGGCGGAGGTCCGGGCGGCGATGCTCGTCGGCGCCCGAAAACACCCCGACGCCGCGGCGACCTTTGAGCTCCTCCGCCAGGGCCTCAGCGACCCCTCGGCCTTGGTGCGCGCCGAGGCCGCCGCCGCCGCTGGGGTGCACCCCCAGGGGGCCCAGCTCGGGGACGCCCTCATCTCCGCGCTCCGCGGGGACGCCGACGCGGGCGTGCGCGGCGCGGCGGCCCGATCCTTGGGTTGGCTGCGGCTCAGCGCGGCGAG